>NZ_KI421513.1:1371549-1679882 GCF_000473325.1 Leisingera caerulea DSM 24564
TCTTCCGTCAGGGCGCGGCGGCATTGGATCAGCTGCCCGACCGGATCATTGGCCCAGTGCAGGCACATGGCATGGATCACCACATCATGCGCGCCTTGTTCCAAAGCCAGAACGTCCGTGTCGGCCACAATCTCCGCGTCCGGCTGAAACCCTTCCCAGACCTCCGGGAAAGGGGAGACCACGGCGGGTGCTGTAAAGGTTCTGTTAACCAGGCTCAGGCGATCCTCGGCCTCATCCCGCGCCATCTGGTGCAGGAACAAGGCGTCCGCGCGCCGGCGGGCGCGGCGGGCCGCCAGTGCGCGGCGGTCGAAGAGTTGTGCGGGCGCTTGTGTCATGGGGGCTATTTAGATGCTGCTGGCGGGGATTCAAACCGCTGTTTCACTGATCTATCCAGCCCAGTGCCTGGGCTGCGGCGGGCTGGTCGGCAGCGACTTTGGCCTGTGCGGCACGTGCTGGTCCGGGATGCGCTTCATCAGCGGCACTGTCTGCGAGGGCTGCGGTTCCCCGTTGCCGGGGGAGGGGGACGGTTTCCGCCTGGAATGCGACAGCTGCCTGCGCCATCCGCGGCCTTGGAGCCGGGGGCGCTCGGCGCTGTTATATGAGGGGCAGGGACGCAAACTGGTGCTGGCCCTGAAACACGGGGACCGGACTGAAATCGCCATGACCGCCGCGGTTTGGCTTGAACGCGCAGCGCAACCGCTTTTGCAGGATAATCCGGTCATCTGCCCAGTGCCGCTGCATTGGACGCGGCTGCTGAAGCGCAAGTACAACCAGTCTGCACTGCTGGCAGAGGCGCTGGCGGGACGCGCGGGTTTGGAGCATTGCCCGGACTTGCTGCGCCGAATCCGGCAAACACCTGCGCTGGAGGGCAAGACGCGGGACCAGCGCTATCAGCTGCTGGGGTCTGCGATCTGCGCGCATCCGGGCCGGCTGGACAGGATCAGGGGCCGCAGCGTGCTGATCGTGGATGACGTGATGACTTCTGGCGCGACGCTCAGCGCCTGCACTGACGCCTGCCTGCGGGCCGGCGCAGCCGAGGTGCGGGTGGCGGTACTGGCCCGGGTCACGCAAACGTGAGGCATTCCGCCTGCCTCTGGCAATTGTTGCAATGAATCCCCAATTCCTCCACAACCTTCGAAACCAGAATATGGGGTCCTGAATGAAAACGGTTGAAATCTACACCTCGCCTCTGTGCGGCTACTGCCATGCGGCCAAACGGTTGCTGAACCAGAAAGGCGTGGCTTTTTCCGAAGTTAACGTTCTGGAGCAGCCGGAGCGCAAGGCAGAGATGATCCAGCGCGCCAACGGCGGCCGCACAGTGCCGCAGATCTTCATCGGCGATACCCACGTGGGCGGCTGTGACGACCTTTTTGCGCTGGAACAGGCGGGAAAGCTCGACCCGCTGCTGGCGGCCTGATCCCGGAGAGACACAATGCGCGCAGCTCTGCTTCAGATGACATCCACCGATAATCCGGCTGAAAACCTGGAAACGGTGAAAGCAATGATGGCGGAGGCTGTGCGCGGCGGGGCCGGTTTTGTGCTGACCCCTGAGGTCACCAATTGCCTCTCCGGCAGCCGGACCCATCAGAATGGCGTTCTTTGCCACGAGGAGGGCGACCCGACCCTGGCCGCCCTGCGGGAAGAGGCGTCCAAGCACGGGGTCTGGCTGCTGCTGGGCTCGCTGGGGGTCAAGACCCAAGACGCGGACGGCCGCTTTGCCAACCGGCAGTTCCTGATCAGCCCGCAGGGGGAAATCACCGCGCGCTATGACAAGATCCACATGTTTGATGTGGAGGTTACCCCGGAAGAAACCTACCGCGAGTCCGATGGCTACCGCCCGGGCACCAAAGCCGTCGTGGCAGCAACACCCTTTGCCAACATCGGCATGACCATCTGTTACGATGTGCGCTTTCCGCACCTCCACCGGGCGCTGGCCAAAGGCGGGGCGCAGATCCTTACGGTGCCGGCGGCGTTCTCCTATGTGACGGGCGAGGCGCATTGGCATTCGCTGCTGCGCGCCCGGGCAATCGAGACCGGCTGTTTCGTGCTGGCACCGGCGCAGACCGGCACGCACCCGGCCTCGCGCGGGCCCAGCCGCAAGACCTATGGCCATTCTCTGGCTGTCGCTCCCTGGGGCGAGGTGCTGGCGGATGCGGGCCAGGACCCGGGCGTGACGTACGTTGATCTCGACCTCGAAAAAGTGGCAGAAGCACGCAAGCGTGTGCCTTCCCTGACCCACGACCGGGAGTTCGACGGACCCTGATGGATGAAACCCATTCCCTGGCGGTATCGCTGTTCAGCGAGATACTTATGGCTGACCAGCTGGCCCGGTCACGCCTCAGCAAGGTGCTGCCTAAGGGTATGGAGTTGTCACATTTTTCGGTGCTGAACCACCTGGCCCGCGCCGGGCTGGAACGCTCGCCCGCACAACTGGCCAAGGCCTTCCACGTGACACGCGGGGCGATGACCAACACCCTGAGCAAGCTGGAAGTCGCGGGATATATCCATGTCCGCCCCGATTGGGATGATGCGCGGCGCAAGATGGTGGCAATCAGCCCGGCAGGCAAACAGGCCCGCGATGCGGCGCTGGCGGGGATCATTCCGGTGATCTCAGAAGTGGTCGGGGAGCTGGGCAGCGACCGGGTCCGGGCCACCTTGCCGATCCTGCGCGAGCTGCGCGGCAAGCTGGAAGAAAGCGGCTGATCCGGCCGGTCCCCGCAACCTGTTGATTGAAATGAGTGCACGAAAAAGAAGGACGCCCGCAAGCAGGCGCCCCTCTTCCCCATCAGTCCCCATCATTCCGTGAGTGGCGGTCCTGGCAACCTTTGGGCGGACCCGCCGGAAACAGCGGTAAGCAATTAGTAAATTCAAGGGCTTTGCCCCAAACGGACCGGGTAACATTCCAAGTCCGTTACCTGACGTTAACAATCAGGGCGGTGCAACTAAAGGGTGCATAAGGATTACCACCTATCCTTAAGGATAGGCGGCCGTGCGGGCAGGGCGATGACAGGGGCGGCTCAGCCGGGCTTCACGCTGGCAGTCACGTAGTTCACCGACAGGTCCCGTTCGGAGATCGACCAATTCCAAGTGATCGGGTTGAACACGAACCCCTTGCGGTCCACCGGCTTCAGTCCGGCCTTGCGCAGCAGTTCGAACAGCTCGTCCGGGGTGATGAACTTGGACCATTCATGGGTCCCGCGCGGCAGCCAGCGCATGATCACCTCGGCACCGATGATGGCCATGGCAAAGCTCTTGGGGTTGCGGTTGATGGTCGAGCAGATCTCCAGCCCGCCGGGCTTCAGCAACTGCTGCGTCGCGGTCAGATAGCTGAGCGGATCAGCCACATGCTCCACCACTTCCATGTTGAGCACCACGTCGAACTGCTCGCCAGCCCCGGCCAGCGCTTCGGCAGTGGTGTGGCGGTAGTCGATCTCCAGCCCGGATTGCTCCGCATGGATACGCGCGACCGGCAGGTTGCCCTCGGCGGCATCAGCGCCCACAACCGTGGCGCCCAGCCGCGCCATTGGCTCGCTCAGCAAGCCGCCGCCGCAGCCGATATCCAGCAGCCGCAGCCCCTCAAACGGGTTCCGTGACGTCAGGTCGCGGCTGAATTCGGCGGCAATCTGCTTGGTGATGTAGTCGAGCCGGCACGGGTTCAGCATGTGCAGGGGCTTGAATTTGCCATGCGGATCCCACCACTCCGCCGCCATCGCCTCGAATTTGGCGATTTCCGCTGGGTCGACCGTGGATTGAGGCGCTTGCATTCCTGTCTCCGTGTGCTCTTTTGTAGTCTGACGTCTCACTAAGGTCAGTAATGGATAGATACCCGGACCAAAAGCGCGCAGTGCATTATCTTTACCCGCCGGTCGAGCCCTTTGACCAGCGCATGATCGACGCAGGCCAAGGGCACCGTATATATGCAGAGCAGAGCGGGAATCCAAACGGCATACCCGTGATTGTGTGCCACGGCGGCCCCGGCGGCGGCAGCAGCCCGGCGATGCGGCGCTATTTCGATCCCGATGTCTACCGGATCATTCTGTTTGACCAGCGCGGCTGCGGACGATCGCGCCCCTATGCCTCCTGCGAGGACAACACCACCTGGCATCTGGTCGCGGATATGGAGCTGATTCGCCGCCAGATCGGCATCGAGTCATGGATCTTGTTCGGTGGCAGCTGGGGGGCGACCCTGGCGCTGATCTATGCCCAGACCCACCCCGACCGGGTGCAGCAGATGATCCTGCGCGGCGTCTTCCTGATGACCAAGGCTGAGCTTGACTGGTTCTATGGCGGCGGCGCCGGCAAATTCTGGCCTGAAACCTGGGCCAAATTCGTCTCGCTGATCCCCGATGGCGAGCGCAATGACATGATCGGCGCCTATCACAAGCGGCTGTTTTCCGGAAATCTGGACGAAGAAGTGCGCTATGGCCGCGCCTGGTCGTCGTGGGAAAACGCGCTGGCGTCCGTGCATTCCAACGGCCAAAGTGGCGAAAGCCCCGGGGACTACGCCCGCGCCTTTGCCCGGCTGGAAAACCATTATTTCCGCAATGGCGGCTTCCTCGATTACGACGGTCAGATCCTTGCCAACATGGGGCGGATCTCCCATATCCCCGGCGTGATCGTGCAGGGCCGCTATGACATGATCTGCCCGCCGTCTTCCGCCTGGCGCCTGAATGAGCTGTGGCCAAACGCGGAGTTGAAGATGGTGCGCAATGCAGGCCATGCTTTGTCCGAGCCGGGAATCAGCGCAGAGCTGGTCCGGGCGATGGACCGGATTGCAGGAGAGCTTGTGCCATGACGCGCATCGACCGCCGCGCGCTGTTCACCTCGGGTGCTGCCGCTGCCCTGCTGGCGGCTGCCGGCGGATCGGTCCATGCTTCGCCAAAGGCCGGCGGCGTGCTTCGGCTGGCGGTTCCGCGCGATGGCGGGATGCTGGAACAGGCCGCCCGCGGCGCGATTTATGACACGCTGACCGAAATCGCCCCGGACGGGCTGCTGCGCGGCGAGCTGGCCACAGGCTGGCACTCGACAGCGGATGCCCGGACTTGGACCTTCAACTTGCGTGAAGGGGTGGCGTTTCACGATGGCAGCCCGCTGACGGCGGATGATGCTGCCACCTCGCTCTTGGCGCAGGGAATCACCGGTGCAGAGGTGCAGGCCATTACCGCGCTAGGCAGCCATCAGCTGCTGGTGGAGCTGTCGCAGCCCAACCCGCATCTGCCCTACTTGCTGGCCAGCGCCGATCAGATGATTGCGGCCGGCGGCAATCTCCCCATGCCGCTGTCAATTGCGATGGGCACCGGCTGCTACAAAGTGGAGCGTGCCCAGGAAGGCCGGCATTTCCGCGCGTCCAGGGTGGCGGATCACTACAAGGCCGGAACTGCCGGGTGGGCGGATGCGGTGGAGATCATCGTGATCCCCGACGCGGCTGTCCGGGCTGAGGCTTTGCGTGATGGTTATGTAGACGTGGCGGCCCTGCCGGAACCGCGCGGACTGCTGCGCCGGGGCGAGTTTTTGTATCACCCTTCGTCCAGCGATATGGCACTGGCTGCCCGGCACAACGTCGGTATCCCGCGCAAGGTGGGCCAACGCGCGCCGCTGGATGACGGCCGCATTGCCGAGCGTTGGTGGATGATCTGAGTTCAGATCCCTTCCGCAATTTGCCGTTCATATTCCCCGGCATCAAACCAGCCGCGTGATTCGGCGACTTTTCCTTCAGCGTCGAGATCCCACTCTTCCCATCCCGGCACTCTTACCTTTTGACCGGTTCCAGAGTGGGTTCCTTCCAGTGTCCAGCCGAACATAACGTGATTTCCGGCGACACGAAGGTGGTCAAGCAATACGATCAAATCCGGAAATTCCGCATAAAACCCTGCAGCCATTTCTGAAACTGCTTTGCGTCCCTCAATCGGATCTCCTCGGTTGATTGTGATGGAGCCGTTCTCGGCGTAGTGGGATGCAACAGCGTCCGGATCACCGGAACTCCAAGCCTCCGCATACTTTCTTGCCGTATCCGCTATATTCATTGTCCCGCTCCTCTTTTCCGTCACCATCCAACGATATCATTCACGTTCGGCATTGTGGGATCGTTTCCCTTGCAGTTTTCCCCAATCCCCCCTATATGGCTTTGACAACAGCGGCGCGTTGAACCTCTGGCTCAAGGCTCCACCGGGAATTTCGACGGGCCGCGCGCCCGTTTTTTTGTGTTTGCAGGTTCGCGCCTGCCGCTCCAAGTGGAGGTCTGATGACCAACGACCTGATTGCCAAAGCTGCCATCGACCGGCGCCTGGCCGAGATCGTCACCCCGGTGATCGAGGATCTGGGCTATGAGCTGGTGCGAATCCGGCTGATGTCTGGTAAGTCGACAACGCTGCAGATCATGGCCGATAAGCCCAACGGCGGCATCGAGGTGGATGATTGCGCCGATATCTCGAATGCCGTCAGCGCGGTGCTGGACGTCGAGGACCCGATCATCGACGCCTATGCCCTGGAGGTCTCCAGCCCGGGCATTGACCGTCCGCTGACTCGGATGAAAGACTTCGAGATGTTCGAGGGCTACGAAGCCAAGCTCGAAACCGCCGAGATGGTCGGCGGCCGCCGCCGCTTCAAGGGCGAGCTGGCAGGCACCGAAGAAGACGAAGTCCTGATCAACATCGAGGATCAGGGCGAGACCGTGACCATCGGACTGAAGTTCGACTGGCTGAGCGATGCCAAGCTGGTTCTGACCGATGATCTGATCAAGGAAATGCTGCGTCAGCGCAAAGAGGCCGGGACGCTCAACGAAGACGCATTCGACGAAATCGAGACCGAAGAGTCCGAAGAGGAGAAAAAGTAATGGCTATCACCTCTGCAAACCAGCTGGAGCTGTTGCAAACCGCCGAGGCCGTGGCGCGCGAAAAGATGATCGACCCGGGGCTGGTGATCGAGGCGATGGAAGAGAGCCTCGCCCGTGCGGCCAAAAGCCGCTATGGCGCCGAGATGGATATCCGGGTGTCGATCGACCGCAAGACCGGCCGCGCCACCTTTACCCGCGTGCGCACCGTTGTGGCGGATGAGGAGCTGGAGAACTACCAGGCCGAAATGACCGTTGAGCAGGCGCGCCAGTACATGGCGAACCCCGAGGTGGGCCAGACCTATGTCGAGGAAGTGCCGCCGGTTGAAATGGGCCGGATCGCCGCCCAGTCGGCCAAGCAGGTGATCCTGCAGAAGGTCCGCGAAGCAGAGCGCGACCGCCAGTACGAAGAGTTCAAGGACCGCGCCGGCACCATCATCAACGGCCTGGTCAAGCGCGAGGAATACGGCAACGTCATCGTCGATGTGGGCGCTGGCGAAGCGATCCTGCGCCGCAACGAGAAGATCGGCCGTGAAAGCTACCGCCCGAACGACCGCGTGCGCTGCTACATCAAGGACGTGCGCCGCGAGCCGCGCGGCCCGCAGATCTTCCTGTCGCGCACCGCGCCGGAGTTCATGGCTGAACTGTTCAAGATGGAAGTGCCGGAAATCTATGACGGCATCATTGAGATCAAGGCGGTCGCCCGCGACCCCGGTTCGCGCGCCAAGATTGCTGTTGTCTCCTACGATGGCTCGATCGACCCGGTCGGCGCCTGTGTGGGTATGCGCGGCTCCCGCGTGCAGGCCGTCGTGAACGAGCTGCAGGGCGAGAAGATCGACATCATCCCGTGGAACGAAGATCAGCCGACCTTCCTGGTTAACGCGCTGCAGCCCGCGGAAGTCTCCAAGGTGGTGCTGGACGAGGAAGCTGGTAAGATCGAAGTTGTGGTGCCGGAAGAGCAGCTGTCGCTCGCCATCGGCCGCCGCGGTCAGAACGTGCGCCTGGCGTCGCAGCTGACCAACCTCGACATCGACATCATGACCGAGGAAGAAGAATCGGCCCGCCGCCAGAAGGAATTCGAGGCGCGCACGAAATTGTTCATGGAGACCCTTGATCTGGACGAGTTCTTTGCCCAGCTTCTGGTGTCTGAGGGCTTTACCAACCTGGAAGAGGTTGCCTATGTCGAGCTCGACGAACTGCTGGTCATTGACGGTGTTGACGAAGGCACCGCCGAAGAGCTGCAGGCGCGTGCCCGCGACTATCTGGAAGCCCAAGCCAAGGCAGCGCTGGATGCAGCCCGTGAGCTTGGCGCCGAGGATAGCCTGATCCAGTTCGAGGGCCTGACCCCGCAGATGGTCGAAGCGCTGGCCAAAGACGATGTGAAATCGCTGGAAGATTTCGCCACCTGCGCTGACTGGGAGCTGGCCGGCGGCTGGACCTCCGATGGCGGTGAGCGGGTCAAGGATGACGGCATCCTGGAGCCCTTCGGCGTGTCGCTGGAAGAGGCGCAGGACATGGTCATGACCGCGCGCATCATGCTGGGCTGGGTGGATCCGGCTGAGCTGGAAGCGGAAGCGGCGGAAGACGAAGACGCTGGCGAAGAGGAAAGCGAAGCCTGATCCCGGGCTTTGCAGAGGAGACCTGAATGACACGCGGCGGCGTTCAAAAAGACCGGTCCGAAGGCAGCGAGCGCAAGTGCATCGCAACCGGCGATACCGAGCCCAAACAGGGACTCATCCGTTTTGTGATGGGGCCCGAAGGCCAGGTCGTGCCCGATGTGATGGGCAAGCTGCCGGGCCGCGGCGTCTATGTGGCCTCCAGCCGCGCGGCGCTGGAAACCGCCGTCAAAAAGAAGCTGTTCGCCCGCGGCTTCAAATCGCAGGTCCAGGTCTCCGCCGGGCTTGCCGGAGAGGTGGAGGACCAGGTGGTCCGCCGCCTGGTCGGGCTGATCAGCCTGGCGCGCAAGTCGGGCGACGCGGTGGCCGGGTATGAAAAGGTCAAGGACTGGCTGGCCAAGGAACAGGCCCGGGTGCTGATCCAGGCCTCTGACGGGTCGGGCCGCGGAAAGTCGAAGCTGAGCACGCCCTACAAGGGCAAATTCATCGGCTGCCTCACGGCGGACGAGCTGGGAATGGCATTTGGGCGCCAAACTGTGATACATGCCGCCCTCGCCTCTGGCGGACTCAGCAAACGTGTTGTAGATGAGGCGCAACGACTGCAAGGTTTGCGCGAAATGGTGGGCGGCAGCGGCCGCACGGAAGGATAAGTAGCTTTATGAGCGATAGTGACGGCAAAAAGACACTGGGTCTGCGTGGGAGTTCCCGTCCGGGGAACGTGAAACAGAGTTTCAGCCATGGACGGACCAAGAATGTCGTAGTGGAAACCAAGCGCAAGCGCGTGGTGGTTCCCAAGCCGGGTGCGGCCAAAAGCGGCAGCGGTGCTGCACCGGCAGCGTCCGGATCCCGCCGGCCTGCCGGCATCAGCGACGCAGAGATGGAGCGCCGCCTGAAGGCGCTGCAGGCCGCCAAGGCCCGCGAGGCGGAAGAAACCGCGCAGCGTGAAGCCGAGGAAAAGGCCCGCGCCGAAGAGCGTGAGCGCCGCCGCGCCGAAGCGGAAGCCAAGGAACGCGAGCAGCGCGAAGCCGAAGAACGCGCCCGCCAGAAAGCCGAAGAGGAAGAGCGCAAGCGCGCCGAGGAAGCGGAGGCCGCCAAACGGGCTGCCGCTGCGCCTGCGCCTGCCCCCAAGGCAGAGCGTCCGGCACCGAACAAACCGGCTCCGGCTGCAACTCCGCGCAAGTCCGAGCGAGAGCGCGATCAGCGCCCGTCCCGCGGCAAGGGCCGTGACGACAACCGCCGCTCCGGCAAGCTGACGCTTGGCCAGGCTACTGGCGGCGAAGGCAACCGCCAGCGTTCGATGGCAGCAATGAAGCGCAAGCAAGAGCGTGCGCGCCAGAAGGCTATGGGCGGCTCGGTCGAGCGGGAAAAGGTTGTGCGCGATGTGCAGCTGCCGGAGACCATCGTGGTTTCCGAGCTGGCCAACCGTATGGCTGAACGCGTTGCCGATGTGGTGAAATCGCTCATGCAGATGGGTATGATGGTCACCCAGAACCAGTCGATCGACGCCGATACCGCCGAACTGATCATCGAGGAATTCGGCCACAAGGTGACCCGTGTCTCCGACGCCGACGTCGAGGACGTGATCAAGGAGGTCGAGGACAAGGACGAGGATCTGAAGCCGCGTCCGCCGGTCATCACCATCATGGGCCACGTCGACCACGGCAAGACCTCGCTGCTGGATGCAATCCGTGACGCCCGCGTTGTGGCTGGCGAAGCCGGCGGCATCACCCAGCACATCGGCGCCTATCAGGTGACGACCGAAAGCGGTACCGTGCTGAGCTTCCTGGATACCCCGGGCCACGCGGCCTTCACCTCGATGCGCTCGCGCGGTGCGCAGGTGACCGATATCGTGGTTCTGGTTGTCGCTGCGGACGACGCGGTGATGCCGCAGACCGTCGAGGCGATCAACCACGCCAAGGCGGCCGGAGTCCCGATGATTGTGGCGATCAACAAGATCGACAAGCCGGCTGCGGACCCGACCAAAGTGCGCACCGACTTGCTGCAGCACGAAGTTGTCGTGGAAGCCATGTCCGGCGAAGTGCAGGATGTGGAAGTTTCCGCCGTCACCGGTCAGGGCCTCGACGAGCTGCTGGAAGCCATTGCGCTGCAAGCGGAAATCCTGGAGCTGAAAGCCAACCCCGACCGCGCCGCACAAGGCGCCGTGATCGAGGCGCAGCTGGACGTGGGCCGCGGCCCCGTGGCCACCGTTCTGGTTCAGAACGGCACCCTGCGCCAGGGCGACATCTTTGTTGTGGGTGAGCAGTACGGCAAGGTCCGTGCGCTGATCAACGACAAGGGCGAGCGGGTTGAGGAAGCCGGTCCGTCGGTTCCGGTCGAAGTGCTGGGCCTGAATGGCACCCCGGAAGCGGGCGACGTTCTGAACGTCACCGAAACCGAAGCCCAGGCGCGCGAAATCGCCGAGTACCGCGAACAGGCGGCCAAGGACAAGCGCGCCGCAGCCGGTGCAGCGACCACGCTGGAGCAGCTGATGGCCAAGGCCAAGGAAGACGAGAACGTCTCCGAGCTGCCGATCCTGGTCAAGGCCGACGTGCAGGGCTCTGCCGAGGCCATCGTTCAGGCGATGGAAAAGATCGGTAACGAGGAGGTGCGCGTGCGCGTGCTGCACTCGGGCGTCGGTGCGATCACCGAAACCGATGTCGGCCTTGCCGAAGCCTCCGGTGCGCCGATCATGGGCTTCAACGTCCGTGCCAATGCCTCCGCCCGCAATACCGCGAACCAAAAGGGCGTGGAGATCCGCTACTATTCGGTGATCTATGACCTGGTGGATGATGTTAAGGCGGCCGCCTCCGGCCTGCTGTCGGCGGAGATCCGCGAGAACTTCATCGGCTATGCGCAGATCAAGGAAGTCTTCAAGGTCACCGGCGTTGGCAAGGTTGCCGGCTGTCTGGTCACCGAAGGCGTTGCCCGCCGCTCGGCCGGCGTGCGCCTGCTGCGCGACAACGTGGTGATCCACGAAGGCACGCTGAAGACCCTGAAGCGCTTCAAAGACGAAGTCGCCGAGGTTCAGTCCGGTCAGGAATGCGGTATGGCGTTCGAGAACTACGACGATATCCGTCCGAACGACGTGATCGAGATCTTCGAGCGCGAGGAAGTGACCCGCACCCTCGACTGATCAGTTTGCGATCCGGAAAGCGGAAAGGCCCTGGCGCAGATGCCGGGGCCTTTTTTATTGCGCGGGGCAGGTAAAGCCGGCGCCGGGAAGCTCGTGCAGCAGCTGACGAAGCGTCTGGGGTTCGGCGGCCGGCTCTTACTGGGGCTGGCGGCCGATCGTAACAGGCCCTTCGCTGCTGCATAGCCACAGTGCCCGTGTCGGCCTTTGAATGGAAGCTGGCGAAAGGACGGCCTTCCGTAGCAAACGGACAGGCGTCCTATCCTGAAAGTCAGGTTCCGCGACAGGCATTTCCTGGCAGAGAGCCTGTAAGGAAAAGGGCAGCTGATGTCAGCTGCCCCTTCTTTCTGCCTGACGTGCGTGAGTGGCGGCTCAGGCGGCTGGTGTCACTGGCTGACCCTGATAGGTCTTCGAGCCAACCCGCACCGCGATTCTCCCATCCGGGAGTGCCCGTATGAAGCTGCCTTGAACGAGGGAAAACTTGCCTACTGCGATTGTTCTAAGCATGGTCTGATCCCGCCTTTTTGCAATTCAGGGTAGTGGCTTGCTCCGTGTACTCATGCTTGCTGAGATTGATTAACAAAGCATTACCCATGCGGGCGGCAGCAGTTAAATGCCCGGTAAACCGCGGAAAACCGGACCTGCCGGGCAGTCTGGAGGACGGGGCCGGGCGTCTTACAGCCAGTCGCGCAGGATCGGGATCAGCGGGATATCGGCCGGCGGCATCGGAAAGTCGCGCAGGTCCTGCGGGCGCACCCATTTCAGGGTCTGGCCTTCCTTGGCTTGCGGAATGCCTTCCCACTTGCGGCAGGCAAACAGCGGCATCAGCAGGTGAAAATCCTCGTAAGAGTGGCTGGCAAAGGTCAGCGGCGCCAGGCAAGAGGCCCAAGTGCCGATCCCCAGCTCCTCATGCAGCTCGCGGATCAAAGCGGCTTCCGGCGTTTCGCCCGCCTCGATCTTGCCGCCGGGAAACTCCCACAGGCCCGCCATCGATTTCCCCTCGGGGCGCTGCGCCAGCAGAACCCTCCCATCCGCATCAATGAGCGCAACAGCCGATACCAGAACCGTTTTCATGACCGGTAATCCGCGTTGATTGAGATGTACTGATGGGTCAGATCGCAGGTCCAGACAGTGGCCTGGCCGCTGCCGAGGCCCAGATCCACCTTGATGGTGATCTCCTGCTTCTTCATCTCCGCCGCGCCCAGCTCTTCCTTGTAGCCGGGCGAGACCCAGCCCTTTTCCGCGACCAGAACATCACCAAAGGAGATCGACAGCAGGTCACGGTCCGCTGCGGCGCCGGACTTGCCGATCGCCATAACCACACGGCCCCAGTTCGGGTCCTCGCCGGCAATGGCGGTCTTCACCAGCGGCGAGTTGGCAATCGCCAGGCCGTGCACCTTGGCATCGGTGTCTGAGGCGGCACCGGTCACCTGGATTTCCACGAACTTGCTTGCACCTTCACCGTCGCGCACCACCTGGTGCGCCAGGTCCAGCATGACCCGTTCCAGCCCGGACGCAAACTCCGCGTTTCCGGTGGCATCCACGCCGGAGGCGCCCGTTGCGCACAGCATCAGGCTGTCGGAGGTGGAGGTGTCGCTGTCCACGGTGATGCAGTTGAAGGTCCGGTTGCAGATCTCTGCCAGCTGCGCCTGCAGCGCCGCCTGCTCCACCTTGGCGTCAGTAAAGATATAGACCAGCATCGTCGCCATGTCCGGCGCGATCATGCCGGAACCTTTGGCAATGCCGGCTATCTTGATGGTTTTGCCCTCAATCCCGACCGTGGCGCTGGCGCCTTTGGCAAAGGTGTCGGTGGTCATGATCGCCCTGGCGGCGCCTTCCAGCGCGGTTTCGTCCAAGGCATCGTTCAGCTCACTGATCTTCGCGACGATGCGGTCGTGCGGCAGCGGCTCGCCGATTACACCGGTAGACGCGGTAAAGACGCGCTCCGCCGGCAGGCCTGTTGCTGCGGCGACAGCAGAGGTGATCTCTGCCACCGAGGTTTGCCCGTGATGGCCGGTAAAGGCATTGGAGTTGCCCGAGTTCACCAGGATTGCCGCGCCGGCATCCGCGCCGCCGCCCAGCTTGGCCTGGCAGTCCCGCACCGGGGCCGACCGGGTCTTGGAGCGGGTGAACACCCCGGCAACAGTGGTGCCCGGATCCATCACCGCCAGCATCACATCTGTCCGGCCTTGGTACTTCACCCCGGCAGCGGCAGCGGCAAAGCGCACCCCTTTGACGACCGGCAGAGCGGGAAAGCTGGCAGGGGCCAGCGGCGAGACGGGCAGGGATTTCGCCATGATCAGTTCCTTACCAGGCTGAGGTCTTGGAGAATGGCCGGGTCCAGATCCTCGATTTCGGGCCGTTCGATCTCGGCCGCGGCGGTCAGTTCGTTGACGCGTGCCTCCACCGCCCTCTGGCGCAGTTCGCCGGCAATTTGCTCGCGCACTTCTTCGAACTCAGGGGCCTCGGTCTTGCGGCGCTCATGCAGCAGGATCACGTGCCAGCCGAACTGGGTCTGCACCGGAGCGGAGACCTCGCCAGAGCGCAGTTCCATCACCGCTTCTTCGAATTCCGGCACCATGCGGCCAGCGGTGAACCAGCCCAGATCGCCGCCGCTGGGGCCGGAGGGTCCAGTGGACTGCTCCTTGGCGAGGGTGGCAAAATCGGCGCCGTCGTCCAGCTCCTTGATGACGTCCAGCGCGTCCGCCTCGGTTTCAACCAGAATATGGGCGGCGTGGAATTCATCGCCGCCGTCGCCGGAGGAATACTTCTCGTCATAGGCCGCGCGCAGCGCCTCTTCGCCGCTGGCATTGTCCATTACCGTCTCAAGCACATCGGCCGCCAGCATCGCGCGCTCTTCGTTTTCGACCGACAGCTCCACGTAATGGGGCACCTCGCCATGCAGCTGCTGTTTCAGCGCCGTCTGCTGCACCAGCTGATCGAGGATCGCGTTAAACAGCACGTCATCCGGCAGCTGCTTGTACTGCGCCGGCAGGTTTTCGCGTGCCATGATCATATGGCCGATGGTGATTTCCTCGCCATTGACCGCGGCGACCACCGTGTTGGCATGCGGCGCGGCGACTGCCGCAAGCGGAAGCGCTGCGCAGGCCGCCACTGCCATACCGCACAGAAATGTGAGACCTTTACGCATAGAAACCTTCCTATTCTTTGGCCGCCGGGGGGCGTGCCGTTGACACTCCAAACCCTGCCGCTTACATCGCTTTGAGGCCATTGGCAGGACCGTCTTTCCACCTTTGTTTATGGGTTGCGGACACGGCGGGCAAGCCTGCCCGATGCAAAGGCCGGAGATAGGATCGCTGGAGAAAACATGCTTGGTTTCGGAACACTCGCCAAAAAGGTTTTCGGTACGCCGAACGACCGTAAGATCAAGGCGACACGGCCGCTGATCGCACAGATCAACGCGCTGGAGGATGAGTTCGCGAAGCTCAGCGATGACGGGCTGATCGGAAAGACCGAAGAACTGCGCAAGCGCGCCCTGGGCGGCGAAAGCCTGGACGCTCTGCTGCCGGAGGCCTTTGCCAACGTGCGCGAAGCGGCCAAGCGGGCCTTGGGTCTGCGCGCTTTTGATACCCAGCTGATGGGCGGCGTATTCCTGCACCAGGGCAACATCTCCGAGATGAAGACCGGCGAGGGCAAAACCCTCGTGGCGACTTTCCCGGCCTATCTGAACGCGCTGACCGGCAAGGGCGTGCATGTGGTCACCGTGAACGAATACCTGGCCAAGCGCGACAGCGAATGGATGGGCAAGGTGTTCGCCCAGCTTGGCATGACCACCGGCGTGATCTGGTCCGGCCAGGCCGACCCGGAAAAGCAGGCTGCCTATGGCTGCGACGTCACCTATGCCACCAACAACGAGCTGGGCTTTGATTACCTGCGCGACAACATGAAACCGTCGCTGGATCAGGTGTTCCAGAAGCAGCACAACTTTGCCATCGTCGACGAGGTGGACTCGATCCTGATCGACGAGGCCCGGACGCCGCTGATCATCTCCGGCCCGGCTGAAGACCGCTCGGAGCTCTATTCGACCATCGACAAGATTATCCCGCTCCTGTCGGAGGAGCACTATGAGATCGACGAGAAAACCCGCGGCGTGACTTTTACCGAGGACGGCAACGAGTATCTCGAGCAGACGCTGCGCGAGCATGGGCTGCTGGAAGAAGAGGCCTCGCTTTACGATCCGGAAAGCACCACTGTGGTGCACCACGTGAACCAGGCGCTGCGCGCGCACAAGCTGTTCCAGCGCGACAAGGATTACATCGTCCGCGACGGCCAGGTGGTGCTGATCGACGAATTCACCGGCCGCATGATGCCGGGCCGCCGCCTGTCCGAAGGGTTGCACCAGGCCATCGAGGCCAAGGAAGACGTGCAGATTCAGCCGGAAAACACCACCCTGGCGTCTGTGACTTTCCAGAACTACTTCCGCCTTTATGACAAGCTGTCGGGCATGACCGGCACCGCGATGACCGAGGCCGAAGAATTTGCCGAAATCTACAGCCTCGGCGTGGTCGAAGTGCCGACCAATCGCCCGATCGCTCGGGTCGACGAAGACGATCAGGTCTACCGTACCGCCCGCGAGAAATACGAGGCGATGATCAAGGAGGCCAAAAAGGCGCATGAAAAGGGCCAGCCGGTTCTCCTGGGCACCACCTCGATCGAGAAATCCGAACTGCTGAGCCAGTTGCTCGAGAAGGAAGGCATCCAGCACAACGTGCTGAACGCCCGCCACCACGAGCAGGAAGCGCAGATCGTTGCCGATGCCGGCCGCTTCGGCGCGGTGACCATCGCCACCAACATGGCCGGCCGCGGCACTGACATTCAGCTGGGCGGCAACGTCGAGTTGAAGGTGCTGGAGGCGCTGGAGGCAAACCCAGAGGCCGACCCGGCCGAGCTGCGCGCGGCTGAGGAAGCCAAGCACGCCGAAGAAAAGCAGAAGGTTCTCGACGCCGGCGGCCTGTTTGTGATGGCGTCGGAGCGCCACGAAAGCCGCCGCATCGACAACCAGCTACGCGGCCGCTCCGGCCGTCAGGGCGACCCGGGCCGCACCCGCTTTTACCTCAGCCTCGAAGACGACCTGATGCGCATCTTCGGCTCCGAGCGGCTGGACAAGCTGCTGTCGTCGCTGGGCATGAAGGAGGGCGAGGCGATCATTCACCCCTGGGTGAACAAGTCGCTGGAACGCGCCCAGGCCAAGGTTGAGGGCCGCAACTTCGACATGCGCAAGAACGTGCTGAAGTTCGACGACGTGATGAACGACCAGCGCAAGGTGATCTTCAGCCAGCGCCGCGAGATCATGGCGGCGGAAGACCTGTCCGAGATCGTCGATGACATGCGCCACGAGGTGATCGACGACCTGCTCGACACTCACATGCCACCCAAGACCTATGCCGACCAGTGGGACACCGCGGGCCTGCAGGAACAGGTGCGCGAAATGCTGGGCGTCGAGGTGCCGGTGGCCGAATGGGCTGCCGAGGAAGGCGTCGATGACGAACAGATCCGCGAGCGCCTGGTGGAAGCCTCCGACAAGCTGATGGCGGAAAAGGCCGAAGCCTTTGGCCCGGAAAACATGCGCAACATCGAAAAGCAGGTGCTGCTGCAGACCATCGACAAGAAATGGCGCGAACACCTGCTGACGCTGGAGCATCTGCGCTCTGTGGTCGGTTTCCGCGGCTATGCGCAGCGCGATCCGCTGAACGAGTACAAGAACGAAAGCTTCCAGCTGTTTGAAAGCATGCTCGACTCCCTGCGGGAGGAAGTGTCCCAGCAGCTGAGCCGGGTGCGTCCGATGACCGAGGAAGAGCAGCAGCAGATGCTGATGGAAATGGCAGCCCGGCAGGCCGCGATGCAGAAGATGGCGGCCGAGCCTGCCCCTGCTGAAGCCGCGGCAGAAGACCCCGCACCGGGGTTTGTCGAAGATGACCCCTCCACTTGGGGCAACCCGTCGCGAAACGACAAATGCCCGTGCGGTTCCGGCAAAAAGTTCAAGCACTGCCACGGCAGCCTCGCCTGACCGCATGGTATGAATTCTCAGGTTCCTGCCCAAAGCCGGAGCCTGCCACCCGGCCGCGGAAGGGGGATCTCCCGCCCGTCGCCGGTCTTTAATAACAAAGACCGCGTCCGTTGGGCGTGGCGCTGCGCAGCGCGCAGCGCCACGCCCAAGTCTGCCAGGGAGGCTCTGGCGCAGCCAGGGCTCCCGCAGGCGCGGGAGATCCCCCTTGGCTGTTTTCCTTCGCTCTGTTTCCCGCTGCGTAACAAAGAAGGCGGAATTGCCGCATTCGCCGGATTCTCTCCCGTTTGAGGCCACAAACCGGCCGGCATTGTCAGGCAAGCATTCTTAACCATTCAGGTTCAGGAGGATCCCATGCTGAGCAAACAGGTGATGCTGACAAGTGCAATGACACTGGCGTGCGCATTGGGCATCGGATTCTATATGCAGGCTTCAAGCCCCCGCTGGGCGGGTGAGCCGGAGGCCGCTGCCGATCCTCAGCTGCCGGCCGAACCCGGGCCGGCGGAGCTGAAAATCGAGAATATAATGCTGACCTCCCTCCCGGCGGACCCGGCACCTGCGGGGGCCGATCCGCAACCGGCCCCTGCCGCGCAATCGGACGCCTGCAGTGTGACAGCGTCGGCGATGGCCGCCCCCGCGGCTATGGTTAGTCTCACAGTTTCCGCGCCGTGCCATGGCGGCGAGCGCTTGACCGTGCATCACAGCGGTATGACCTTCACGGCGGCACTGGACCGGACCGGGCACTATGCGGCGCAGGTCCCGGCCCTCACTCGGACTGCGGTTTTCATCGCCGAAACTGCAAGCGGCGGCGGGGCGGTTGCCGTTGCCGAAGTGGCGGATGCGGAGACGACGGAACGGGTGGTTCTGCAATGGAGCGGCCACAGCGGCCTTGAAATTCACGCGCGGGAATTCGGCGCGGCGTATGGCAGCGCCGGACATGTCTGGAACGGCGCCGCGCCCGGCGCGGGTGCCGGGCAGGTGGTCCGCCTCGGCGATGCCGGCCTGCTGGCACCGCGGATTGCCGAAATCTACAGTTTGCCGGCCGGCCAGCCGGACCGCTCTGGCACCGTTTCCCTGACCGCCGAAGCCGAGGTGACGGGCCTCAACTGCGGCCGCGACGTGTCTGCCCAGGCGCTGCAGCTGAGCGGCGGACGGCTCAGCAGCCGGGATCTGGTGATTGCAATGCCGGAATGCGATGCCCAGGGCAGTTTTCTGGTGTTGAATAATCTGGTGGAAGACCTGAAAATCGCCTCCAACTGATTTGCGGTAACTTCAGGTATCCATATGACCTTCTTTCGTGCGGCCGTTTGCGCCGCACTTTTTCTGGCGGCTTTTGCGCGCGCTTTGGCAGCCGAAGACGTCACCCTTTCTTCGCCGGACGGCGCGGTTGAAATCACCGGCACGCTGCTGGGGTTCGACGGCGAATTTTACCGGGTGCAGACCCAGTTCGGCGAACTGACCGTCGATGGCTCCGGCGTGGACTGCGAGGGGCCGGGCTGCCCCAGCCTGTCCGGCTTTGTCGCGGAGATCACCCTGGCGGGGTCCTCTACCATGTCCGAGGTGCTTCTGCCCGCGCTGATCGAAGGCTTTGCGCTGCGCAACGGCTATCAGACCCGCCGCGAACCGCTGCCGCAGGGCAACTTCAGCCATGTGCTGCTGCGCGGCCAGCAGCCGGCAGCAAGGTTCACCTTCACCGCCAGCAATACCGATGCCGGTTTTGCCGCGCTGGTTGCGGACGAGGCCGATGTGGCGATGGCGCTGCGGGAAATCCGCCCGCTGGAACGCACCGCCGCCCGCGCGGCGGGCCTGGGCGATCTGACCGGGCCGGGCCGCAGCCGGGTTCTGGCGCTGGACGCCTTTGTACCGGTGGTGGCGCCCGGCAATCCGGTGCGGGAGATTTCCCTGCCGCAACTGGCGGGCGTCTTGTCTGGCCGGATCTCCAACTGGCAAGAGCTTGGCGGGCCTGACGCGCCGGTTTCCCTGCATATGCCGGTGTCCGGCTCCGGGCTGGCGCAAGCCGTGGAGGATAAGCTGATGGCGCCCTTTGGCGCCGGGTTCTCGCCGCAGATCCGCCGCCACGACCGCAGCAGCACATTGGTGCGCCAGGTTCTGGTGGACCCCTTCGCCATCGGCATTGCCAGCTATGCAGAGAAGGGGGCAGCGCGGATGCTGACGCTGACGGGGCCTTGCGGGTTTTCCCTGCAGGCCAGCCGCAGGGCGGTGAAGACTGAGGATTACCCGCTGACGGTGCCTATGTTTCTTTACCTGCCCGCCCGCCGCCTGCCCAAGGTGGCGCGGGATTTCCTGACCTATGTTCGCGGTCCCGCAGCGCAGGCGGTGATCCGCCGGGCGGGGTTCGTGGATCAGGCGCCGGAGCTGATCCCGATCAGCCGCCAGGGCAGCCGCTTTGCCAATGCAATTCTGGCCGCGGAAGGAAAGCCGGGGCTGGAGGAGCTGCAGCGGCTGGTCGCGGTGCTGGGCGGGATGCGGCGGCTGACGGCCTCCTTCCGGTTCGAACCCGGCTCAGCCCGGCCCGATGCACAGTCCCGCAGCAACGTTGAGCAGCTGGCCCGGGCGCTGGAAGCTGGAGAGTTTGATGCGAAAGAGCTTGTTTTTGCCGGTTTTTCCGATGGTGTCGGCCCTGCGGAGGGCAACCGGCAAATCGCGCTGAAACGCGCGGGCGCAGTGCGGGATGCGGTGGTCAAGGCAGCGGAGACCGCAGATATCAGCCGGGTTCAGATCCGCACCGAGGGGTTTGGCGAGGCGCTGCCGATGGCGTGTGATGACAGCGCCTGGGGCCGCCAGATCAACCGCCGGGTCGAGGTCTGGGTGCGTTAGGGACGGCAGCGCCGGAAGCGCTCCCGCGCGTTTGGCAAGGCATCACAGATGCCCTGCAAACCCTTGGGCCGGGCATCGCGCTGGCGCGCGCTGCGGCAGCGCTAGAGGAGCCCTTGGGCGCGGAAGCTGAGTTCGGTGGATTTGCCGATGATCAGGTGGTCGTGCAAAGTGATGCCAAGCGCGGTGAGGGCCGTCTGGATCTGGTCGGTCATGGTGATGTCACTGTCCGAGGGTGTGGGATCTCCGGAAGGGTGATTGTGCACTAAAATCAAGGCGCTGGCGTTCAGCTCAAGGGCGCGTTTGGCGACCTCCCGAGGGTAGACGGGGACGTGGTCCACGGTGCCGCGGGCCTGTTCCTCGTCGGCGACCAGAACGTTCTTGCGATCCAGAAACAGGATGCGGATCTGCTCCGTCTCGCGGTGGGCCATGGTGGTGTGGCAATAGTCCAGAAGCGCGTCCCAGCTGGAGATTACCTGCCGCTGGATGACCCTGGCGCGGGCCATGCGGTGGGCTGCGGCCTCCAGCACTTTGAAGTCGGTGATGACGGCCTCGCCGATGCCTTTGACGGAGGCCAGACGCTCCGGGGAGGCTGTCACGACTCGGTTGAAATCCCCAAACGTATCAAGCAGTTGCCGGGCCAGCGGTTTCACGTCCCGGCGCGGGATGGAGCGGAACAGGATCAGCTCCAGCAGCTCATAATCGGGCATCGCCGCGGCGCCGCCCTGCATGAACCGTGCACGAAGCCGGGTGCGGTGGTCCTTGATGTAGGAGGGCAGGCGGCCCGGAGCGGCAGGCGCCGCAGGCGCATCGCCGCTGCCGGGGAACAGCGGCAGGGAGACGTCCTCAAATGCGGGGTTCTTTGCCATGCTGCCATGGTGCCGCCATCATGGTTGAGGAAGTGTTAACTTGCGCCGCGATGCGGCGGCGGAAAGGGGGTGACAGGCGTGCACCCTCTGTACACCCCCTGTGCACCGCCGCAGTGCAGCGTGACTGAATTCTGACGTGCTGGGACGCAAAAAGAAAAAGCGCCCCGTCCGGGGCGCTTTCGTTGGCTGCTCAATCGGGCGTGGCCCGAAGTGCGGGGCTCAGCCTTTCATGCCGTCCCAGAAGCTTTTCACAGACGAGAAGAAGCTGCGGGATTCCGGGTTGGTGTTGTCCTCGGACATTTCCTCGAATTCGCGCAGCAGCTCCCGCTGGCGCGCGGTCAGGTTGACCGGTGTTTCCACCGCCAGTTCGATGAACATGTCGCCGGTGGCGCCGCCGCGCAGGGCTGGCATGCCCTTGCCGCGCAGGCGCATCTGGCGGCCCGACTGGCTGCCCTCGGGGATCTGCACCCGGCCGCGGCCGCCGTCGATGGTCGGCACCTCGATGGAGCCGCCAAGCGCTGCCTTGGCCATGCTGACCGGAACCCGGCAATAAAGGTTGTTGCCGTCGCGTTCGAACAGGCTGTGGGGGCCAACCTCGACAAAGATGTAGAGATCGCCCGGAGGGCCGCCGCGCAGGCCGGCTTCGCCTTCGCCTGCCAGGCGGATGCGTGTGCCGGTTTCCACACCTGCCGGAATATTAACCGACAGCGAGCGGTCCTTTTCGACCCGGCCGTGGCCGTGGCAGGATTTGCACGGATTCTTGATGATCTGACCCAGGCCAGAACAGGTCGGGCAGGTGCGTTCGACCGTGAAGAAGCCTTGCTGCGCGCGGACCTTGCCCATGCCGGAGCAGGTGGGGCAGTTGGTCGGCTCGACCCCGCCTTCGGCGCCGGTGCCCTCGCAGGACGAGCAGGCCACCGACGTCGGCACCTTGATGGTCTTGTGCAGGCCGGAAAAGGCCTCTTCGAGCGAGACCCGCAGGTTGTAGCGCAGGTCCGCGCCGCGGGTGGCACGCTGCCGCCCGCCGCCGCCGCGCTGGCCACCCATGAAGTCGCCGAACAGATCGTCGAACACATCCGAGAAGGCGGAGGAGAAGTCGCCTCCGCCAAAGCCCTGGCCTTGGCCGCCGCGCTGGCCGCCGCCCATGCCGTTTTCAAAGGCCGCATGGCCAAAGCGGTCATAGGCCGCCTTTTTTTCGGCGTCCTTCAGGACATCATAGGCCTCGTTGGCCTCTTTGAACTGCGCCTCGGCGTCCGGATTGTCCTTGTTCCGGTCGGGATGCAGTTCCTTGGCCTTCTTGCGGAAGCCCTTTTTGATTTCGTCTGCGGAGGCGCCTTTGGCCACCCCGAGAACGTCGTAATAGTCGCGTTTTGACATCGGTTACCCCATCTGCCTCAACGAAATTGGGCCGGTCCGGGGTTCGGACCGGCCCGCCTTGGCCTGAGTGGTCAGGCGTTAGCGCTTGTCGTCGTCCAGGTCTTCGAATTCCGCGTCAACGATGTCGTCATCGCCCGGGCTTGCTGCGGCGTCATCCGCTGCAGCGGGCTCTTCCTCAGCTTCTTCGGCTTGCGCCTTGTAGATCGCCTCGCCCAGCTTCATCGCGGCCTCGGTGACGTTCTGGATGCCGGACTTGATTTTCTCGGCGGTCGATTTCTCGTTCTCCAGATCGTCCTTCAGCGCAGCAACGGCCAGTTCGATCACTTCGACGGTCGACGGGTCGACCTTGTCGCCGTGCTCTTCCACCGATTTCTCGGTCGAGTGGATCAGCGATTCGGCCTGGTTCTTGGCTTCGATCAGCTCGCGGCGTTCCTTGTCCGCCTCGGCGTTCTCCTCGGCGTCCTTGACCATCTTTTCGATGTCGTCGTCCGACAGGCCGCCCGATGCCTGGATGGTGATCTGCTGTTCCTTGCCGGTCGCCTTGTCCTTGGCGCCGACCGACACGATGCCGTTGGCGTCGATGTCGAAGGTCACTTCGATCTGCGGCATGCCGCGCGGTGCCGGCGGAATTTCCTCGAGGTTGAACTGGCCGAGCATCTTGTTGTCGGCAGCCATTTCACGCTCACCCTGGAACACGCGGATGGTCACGGCGTTCTGGTTGTCTTCCGCGGTCGAGAACACCTGCGACTTCTTGGTCGGGATGGTGGTGTTGCGGTCGATCAGGCGGGTGAAGACACCGCCCAGGGTTTCGATGCCCAGCGACAGCGGGGTCACGTCGAGCAGCACCACGTCCTTGACGTCGCCCTGCAGAACACCGGCCTGGATGGCGGCGCCCATGGCAACCACTTCATCCGGGTTCACGCCCTTGTGCGGCTCCTTGCCGAAGAACTTGGTCACCTCTTCGATGACTTTCGGCATCCGGGTCATGCCGCCGACCAGAACCACCTCGTCCACGTCGGAGGCGGAGAGGCCTGCGTCCTTAAGAGCCGCCTTGCACGGATCCATCGAGCGCTTGATCAGGTCGGAAACCAGGCTTTCCAGCTTGGCGCGGGTCAGCTTCATCACCATGTGCAGCGGCTGGCCCGAGGACGGGTCCATCGAGATGAACGGCTGGTTGATCTCGGTCTGCGAGGTGGAGGACAGTTCGATCTTGGCTTTTTCAGCGGCCTCTTTCAGGCGCTGCAGGGCCATCTTGTCCTTGGACAGATCGACGCCGTTTTCCTTTTTGAACTGCTCCGCCAGGTAGTTGACGATGCGCATGTCGAAGTCTTCGCCGCCCAGGAAGGTGTCGCCGTTGGTCGACTTCACTTCGAACAGGCCGTCGTCGATTTCCAGGATGGTCACGTCGAAGGTGCCGCCGCCGAGGTCATAGACCGCGATGGTGTGGGTGTTTTCCTTGTCGAGGCCATAGGCCAGCGCAGCCGCGGTCGGCTCGTTGATGATGCGCAGCACTTCGAGGCCCGCGATCTTGCCGGCGTCTTTGGTGGCCTGACGCTGGGCGTCGTTGAAGTAGGCAGGCACGGTGATCACTGCCTGGGTGACTTCCTCGCCCAGGTAGGATTCCGCGGTTTCTTTCATCTTGCCCAGGGTGAAGGCGGAGATTTGCGACGGGGAGTACTTCTCACCCTTTGCTTCGACCCAAGCGTCGCCGTTGCCGCCGTTCACGATGGAGAACGGCACCATTTTCTTGTCTTTTGCGACAGCGGGGTCGTCAAACCGGCGGCCGATCAGACGCTTGACGCCGAAAACGGTGTTGTCGGGGTTGGTCACCGCCTGGCGCTTCGCAGGCTGGCCGACCAGGCGCTCGTCGTCGGTGAAGGCGACAATCGACGGGGTGGTGCGCGCGCCCTCGGCGTTTTCGATCACGCGGGGCTGGGAGCCATCCATGATGGCCACGCAGGAGTTGGTGGTACCCAGGTCAATGCCGATAACTTTGCTCATGTTCGATCCCTTACTTTTACTCAAGGCGATTACCCGAGGCCTGAACCCGTTGCGGCATCCCGGCCCCGATTGAAGTTGCGGTTTGGTCTGCACCTTGCCGCGTCCCGGCGTATATAGGGACGTGAAAACGGCCCTGCAAGCGCTCAGGCGCGCGGCCAAGCGTGAATCAATGCGCTTTTTTGCAGCGGTCTTGGTTAAGGATGGATGAACGGCAATGACCCTGCTGCGCGTGCGCGGATTCGATATCCACAAGGGCTGTTTGGAGCCCGCCCGCCAGGCGGCGCTGATCGAGGCTCTGCGGCCGGTGCTGAAGGCAGCGCCCCTGTTTTCGCCCAAGGTGCCGGGCGGCGGGCAGATGTCGGTGCGGATGACCTCGGCCGGGCAGTTCGGCTGGTACTCTGATGCCTCCGGCTACCGCTATGCCGAAGCGCACCCGTCGGGACGGCCCTGGCCCGCGATCCCGGAGCCGGTGCTGGAGATCTGGCGGCAGCTGACCGGGCTGGAACGCGAGCCGGAATGCTGCCTGCTGAACTATTACGGCGAGGGGGCCCGGATGGGGCTGCATCAGGATAAGGATGAGGCGGATTTCTCTTTCCCCGTGGTGTCCATTTCTTTGGGTGATGACGGGCTGTTCCGGATCGGCAACCGGACCCGTGGCGGCAAGACAGAGTCTGTCTGGCTGAACTCCGGCGATGCGGTTGTGATGGGCGGCGAGGCGCGGCTGATGTATCACGGGGTGGACAGGATCCGGTTCAAATCCTCCCGCCTGCTGCCCAAGGGCGGGCGGATTAACCTGACTTTGAGGGTGGTGACCTGACGCCGGCCGGGCGCAAAAGCTTTCCGCAAAACTTTTGCAAAGACTTTTTCAGTGAAAGTCTTGGGGCGGAACGCAGGTCAGGGAGCCAGCGAGCAGCAGCCGGACTGCAAGGCGGGTGCATCCAGCTGCAAGAGGTCAACCGACAACCCGAAGGAGCGGCCGGACATGCCATCGCTGCAGGCCGAACGGCGGATCACCGCGGCGGTGCCGCCTTCAAGGGGCAGCAGATAATGACCGCCATGGTTTCGCGATGTGAGCACCCGCCCTGCGTTGAGCCGGGTGTGGCCGCCGGGTGTGGCGTAAACCGCCGCATCCTCCTGAGTAATATTCAGGGTCCAAAACGGTTCGGTTCCAAAGCAGCTGAAACGGCGGGGCAGTTCCAGACCATCCTCTGCGGCCGCCCGTGTCAGGTAGCGAAGGGCGGCCCAGCCTGACCGCTCGCCGCTGTTCACTAGGCCCCATTTGCCGCTGCCATCCGCTGCCACGACCTCAACCCCGGCTTGGTCCGGCGCCAGAGTGCCGATGATCTCAGCACTGGCAGACGGGGCGCTGCGGATATTCAGCACATCATCCGCCGCCACGCCGGCAACGCTGTAGAGCGCCGGAAACTCCTGTGCCGCGCCCGGCAGGGCCGCACAGGCGAGCCAAAGCAGGGCAGCACCCAGATAAGGCCTCACCGGCGCGCGCTCCAGCTGAGCGAGACGTTCCGCCGCGTGTAGAACTCGCCCATCAGGCCGATCACGATCAGGATCAGCGCCACCCAGGCCGCATACTGCCAGGAGCTGAAATGGGGGTTGTAGTTAATGAACACAAAGCCGCGGGACTGGTCGATGCAGTGAAACAGCGGGTTCCAGTCGAACATCGCCAGCATGAAGCTGGGCAGCGTGTTAGCCAGAAACATCTTGCCCGAAGCGATCATGTTGGCGCGCTGGTAGATCATCGTCAGGATACTGACAAAGCCGGGCGCCCAGGGTTTCAGCACCAGGAACACCAGCCCCACCGCCGCCCCGGTGATCCAGGCCAGCAGAACCATGCCGAAAGCCGCCGCCGGTTCCTCGATGTGGAGGGGGGTAAAGGCGACGTGATAGACGAACAGGATGATGAAAAGCGAAAGCACCTGGATATAAAGCGCACCGATGGCCGCCGACAGAATGGCCACCATCGTGTTCATCGGGGCGTGCTGCATCATCGGGCTGCTTGGGCCTTCGGCGCCGGCAACGGCGCTGACGGTTTTGGTGTGCACCATGAACAGAAAGATGCCGGACATCACATACAGCAGGAAATCGCCGCGGATGGCAGAGCCGCGCAGACCGAGCAGCGCAAACATCACGTAAAAGGCGGCCACAAAGAGAACCGCCTGCAGAATATTCAGGCCAAGCGCCGCAAACGCATTGTTATGCTTGGACCGGACGCTGCGCACGACAGAGTGGAAGACGACCTCTGTGAGGGCGACAAAACCGGAGATCCTGGATTGCTGCGTGCGCTGCTGAAACATGAGACCTGTATTCTCTGCTCGAATCCGATGCGGCTGCTTGCCGTTCTGCTGTCTGCGCATCATAAGAGGCGATAGGCAAATTTTCAATTAAACCCGACAGGGAGGTCCGCGTGACATATGAAGACCTGGTGCCCGTGATCCGCCGCCTGGCCATCGAGGCCGGCGCAAAGATCATGGAGATCTACAACTCCGACGATTTCGGCGTGAAGGTGAAATCCGATGAGAGCCCGGTAACCGAAGCGGATGAAGCGGCGGACGCGCTGATTTCGGCAGGCCTGCGGGCGGCTTTTCCGGACATGATGCTGGTCACCGAGGAGCAGGCGGCCTCGCACAGCGCGCGCGGCGACACCTTCCTGATCGTCGACCCGCTGGACGGCACCAAGGAATTCATCCACCGCCGCGGCGATTTCACCGTCAATATCGCGCTGGTGGAAAAGGGCGTGCCGACCCGCGGCGTGGTCTATGCGCCGGCCAAGGAGCGGATGTTCTTTACCCTGGCGGATGGCAGCGCGGTTGAGGAAACCGGCGCCTTCGATCCCGAAACCATCGGGGAGACCCGCCCGATCCGGGTTGCCGGCAGCGACAACTCCGCGCTGATGGTTGTGGCCTCGAAATCGCACCGGGATCAGGCAACCGACGATTACATCGGCAAGTACAGCGTCAAGGACATGAAGAGCGCGGGTTCCTCGCTCAAGTTCTGCCTGGTGGCCACCGGCGAGGCGGATCTGTACCCGCGCGTCGGCCGCACCATGGAGTGGGACACCGCCGCCGGTCACGCGGTGCTGGCGGGTGCAGGCGGCAAAGTGGTGCGTTTTGACGATCATTCCCCGCTTATTTACGGTAAAGAGGGCTATGCGAACCCGTTCTTCATCGCCTATGCACCAGCTGTGGAACTGAAGAAAGCCTGATGTCTGTCCTGATTGTCATCCCCGCCCGCTACGCCTCGACCCGTTACCCCGGCAAGCCTTTGGTGCCGCTGACCGGGGCGACCGGTGAACAGCGCACCCTGGTGGAGCGCTCCTGGCGGGCGGCCTGTTCGGTTCAGGGCGCGGACCGGGTGGTGGTGGCGACGGACGACGACCGCATCAAGGACGCAGCTGAGGCATTCGGCGCCGAGGTGGTGATGACCTCGCCGGAGTGCGCCAACGGCACGGAACGCTGCGCCGAGGCGCATGCGGCGCTGGGCGGCGGCTATGAGATCGTGGTGAACCTGCAGGGCGATGCGCCGCTGACCCCGCATTGGTTTGTCGAGGATCTGATCGCCGGCTTGCGCGATGCGCCCGGCATGGGGCTGGCGACGCCGGTTCTGCGCTGCAATGGCGAGACGCTGAACAGCCTGCTGGCGGACCGCAAGGCGGGCCGGGTCGGCGGCACCACAGCGGTGTTTGCCGAAGACCGCAGCGCGCTCTATTTCTCAAAAGAGGTGGTGCCCTATTGCGGCGAAACCTATGGCGCTGGCGAAAACACGCCGGTCTATCATCATGTCGGCGTCTATGCCTACCGTCCGGACGCGCTGGCAGCGTATCCTGGGTGGCGGACCGGCCCGCTGGAGGGCCTGGAAGGATTGGAGCAGCTGCGGTTCCTGGAAAACGGGCGCAAGGTGCTGTGTGTTGAGGTGGACGCGCGCGGGCGGGAGTTCTGGGAGCTGAACAACCCTGAGGACGTGCCGCGCCTGGAGGCTATGATGAAGAAAATGGGGCACGAGTGACTGGATTATGGTAATGAGAAACAGATGGGGCGAGCGGCTGCTGCAAAGCGGCGGCCGGGAATTGCGGCGGGCAGCTGCTTTGAAATTTGTTGGAGAACAACCGGCATGATGCGCGCAGGCTCCGCGCGCGGCATGCGCCAGAGCCAGCCGCCGACCCGGTGATTTTAGTACAGTGAGAACGTCATGCGCAAAAAAGTAACTAAGGCAATTTTTCCGGTTGCAGGCTTGGGGACGCGGTTCCTGCCGGCAACAAAGTCCGTTCCAAAGGAAATCATGACGCTGGTTGACCGGCCGCTGGTGCAATACGCCATCGACGAGGCGCGCGCTGCCGGCATCAAGGAATTCATCTTTGTCACGTCGCGCGGCAAGGGCGCGCTGGAAGATTATTTCGACCATTCGCCGGTTCTGGAGCAAGAGCTGCGCAAGAAGGGCAAGGATGACCTTCTGGAGATCCTGAAGGGCACCGACATGGAATCCGGCGCGATTGCCTATATCCGCCAGCACAAGGCGCTGGGCCTGGGCCATGCGGTCTGGTGCGCCCGCCGGCTGATCGCCAACGAACCCTTTGCGGTGATCCTGCCGGATGACGTGATCGCAGCGGAAAAGCCCTGTCTGCAGCAGATGGTCGAAGCCTACGAGGAAACCGGCGGCAACATGGTTGCCGCGATGGAGGTTCCGCCGGAGAAGACCTCTTCCTACGGTGTGCTCGACGTGAAAGAGGACATGGGCCAGGTGGTTGCCGCCAACGGCATGGTGGAAAAGCCCAAGATGGAAGAGGCCCCGTCGAATCTGGCGGTCATCGGCCGTTACATCCTGGCGCCGTCGGTTCTGAAAAACCTCAACAAGATGAAGCAGGGCGCCGGCGGCGAGATCCAGCTGACCGACGCCATTGCCGAGGACATTGCCAAGGACGTGCCGGTTTACGGCTACCGCTTCCGCGGCCAGCGGTTTGACTGCGGCTCCAAGGCGGGCTTCCTGCAGGCGACCGTCGCCTTTGCGCTGGCGCGCGATGAGCTGCGGGACGACCTTATGAGCTACATCACCGAAATCGCGCAGGTCGGAAAGGCCGCGCAGTAACCACTCTGGCCGCCCTTCCGGGGCGGCCCAGCATGGGGCAGAGACAGTGACAAATATCCTTGTGACCGGCGGTGCCGGATACATCGGCTCGCATGCCTGCAAGGCGCTCAAGGCGGCGGGCTATACTCCTGTAACCTACGACAACCTGGTGACCGGCTGGCAGGATGCGGTCAAGTTCGGCCCGTTCGAGAAGGGCGACCTGAACGACCGCGCCCGGCTGGATGAGGTGTTTGCGAAATACCAGCCGGCCGCGGTGATGCATTTCGCGGCGCTGAGCCAGGTGGGCGAGGCGATGAGCGAGCCGGGCCGCTACTGGGCCAACAACACCGGCGGGTCGCTGAATCTGGTCGAGGCTGCCGTGGCGGCGGGCTGCCTGGACTTTGTGTTCTCCTCGACCTGCGCCACCTATGGCGAGCATGACAATGTCGTGCTGGACGAAAACACTCCGCAGCTGCCGCTGAACGCCTATGGCGCTTCCAAGCGCGCGGTGGAGGATATCCTCAAGGATTTCGGCGCTGCGCATGGGCTGCGGTCGGTGATCTTCCGCTATTTCAACGTTGCGGGTGCGGACCCTGAGGCCGAGGTGGGCGAGTTCCACCGCCCCGAGACCCATCTGGTGCCGCTGGTTCTGGATGCGATTGCGGGCAAGCGCGATGCGCTGACCATCTTCGGCACCGACTACGATACGCCGGACGGCACCTGCATCCGCGATTACGTGCATGTCTGCGACTTGGTGGATGCGCATGTGCTGGGCCTGAAGTGGCTGGAAGACGGCAACGGCAGCCAGGTTTTCAACCTGGGCACGGGTTCGGGCTTTTCGGTGCGCGAAGTGATGGACAAGGCTGAGGCCGTGACCGGGCAGAAAGTTCCCTGCAACACCGGACCGCGCCGGGCCGGCGATTGCACCAAGCTGGTGTCGGGCTCGACCCGCGCGGTCACTGATCTGGGCTGGGAGCCGCGGCGTTCCTCCTTGGAAACCATGATCGCCGATGCCTGGAAATGGCACAAGACGGGCCATTACGAGGCCTGAGCATGACCGGCCCCGCCGCCCCTGATCTGCCTCCGCTGGGCCTGACCGGGGCCTACCGGATGCGGTGGAAAAGGCGGCGGATGCTGTGGCGGGCCTTGCGGGCCCGCCGCCAGATGACCAGGCTGGCGGACCGCACCGGGCAGATCCCCCAAGAGGGGGTCCTCGTCTTTACCGTCCTGCGCAATGAGATCACCCGGCTGCCCTTTTTCCTTGAGCACTACCGGCGCCTGGGCGCGGTGCACTTCCTGGCCGTCGACAACGGCAGTGATGACGGCAGCGCTGAGTTTCTTGCGGATCAGCCTGACGTGTCCCTGTGGCGCGCTGCCGGCAGCTACCGGAACACGCGCTTCGGCCTCGACTGGCTGGGCTGGCTGCTGATCCGCTACGGCCACGGGCGCTGGTGCCTGACAGTCGATGCGGATGAGCTGCTGGTCTATTCCGGCATGGAGGCGCACGGGCTGGGCGCCCTGGCGCAGCGGCTGGAGCAGCAGGGGCGCACGGGGTTTGGCGCGCTGATGCTGGACCTTTACCCCAGGGGGCCGCTGGGCACGCAAGGCTATGTGCCGGGGCAGGATCCGTGCGAGGTGCTGCAGTGGTTTGACACCGGACCTTACCGCGCGGCGCGGCAGCAGCCGATGGGCAACCTTTGGGTGCAGGGCGGCGCCCGCGAAAGAGTATTCTTTCCGGACCAGCCGGAGCGGTCGCCGACGCTGAACAAGCTGCCACTGGTGCGCTGGAACCGGCGCTATGCCTATATCAACAGTACCCATTCGCTGCTGCCGCCGCGGCTGAATGCGCAGTACGGCGGGCCGGGCGGCACGGCGCCGTCCGGGGTGCTGCTGCATACGAAATTCCTGCCGGAAATTGTTTCCAGATCGGCAACGGAAAAGCAGCGGCAGCAGCACTTCCATGCGCCGCAGCAATTTGATGCCTATTACGACCGGATCGCGCAAGCGCCGGATCTGTGGCACCAGGGATCTGTCCGCTACCGCGGCCCGGATCAGCTGGCGGAACTGGGCCTGATGTCACCGCTTGCCTGGTGACGCGCGTGTCTGGCGCGGGGTGTTGCAGCCGCGCCGTGCGCCCGCGTAACCGTTTCTAAATCCGTTGTTAATACCATATGCCCGTGACATATTGCGCGGAAACTTGCCGAAGGTACGGGGCGGCTTGGGCAGGCCGGCGCACCCCTTGGATAATGGTTTGGAGTAGACGTGGGGCTTTGGGATTCTTACCGGATGCGGTTGCGGCGCAAACGGCGGCTGGTCCGCGCCGTGCGCAAGTCCGGTGAGCTGACGCCCCTGCAGGACAACACCCGGAAGATCCAGCCGGACGATATCCTGCTGGTTTGCACCATGCGCAATGAGCAGATCCGGCTGCCCTATTTCCTGCAGTACTACCGCGGTATGGGCATCAATCATTTCCTGTTTGTGGACAATGGCTCTACCGATGGGACGGCGGATTACCTGCGCGGGATGGAGGATGTTTCGCTGTGGCACACCACGGCAAGCTACAAGCGCGCGGGCTTTGGCATCGATTGGATGAACTGCCTGAAACGCAAATACGCGCACGGGCACTGGGTGCTGGTGGTCGACCCGGATGAGTTCTTCATCTACCCGTTCTGCGACACACGGCCGATCCGGGCGCTGACCGACTGGCTGGACAATTCGGCGATCCGCAGCTTCTCGGCGATGCTGCTGGATGTCTATCCCAAGGGCCGGATTGATGAGGTGCCTTATCAGGCGGGGCAGAACCCGCTGGAGATCGCCCATTGGTTCGACAGCGGCAATTACACGATCAGCCGCAATCCGGAATACGGCAACCTGTGGATCCAGGGCGGGCCGCGGGCGCGGGTGTTCTTTGCCGATCAGCCCGGACAGGCGCCGGCGTTGAACAAGATCCCGCTGGTCAAATGGCACCGGCGCTATGCCTATGCCAGCTCAACCCATGCGCTGCTGCCGCGCGGGCTGAACCAGGTCTATGAAACGGACGGCGGCGAAAAGGCCAGCGGCGCGCTCTTGCACACCAAGTTCCTCGACACTTTCACCGCCAAGGCGCAGGAGGAGCTGGAGCGGGGCCAGCATTATGCCGGATCGGTGGAGTACAAGGCCTATGCCGGCAAGATGGCGGAGCAGCCGGAGCTGTGGTGCAAATGGAGCGAGAAATACATCAACTGGCGCCAGCTTGAGATCCTGGGGCTGATGTCCAAGGGGAATTGGGCATGAGCACGGTCGGCATTGTCATGCTGGTCCACACCGCGCTGGAGCGCGCGGAGCAGGTGGCCCGGCACTGGACCGCAAGCGGCTGCCCGGTGGTCTTGCATGTGGACAGCAAGGTGGACCGCCAGGTGTTCCGACGCTTCCAGGAGGCGCTGGAGGGCAATCCGCTGATCCGCTTTTGCACCCGCCACCGCTGTGAATGGGGCACCTGGGGCATTGTCGCCGCCTCGCAAGCCGCATCCGGGGTGATGCTGGCGGAGTTCCCCGGCGTGCGCCATGTCTACCTTGCGTCGGGCTCCTGCCTGCCGCTGCGCCCGGTGCAGGAGCTGATCGACTATCTGGCGGCCCGCCCGCAGACTGATTTCATCGAAAGCGCCACCACTGCGGACGTGCCTTGGATTGTCGGCGGCCTCAGCCATGAGCGGTTCACGCTGCGGTTCCCGTTTTCGTGGAAACGGCACCGCTATCTGTTCGACCGCTATGTGGAGCTGCAGCGCAAGCTGCGTATCGAACGGCGGATTCCGCCCGGGCTGGTGCCGCATATGGGCAGCCAGTGGTGGTGCCTGACCCGGCAGACCCTGTCGGCAATCCTCAAGGACCCGGACCGCCCGGCCTATGACGCCTACTTCCGCAAAGTCTGGATCCCGGACGAAAGCTACTTCCAGACGCTGGCGCGGCAGTACTCCAGCAACATCGAGAGCCGCTCGCTGACGCTCAGCAAGTTCGATTTCCAGGGCAAGCCGCATATTTTCTATGACGATCACCTGCAGCTGCTGCGCCGGTCCGACTGCTTTGTCGCGCGCAAGATCTGGCCGCATGCAGACCGCCTTTACCAGGCCTTCCTGACAGACCCCGCCGGCGCGATGAAACGGACCGAACCGAACCCGGGCAAGATCGACCGGATCTTTGCCAAGGCAGTGGAGCGGCGCACCCGCGGGCGGCCCGGCCTGTACATGCAGAGCCGGTTTCCCGGGCAGGGGTCGGAAAACGGGATCACCTCCAGCCCCTATTCGGTGTTCCAGGGCTTTACCGAACTGTTCGAGGACTTTGAGACCTGGCTGGCCCGGACAACCGGGGCCCGGGTGCACGGGCACATCTTTGCGCCGGAGGGGGCAGAATTCTCTCAGGGCCAGAGCCTGATCAGCGGCTGCCTCAATGGAAATCCGAAAGCGCGCGATTACAACCCGGAGAGCTTTCTCACCACCCTGATCTGGAACACCCGCGGCGAGCGCCAGTGCTTTCAGTTCGGGCCGCGCGACAATCAGGCGGTGAACTGGCTGCTGGCGCGGGATACCAATGCGCAGGTTTCGGTCATCAGCGGGGCCTGGGCGGTGCCGCTGTTCAAATCCAACCGCAGTTTCGCGGAACTGCGGCAGCAGGCGGCGCGGCTTCAGCAGATTGAGGCTGAACAGCTGAAAATCCTGCGCTCGCAATGGACCAAGGCGCGGGTGCGGATCTGGAGCATGGCGGAATTTGCCGAAGCGCCGATGGAGCCGCTGCAGACCATCCTCGGCGAAATCGGCGCGGTCACGGCCCGGCATTTGAGCGAAGCGCCGAAGATGACGGATCTTGATGGCTTTGGCCAGTTCCTGCAGAATTTGAAGAACCAGGGCATGCACCCTTATCTGATGGGGGATTTCCCGGTCGGGCAGACTCCGGTCAGCCTCTCCAAACCGCAGCGCAAACCCTATCTGGTGCGATAATTCCTGATGACCTCTCCCTTGTTTGATTACTTTGTTGTCTTTGCGGAAATGCGGACCGGGTCCAATTTCCTGGAGACCAATCTGAATGCCTTTGACGGGCTCACCTGCCATGGCGAGGCCTTCAACCCGCATTTCATCGGTTATCCGAACACGGATCAGATCCTGGGGGTGACCCAGGCCATGCGCGAGACCGATCCGGCGCGGCTGATCCAGGAGATCAAGGCGCAGCCGGGGGTGCTGGGGGGCTTCCGCTACTTCCATGACCATGATCCGCGGGTGCTGGATGGGATGCTGGAGGATCCGCGCTGCGCCAAGATCGTGCTGACGCGCAATCCGCTGGACAGCTATGTGTCGTGGAAGATCGCCCGGGAGACGGGCCAGTGGAAGCTGACCAATGTGACGCGCCGCAAGGACGCCAAGGCACAGTTTGATGCGGCGGAGTTTGCCGCCCATGTGGAGGTGCTGCAGGCTTTCCAGGTGACGCTGCTGAACAGGCTCCAGGCGCTGGGCCAGACCGCGTTCTATGTGGCCTACGAGGATTTGCAGAGCGTTGAGGTGATGAACGGTCTGGCCCGCTGGCTGGGAGTTTCGCAGCAGCTGGAGGCGCTGGACGGAAGCCTCAAGCGGCAGAACCCGGCGCCGGTGCTGGCCAAGGTGGCCAATCCGGAGGAGATGCAGGCGGCGCTTTCGGGGCTGGACCGGTTCAACCTGACCCGGACCCCGAATTTCGAGCCGCGCCGTGGTCCGGCGGTGCCCGGTTATGTGGCGTGTGCGGTGACGCCGCTTCTCTACCTGCCGCTCAAGGGCGGGCCGGAGGCGGAGGTCGTGCAGTGGATGGCGGGGCTGGACCAGGTCGCTCCGGACGGGCTGATCCGGGGCATGAACCAGAAGCAGCTGCGCCAGTGGAAGCGCGGCAACAAGGGCTTCCGCAGCTTTACCGTGCTGCGCCATCCGGCGGCGCGGGCGCATGCGGTGTTCTGCCGCCGGATCCTGAATGCGGGCGAGGGCAGTTTCCGGCAGATCCGCAACACGCTGCGGCGGCAGTTCGGCCTTGCGGTGCCGGAGGCGGGTCCGGGCGAGGGGTATACCCGTGCGCAGCACAGGGAGGCGTTTGCCGCTTTCCTGCAGTTCGTGCGGGCCAGCCTGGCAGGCCAGACCTCGATCCGGCTGGACGCGGAATGGGCCAGCCAGAGCCAGGCACTGGAGGGGTTTGCGGGTGTCGGCGTTCCGGACCTTCTGATCCGCGAGACGGAGATGGCGGAGGATTTGCCGGCCCTGGCGCGGAAACTGGGGCGGATGGCGCCTGATCCTGTGGCTGCCGCGGTACCGGAGCGCCCGCATGCGCTGGATGATATCTACGACGCGGAGCTGGAGGCGCTGATCGCATCGGTCTATCAGCGCGACTATCTTGCGTTCGGCTTCGGCCCCTGGCGCAAAATCTGATCGGGGGCAGGCGGGGCGCTCCCGCGCCCGCAGGATATTTGCTGCGCAAATACCCTTGGCGGCCTTGGGCCCGGCGCCGCACCCTGTGCGGCGCGGCGTCTGGCGCGGGGGCAGTGCAACTGATGCGAAGGCCCGGTCAAGGACGCTGCCGCATGGGGCGGGGCCGCAGGCCCTGTTCCATGCCCGGCCCAACGGGAAGAGCGCCGCCGGAGGGCGGCCGATGACGGGCGGGAGGGCTTGCGGAAACCGTGCACTGTCAGCCGAAGCCCGCAACGCCGGCGCTGCGGCTGCAGGCGGCCCGGCGGATCAGCGCAAGGACCGGGGGTGTTGAGTTGCGGCGGGGTTCAGGCGGCCTGGACTGACTGATCCTCGGTCAGGATGGTGTAAAGCGTGGCCGGGTCGTGGTTGGCGCGCAGCTTGGTGCAGAAGCTTTGCTCCCGCAGGGTGCGCGACACCAGCGCCAGGGCTTTCAGGTGCTCGACGCCCGCATCCTCCGGCGCAAAAAGGGCAAAGGCGATATCCACCGGCTGGCGGTCAACGGCGCCGAAATCCAGCGGTTTCTCGAGGATCAAAAAGACGCCGCAGACCTCGCTGATGCTGTCGAGCCGGGCGTGCGGCAGGGCGACACCATGGCCGACCCCGGTGGGGCCGAGGCTCTCGCGGTCCAGCAAGGCCTCGACCGTGGACTGGGCGTCCAGCCCATAGGCGGTCTGAGCAATATCTGCGACTTCCTGGAACAACCGCTTCTTGCTTGAGGCCGCACCGATTACCCGGACGGCCTCTGGCTTGAGGATGCTGGAAATCTGCATATGTCTGCTCCGTTCCGGCGCCCCCGCCGGGGCGCCGATGCCTTAGATGTGTTTACGGATCAATCCAGCCGATGTTGCCGTCGTCGCGGCGGTAGACCACATTCAATCCGTCCTTGCCTTCGTTGCGGAAGACCAGAACCGGGGCGCCTGCAAGCTCCATCTGCATCACCGCTTCACCGACCGACAGCGACGGAATGCGGGTTTCCATTTCGGCGACGATGATCGGCTGCAGCGAGTCCGGTTCGGAATCCGCTTCCTCAGAGGCGAGGATATACGAGTTGGCGCCCAAATGTTCAACCGGCTCGCTGCGGTCCTTGTGATGGTCCTTCAGGCGGCGCTTGTAGCGGCGCAGCTGTTTTTCCATTTTCTCGCAGCAGGCCTCGAATGCGGCATAGATCTCCGTCGCATGGGCCTTGGCCTGAGCGCTTAGGCCCGTCGACAGATGGACGGTGGCTTCACACACATATTCATGCGCCGAACGGGAAAAGACCACAGCCGCGTCGGTGGGGCGCTCGGCATATTTTTGCACGGCCGAGCCCAGCTCGTTCTGCACGTGGGTTTGCAGAGCTTCACCGATGTCGATCTGTTTACCGCTGATTTTATAACGCATGTGATCTCCTTCACAAATTATTGCGGCCGGGCCCGCCGCCAAGGCAATCCTTGGCGCTGTCACGTCAGGTCCGGAACCGGGGGGCAGGCCAGCCGTCCGGGTGCATCCATCCGGGCCTTGTTGCCAAGGCGGAAGAGCGGATTGCATCGGACTGCGCGTATGCCATGGGTCAATTCGACGGCAAGACAGCGGGAGAGTCAATGGATATCCCGGAAAAAAGAACCCTGCCTTTCAGGCATATTTTCCGGTTGCCCGCCGCCGGCGCAGCGGCTCAGGAGATGCGGAAATTGTCGCCCAGATAGACCCGGCGGACGTTCTCGTTTTCCACCACTTCCTCGGGGCTGCCGGACATCAGAACCTGGCCGTCGTGCAGGATATAGGCGCGGTCGACGATCTCCAGCGTTTCGCGGACATTGTGATCGGTGATCAGCACGCCGATGCCGCGTTTCTTGAGATCGGCCACCAGGTGGCGGATGTCGCCGACCGAGATCGGATCGACGCCGGCAAAGGGTTCGTCGAGCAGCAGGTACTTGGGATCGGCCGCCAGGCAGCGGGCGATCTCGACACGGCGGCGTTCGCCGCCGGACAGTGCCAGCGCGGGCGCGCGGCGCAGGTGCTCGATCGAAAAGTCCGACAGCAGCTCTTCCAGCCGCTCGCGGCGTTTGTGCTCGTGCTTTTGCGAGATATCCAGAACGGCGGAGATGTTATCCTCCACCGACAGGCCGCGGAAGATCGACATTTCCTGCGGCAGATAGCCGATGCCCAGCCGCGCGCGGCGGTACATCGGCAGGCCGGTCACGTTCTGGCCGTCGATGCTGACGGTGCCCGCTTCGGGGAACACCAGGCCCGCAATGGCGTAGAAGCTGGTGGTCTTGCCGGAGCCGTTCGGGCCCAGCAGCGCCACCACTTCGCCGCGGTTCAGCGACATCGAGACATCCCGGATCACCACCCGCTTGCGGTAGGATTTGCGCAGCTTTTCGATGTGCAGCCCGGAGGAGCCTTCGGTCACGGTCAGGTTGGGTTTCGCCATCAGTTGCTGCCGCCGTTCGGGTTCAGGATGGTCTTGACCCGGCCCGCCATCCGGGCGGTGCCCGAGGTCAGGTTCACCTCCAGGCGGTTCGACGCCAGGGTGCCGCCTTCCTGGTTGAGCAGCACATTGCCGGTCATCACGATGGTGCCCTTGTCGATGGTGTACTCGGCGCGCTCTGCCTCCGCCGCGTCAGGGCCGCTGACCAGCACCACGTTGCCGGTTGCCTCCAGCCGTTCGATGCCGGCCTTGGCGCCGCTGTCGTCCGCAGTTTTATAAATCACCAGGACATTGTCCGCGGACAGCCGCATGATGCCCTGCACAATCAGGACATTGCCGGTGAACTCGGCGGAGCCGTCAGCCTGGTTGACCGCCAGGTTATCGGCAGTGACTTCGACGGGCTGGCTGGGGTCGGCCTTGACCGCGCCAAAGGCGACGGAGGCCGTTTGCGCTGCCGCGAGGCCGGGAAATACCGCCAGCGGCAGGCAGAAAATCAAGGCGCGCAAATAGGACACAGGTTATCTTTCCGGTTGCTGGGGATCATATAGCAGCTTCACGCCGTTTTTGAACAGCATATGGACAGGGCCGCCTTCGGTTTTGACGCCGATGTGCATATTCCCCGCAGTCAGTTCGCCGATTGCGCCGGTGGCGCGGACCGGGCCGGGGCTGTCGGCCTTCAGCCCGCTCAGCGCTGTGTTCAGCTCTTCGGTCTCGACAACAAGCCCGTCCGCGGACGTGATCTGCACGTTGCCAATAAACTGCGCCATATCCCGATCCGGGTGGATGGAGCCGGTTTCGGACGCCAGCGTGATCCGGCCGCCCTGGGCCAGCCGGATGTCGGCAGACAGATCGCTGGCAACCGCCGGCGTGCCGTCGCGGCCGGGACGGGCCAGGGAGGCGGTGACCATGATCTCGTCGCCGCTGGCAGTGGTGCCGGAGAAGAAGGGCGCGGTCACCTGCTGACCTTTCATCCGGTCCTCGATCTCTTTTTGCGCAAAGGGGATCACCGCCTCGGTGTTCACCCCCCGCGAAATCAGGAACAGGGTGGACAACAGAACCAGGGCCGCCAGCGGCAGCAGCACCTTGAGATAGGCAACGGCTCTGGAATGGCTGTCCATTGTCAGTTCCCCCTGGCCTTCAGTCAGCCCAGGCCTGCGCGCAGGCAGTCGTGGATGTGCAGGAGGCCCTCAGCCCTCTGCCCGTTGTCAGGATCGACCACGAACAGGCAGGTGATCTTGCGCTGGTTCATCACCGCAACCGCCTCTTGCGCCATGGCGCCGGGGGCGATGGTTGCGGGGCCTGTGGTCATCACTTCTGCCGCGGTCTTGTTCAGCAGCCCGTCCATGTGGCGGCGCAGGTCGCCGTCGGTGATGATGCCGGCCAGCGAGCCGTCGGCGGCAGCGACACCTGCCACGCCAAAGCCCTTCTGGCTGATCTCGATCAGCGCATCGGCCATCGGGGTGTCGCCGCTGACAAGCGGCAGCGCATCGCCCGCGTGCATCAGGTCGCGCACCTTGCTCAGCTGCGCGCCGAGCTTGCCGCCCGGGTGGAAGTCGCGGAAATTCTCGGGGCGGAAGTCGCGGTGCTTCATCAGCGCAATCGCCAGCGCATCGCCCATCGCCAGGGTCAGCGTTGTGGAGATCGACGGCACCATGCCAAAGCCGCAGGCCTCGCCCAGCGAGGGGATCTGCAGGTGCACATCCGCCTGCTTCATCAGCGTGCTGTCCATCTTGCTGGACAGCCCGATCAGCGGGATCGCAAAGCGGCGGGTGAAGGCCAGCAGGTTGGCCAGCTCCGGCGCCTCGCCGGAGTTGGAGATCGCCAGCACCACATCGCCTTCGGACAGCATCCCCAGATCGCCATGGCTGGCCTCAGCCGGGTGCACGAAATAGGCCGGCGTGCCGGTGGAGGCCAGGGTGGCTGCGATCTTGTGGCCGATATGGCCGGATTTGCCGATGCCGCTGACGATGATGCGGCCCTTGGCCTGCAAAATCAGCTGCACCGCTTCGGCAAATCGCTCATCCAGCCCTTCGGCCAGGGTGTTCAGTGCCTTGGCTTCATCGGTGATCACCTGCCGCGCGGTGACGAGGAATTTTTCGGTATCGGTCATGAGTGGGCAAAGATGTCAATTTCGGGCCAGCCGGCCAGGTCCAGCTTGGCGCGCATGGGAAGGAAATCGAAGCAGGCCTGCGCCATCCCGGTGCGGCCTTCGCGGGCCAGCCGCTTGTCCAGCGCCTCGCGCAGCTTGTGCAGGTGCAACACGTCCGATGCCGCATAGTCGAGCTGCGCTTCGGTCAGCTCTTCCGCGCCCCAATCGCTCATCTGCTGCTGCTTGGAGATGTCGACGCCCAGCAGTTCCTGGGTCAGGTTCTTGAGCCCGTGGCGGTCGGTGTAGGTGCGCACCAGGCGGCTGGCGATCTTGGTGCAATAGACCGGCGCGGCCAGGGCGCCAAAGGCGTGGTACATGGCAGCAATGTCGAACCGGCCGAAGTGGAACAGCTTCAGCACGTTCGGGTCTTCCAGCATCCGGCACAGGTTGGGCGCCTCGGACTGGCCCTTTTCGACCTGCACGATATGCGCATTGCCGTCGCCGCCGGACATCTGGATCACGCAAAGCCGGTCGCGGTGCGGGTTCAGCCCCATGGTCTCGCAGTCGATGGCGACAACGGGACCGAAGTCCAGCCCGTCGGGCAGGTCGTTTTTGTACAGGTGGTTGGCCACTGGAATTCCCTTTTGATGATCATCGCGCCGGCAGGGGCTGGAGAGGAGATAGGCGCTTTGGCCCGCAAACTCAACTGCGCCGGGGCAAGCTGGTTTACGCGGCAAAGGCGCGGGTGGCCTGGGGCGCCGTCGTTTTACATTGTCGGGGAATGGTGCCCAGGAGAGGACTCGAACCTCCACGTCCATACGGACACTAGCACCTGAAGCTAGCGCGTCTACCAATTCCGCCACCTGGGCAGGTGTCGTGGGATGGGCGTATAAGATGGTTTTCAGGGGGCGTCAAACGGAAATAGCGTGCGGCAAGCCAGGTTCTCCGGGATTTGCAGCCGGGCCCGCAAAGGTCTTTGCCGCCGCTGTCGGCGCGGCAATTTCGCTTGCCTACAACAGAACCCAGCATTATGAAACCAACGGCGCCGGTGTAGCTCAGCTGGTAGAGCACGTCATTCGTAATGATGGGGTCGTAGGTTCGAGTCCTATCACCGGCACCAGTTTTCCCTGTAGTCTTGTGCATGATCGCTGCTGCGTCCCGCCGGCGGACGGCAGTTCCAGCGCGTGTCCCCCGCTTTGAGGCCAGCGGCCGTCGGTGGGAGAGCTGATTGCATATGCCGCACCAGTCAGCAGCGCCGGATTGAGCTGCCGGGGATGGCATGCCCCAGCCCGGTTTGCCATAATGCCCGGCGGGTGGTCCGGCGCCTTGCGAAAACAACACCCTATGGCCGGGTTCCGGAGCCCGGCGGTTCAGACAGGCCCCTGGAGCAGACTGATGACCCAGAAAACCGTTCTCGTCACCGGCTCCTCCGGTTTTATCGGCTACCATCTGTGCCGGCGCCTGCTGGACGACGGGTTCCGGGTCGTTGGCATCGATAACCTATCGGATTACTACAGCGTGCAGCTGAAACGGGACCGGCAGGCAATGCTGGAGCAGCACCCGGACTTCAGCGTCATCAACCGCAGCATCGAAGAGCCTGGCGTCGTCCTGCGGGTCTTTGAGGAGCACAAGCCTGATTATGTGGTCCACCTCGCGGCGCAGGCCGGGGTGCGCTATTCGATTGAGAACCCCCGCTCTTACCTGGAAAGCAACATCACCGGCACCTTTGAGATCCTCGAAGCCGCCCGCGCCCATCCGCCCCGGCACATGCTGCTGGCCTCCACCTCCTCGGCGTTCGGGGCCAATACCGACATGCCCTACAGGGAGACCCAGAAGGCCGATCACCAGATGTCGTTCTATGCCGCCTCCAAAAAGGCGACCGAGAATATGGCGCATTCCTATGCGCATCTGTTTGATCTGCCGGTCACCATGTTCCGCTTCTTTACCGTCTACGGCCCGTGGGGGCGGCCGGATATGGCGCTGTTCAAATTCACCAGGGCGATCCTCGCGGGGCAGCCGATCGACGTCTACAATTACGGCGGCATGCAGCGCGACTTCACCTATATCACCGATCTGGTGGAGGCCGTCCGGCTGCTGCTGGACGCGGCGCCGCAACGCCCGGCGGATGGCGTGGTGCCGGAGGGCGACAGCCTGTCGCCGGTGGCGCCGCACCGGGTGGTCAATATCGGCAACTCCGAGCCTGTGCAGCTGAATGACTTCATCGCGGCGGTCGAGGCCGCCACCGGCCGCACCGCGGAACGGAACCTGATGCCGATGCAGGCCGGCGATGTGCCCGCCACATGGGCCGATGCGTCGCTGCTGCGGAGACTGACCGGCTATACGCCCAAAACCGGCGTGGCCGAGGGCGTGGCGCAGTTTGTCGCCTGGTACCGGGAGTATTATCCAGCACCCTGACATGCGGCGCCTGACCGCCGTCAGCGGCGGTGCGCCAGGGGTCAGGCCGCCGTTCATGCCGGTATCCGCCCGATGCCGGCGCTGCCAAGATCACGGTCCCACAAGCGGAAACGGCCAAGGCTGCCCTTGAATGCAGGCGCCAGGCCGATGTCGGCTGCCGCCAGATCCGGTAGCGCCGAGGGCGCAGGCGATCCCGCGGCGGTCTCTCCTTTCGCCGCGAGCTCCAGTTGCGCAGCCGGGTGGCGGGCGGCAAAGCTGACAGGCACGTTTAGACCGGGCGCACAGGCGGATGCTGCCCCGCTCGCCGTACTGGCCGCGCCGGAACGTGCGCTGGAAACCTGGATCTGGCCGGTTGCCGTGCCGGCGGTGTTCAGCCCCGCACTCAGGTGGTTGCCGCTGTCAGCCCGCCAGTCGAAGAACCGCGCTGCCGCCCCGGACCCGGTGTCCGTAAAATTCATGCGGCCCTCCAGCGCCAGCGAGACCGCAACCGGCATGGTTGCAGGCAGCACGGATGAACGGATGGCCAGAGTCTCTGCCGGGCGGGAGGCTGCGCGGCCTGCTGTGGGGATGAAGGAGCCGGGCGTGTATCCGGCCGTCACCTGGAAGGCCGTGCAGACATGCGATCCGGTGACCTGCGCACCAGGTGACAGGTTCAGGGCATCGTGGGCCGGGAACACTTGCACGTCAGCCGTGGCATTCAAGCCGGTCAGGAGGGACGGGTCATAGGTAAACCACGCGAACCAGTGGGTTCCCATGTCGATGACATCCCGCATCTTCGTTCCGTCAGGCTGCACCGCAAGCCCGCTGTTCCAGTGGTCCTTGATGGCTCCGGTCACGGTATCGAACGAGATGCCGCAGAACTGGTTCGATCCGACAGACAGGCGCGCGCTGAACAGCGACATCTGGGACGGGTTCTTGCGGACCAGGCAGGATGCGGTGTGAACCCCCGCGATAGCGCCGATGCCCGCGGCGCAGTGCGCGAAACCCGTGGCGCTGCTGTCGGTCAGCTCCCATGCGGGGATGCCTGCAATAGTACCGGACGCGGCCACCGCCAGCTGATTGTTCTTGACCCAATAGGCAGCGGCAAAGTCATGGCTCTGCTCGACGATATTCACCGCTGCCTCATCCTCGATGAGAATCCCTTCCAGGGCGCCACGAACATAGGCATTGCGGCGCGCCTTGAAGACTGGCGCTGCTTCGGCCGGGACATAGCTTGCGAACTCGGCCCCCAGGGCGTTGTCCGGATTGTCCGCCATGCCGCCGAGATCGGAGCGGCAGACCCATTGTGCGAAAACATCCAGGGCCTCGGTGCCGTCGGGACCGGTCACGGCATGCGACACTGCATTGTCTGACATCCCGGCGCTGAGCGTGCCGTTCAGCGCGGAGCCGTCCGCGGTGAACGTGATGCTGCAAATGCAGCTGCCATCGGCCAGCGGTTTAACTAGCGCAAGGTGGCCTGCGCCCTGGGTTGCGATCGTCCCGCCCTGCAGGTCGAACAGGGTAACCCCGCCGGCGCCGCTGCCGTAGCCTTCGGACGTCATGGCAAGGTAGCGCAGGTTCACCTGCCGCACATGGGCTGAGTAGGTGTAGGTGCCCGCATCCGGCAGCGTCACCCCGGCCCGCCGCGCCTCGGGCACCGTTGTGCCGGTTCCTGCCGCTGCCGTGAGCCGGGTTTTTGTGGCGGACGCGGCAACTGCGGTGCCCTGCGCCAGATCCCCGGAATGGGCCAGCAGGTTGTGGGCAGCCCAGACATGCGTGCCCGCCTCGCTGGTGAAGGTGCGAAGACCGGCGCCGTTATAGACGAAAATGTCGTCAAAGCTTTTGGCCGCGCCTGCCTGAAGGTACCGGTCCTGCCGGAAATCCAGGTCAATCAGGGCGGCAGGCGGCGACCAGCGCCCCTGCGCGGTCTCGCCGGTCATTGACAGGCCGATACCCAGCATCAGTACCACCCCGCGACAGTTGCCGTTGTGCCGGTTGCTTCGATCCCGGCGGCAGAGAAGGCAAACGTCTCGCCTGCGGCGACGGGATAGATAATGACCGTCCCCGCCGCATCCCGGACTGCCAGATCCCCGGCGGAGACCACCCGCAGCACGCGCGGACGCACCGGCAGATCGGTGCCATCCTGCGGGACAATTTCAAAATGGGTTGCGGCCGGGCTCTCCAGCCCGCGGCGATGGCTCGCAAACGGATCGGTTTGAGGCATGTGTGTTCTCCAGAAATTGCAGACCTGCTGAAACCTGCGTCCCGATTCCTCCGATAGGCTGCATGGTGGCTTATCCGGGTTAAGGCTGGCAAAAGCGGGCGTTCGCCGGTTTGCCGCGCGGCGCAACGCCTTTCCGGCCTGCGCCGCAGCTGCTGCGTGTCAGCTCTCCGGCAGCGTGACAGTGCATCCGGAGGCGTGCCTGCTGTTTCGAGCTGTGAAGAAGATGAGGCCGCGCGGAAATGCCGACAGTTTCCGCTGCAGGGCCCAAGCGCAGGGCGGTTTGAAAGCGCGCCAGCCCTGATGCCGGCCCCCGGCTGGCTGGCCACGGCGCCGGTGCAGCGAAGCCTTGCGCGGCGGAGGGCGGTGCAAACGGCGGTGCCAGGGCCAGCCCCTTGAACATGGGGCTGCCTTGATTATGAAGGAGCAACTCTGACTGGGCAGGGCAGGGGCTGCGCCACTCTGTTTTCAAACCGCACTTCAAAGGAGCGATCATGAGGCAGGAACTGATCTTTAGGCCTGCATCCATGCGCCTGGCCGTTTTCATGCTGGCGGCCGTGGCCGAGGCTGTGGCCATTCGCCTGCTGACCTTTGAAACAGACCAGTTCTCCTGCAGAAACGTGTCCGCATATGCGCTGTGCCGGGGGATGCGGACGCTTCCTCTGAGCGTTCTTTTCATGAGCGTGGCGGTTGTGGTGATGACGATTGCCCGCCCCCGGCTGTGGCACGCCTATGTGCGCCTGGCGGGCGCAGCGCCGTCCCGCCGCCTGTTTCCGGCCGGTCTGCATCTGCTGGGGCTGGGGCTGCTGCTTGTGCCGCTCTGGCAGCTTCCGCTTGCGGAGCTGGAGGCGCAGTTCAGCCTGGCGGCGCCGGTGTTCCTGGCCGGCGCAGTGCTGGCGCTCCTGGGCGCTGCGCTCTGGCTCTTGCCGCTGCGCGCCTGGAAGCAATGGTTTCTTGGCAATGGCGCCTTTCTGCCGCTTGTGGCCGCCGGTTTTTTCCTGCTGCCGCTGGTGGTTGAGGCCACTGGATGGCTTTGGGGCGAAAACCGCGCCTTGACCCGGCTGACGTTCCAGGCCGTGAGCGGGGTCTTCGCATTGACCGGAACCGACCTGTTCAGCCTTCCGGGCGAACGCATCATCGGCCTCAATGATTTCAGGGTCCGGATCGCCTCGGGCTGCTCGGGGGCAGAAGGCGTGGCTCTGGTGGCAGTGTTCATGGCGATCTATGCCATGCTGGCGCGCCGGACGTTGCGCATGAGGCCCTACTGGATGATTCTGTTCCCGCTTGCGGTCTGCCTCAGCTGGATCTTGAACGTCCTGCGGATTTCCGCGCTGATCTGGCTGGGCGCCAATGTCTCGCCAAAGCTGGCGGTGGACGGGTTTCACTCCTATGCGGGCTGGCTGATGTTCTCGCTGCTGGCCTTTGCGGTTCTGGCCATCGTCCACAACATGGCCTTTTTCCACAACAAGGCCGCAGCGCCGGGCACCCGGCCCGGCCTGCCCGTGAGGGCGGATCCGCTGTTTGCCAGAATCGTCCCGTTTATTCTTTTCATGATGAGCGGCACCATCACGCCGCTGCTTTGGGAAAACCCCGCTGACGGCTACCCGCTGCGGGTGGCGTTTATGCTGCTGGGGCTGGCGCTGTTCTGGCCTGCGCTGAAGGCCATAGACTGGCGCGCCGGGCCCGCCGACTGGCTGACCGGCTACGCGGTGGCGGCGCTGTGGCTCTGGACGGCCCCTGAGAGCACTGCCAGCGCGTCCGGGGCGCCTGATCTGTTCTGGATCCTCTGCCGCCTGCTGGGCACGGTGCTGCTGGTGCCGGTCATCGAGGAGCTGTTCTTCCGCGCCTATGTGCTGGAGCGTATCGCCGGCACTTCCGCGGCGTCTGCCTGGCGTGTCCTGGCCGGTCTGGCGGTCAGCAGCCTGCTGTTTGCGGCGCTGCACGACCGCTGGGTGGCGGGGGCGCTGGCGGGGATTGCGTTCGGCCTGTTGTATTTGCGGACCCGCCGCCCCGGCGGCGCCGTGCAGGCCCATATGCTGGCCAACGCCATCATTGCCGCCGCGGCCATCGCCAGCAAGAACTATGATCTGATCTGACCCGGCCGGGTTGAGCGCCGCAGGGCAGGGCGAAACTCTTAAAATTTGCCTAACATGCGGGCTAAAGTGTTGATAATGTACTAATTTTTGCCACATCCGCACCCCGGCCAGCGCGCAGGGGTTTTCTATCCAGTCTCCAACGCCCGTTTTTGCATTGGAGATCTGACCATGCTGGCACTGAACATTGCTTCTTCCTCTGCCCTGCCGGGGCGCGCCCGCTCCATCTTCCGCAAGGCCGCCAAAACCGCCGCTGCCGCCTGCCTGGCGCTGGCGGTGCTGCAGCCGCAGGCCGCCGCCGCCCAGCAGACCTATGTCGTGGGCAGCGACCGCGGCGGTTATCTGCACGACCGGCTGATCGAGCTGAAAAACCTCAAGCGCAGCGGCGTGCGGGTCGAGATCCGCGGCCGGGTCTGCTATTCCACCTGCACCATGTTCCTTGGCCTGCCAGGCACCTGCGTCGACCCGAACACCACCTTCGGCTTTCACGGCCCCTCGCGCAGCGGCCGCCGCCTGGCGCAGGAGAAGTTCGACTATTTCAGCCGTGTGATGGCGGACTTCTACCCGGAGCCGCTGAAAGCCTGGTTCATGGCGGAAGGCCGCAACCGGATTTCCGGCATCTACAAGATCAAGGGCAGCGAAATCATCCGCATGGGCGTGAAAGCCTGCCGCAGCGCCTGAGCGGCTCTGCTTGCCCCGCTGCGGGCAGGCAGTTATCACTGGCTGACTGATGAAGCCCCGGCTCGCTGCCGCGCGCCGGGGTTCACTGCGCCAAACAGGCCACCGGGAGAATCGCTCATCGTGCTGTCGTCCTTGCTCCGGAAGTTCGGAAAAGGTCCCGCCTTCGCGGACCCCGCGCCCGGGGAGCCGCTTTGCGTGATCGGCGATGTGCATGGCTGCCTGCCGCTGCTGCAGCAGATGCTGGCACAGGTGCCGCAGGATCACCGGGTTATCCTGGCCGGGGATTATGTCGACCGGGGCGAGCAAAGCGCCGAAGTGCTGCGCTATCTCAGCGCGCGCCCGGATCTGACCTGCCTCATGGGCAATCATGAGGACATGCTGCTGCGTTTTCTGAAAAACCCTGCCGGCGATGGCGGGCGCTGGATCAGGAACGGCGGGCTGCAGACCCTGGCATCCTTCGGCATCTGCGGCGCCCGGCCGCAGATGAGCGCAGATGAGCTGCGCGGCTGCCGCGACCGTCTGCAGGCGGTGATGGGGGACGCGCTGATTGGCTGGATTGAAGGCCTGGAGACTTCGGTACTGTCGGGCACCGTTCTGGTGGCCCATGCCGGGGCTGACCCCGGCGCGGCTGCGGACGAGCAGGAGGAGGACACGCTGCGGTGGGGCCACCGGGAGTTCTTCCGCACCCCGCGCCAGGACGGGATCTGGGTCGTGCATGGCCACACCATCGTCAGCAAGCCCGTGGCAGAGCGGGGCCGGATTGCCGTTGATACCGGCGCTTATGCCACCGGAACCCTGTCTGCGGTCTGTCTGGATGGCAGCGCGCCGCGGTTCCTGAGTGTGCGCCAGGAGCGCGCTTGAAGCGCGCACTGCGGTGCAGCCCGGATACAGCCGGGCAGGAAAACCATGCCGGCCCAAACTGCAAGTTGAGGGATGGTTAAGAAACTGCTAAGCGCCTGAGAGGGAGTTTAACCATTACCTTTTGAGGCCGAGCAGATGAAATCTCTTTTTACCGCCGTTAGCACCGCTTTTTTTGTCAATTGCATGACACTGTCCGCCGCATTAGCGCGGCCTGGCAAGGGTAATGGCAATGGTTGGGGAAACGGCAACGGTAACGGCGGCAACGGAAACGGCAATGCGTGGGGCGTGCCGGAAATAGATGCCAGCGCTGGCCTGCTGACACTTGCGGCAGTTGGCGCTGCATTGGCCCTGGTCTGGGAAGTGAACCGCCGCCGCGCCTGAGCAGGGGTTTAGCGCTCCGGAGCGGCTTGCTGCCGGACGTCTGGCGGGACAAGAGGTTCGTCTTGCCTAGACTGCCCGGGTGCGCTTCTTACGGCATATCCACACCGTGAGAGCGATCAGAAGCATGATTTGCCAGACAAATTCCGTGACCGCCTGAAGGGCGCCGCGTGTGATAAACAGCATACTGCCACCGACCACGAGCGCGATGAAATAGGACAGCGTTGCTGAGGGTTCGGACCGCAAAAGCTTGTCGATTCTAGCCACGGCAAAGCCTGCAACGAAAATCAGAAGCGCTCCGAACAAGTGGAAGTTCAAATAGGCTTCGCCGAATAGCGGCATTGACAGGTTGGTGTTGGCGCTGCCCAGCCATTCCGAGACGATCTGACCGGAGTGCACTGGCTTGTCGGGCCAAACCTGTCGCGGAATAACGGATAGGGCGCTGTTGACCAAGCCCGAGCCGAGGTAGAGGCCGAACTCTTGCGCCCAATAGACCCCGTGCATCATTGACTGGTAGCCGTCGAAATCGCCTGCGGCAAAAAATTCCTGCCAAGCGCCCGATGAAATCCGGTCCCATTGCCTTGAGGTCCGGCTGAAGACGCTCAGCAGGGGATAGAGCAAGATCGAGCCTGCGAACATCGCCCAGAAGGTCCAGAATTTTGCCGCTGTGCTGTTGAGCGGCGCAAACAGCAGGATGAAGGATGCGACGAACCCGATCAGCCGCCAGCGCGCGGAATTCACCGGGTTCACGAAGACAAACAGCGTGGCTGCCATCACCACAAAAAGCCAAAGGAAGATGCGGCGGTTCTTTGGATGGGGGTCGTTGCGCGCAATGAAGCCCGCCACCAGTGACAACGCAAAAAGCAAAAGCGAGACGCGTTTGAAAATCGCAAAACGGGGCCCCCCTGCGTCAGACAGCGTATGCTCGATCTGGATGCGGGGTGTCGTAATGATGTCGAGTCCGATCCACGCGTATAACAGCAGCGTGAAAAAATAACCGGCAAGCAGTATAGGCAGCGCCAGCTTGGCCGACAAACCAGCTGTCCGGCGCGCCGGCGGCAGGTATTTTCCGCGCATCCCGTAAAAAATGCCTGCGTGCAGAAACAGGCTGAAGACAAGACACATGAAAGAGGTCTTGCGCAGCAGTTCCTGAGAAACGACCTGATAGGCGATGGGCCAAGGGTAAAGACCGATACTGGTATAGACCAAAGCCGGGAACAAGGCGCCGAAGGCAAAGTAATAGGAGACCTGGATCGACGCAAAACCGGCATTGGGGTGCACGATATAGTAGTAGATCGCGAAAAGATTGATCATGAAGGCGCCGCCCAGATACAGGTAATGCAAGTCCTGCAAGAGCACGCCATTGAGCAGCGTCCGGTTCAAAAGCACCAGCGAGCCTACCGCCAATGCCGCCATAAAAACGAAGCTGAAGAGGATGCGCCTGTTTTGAGCTGCAACCAAGGCCTTATCACTCACTCATAGCTGTCGGTCACCACATGCCATCGCAGTCCGCCTGCAAATGCATATCGGTGGCTGTCCGGTTTGAAAATTTTCTGCCACGTCAAATAGTTTTGCAAAAATACCTGCGCCCTGGGGAGGCATGCAGCGCAACGCAGGCTCCGCTGCACTGCTCAGTTGCACAGCCCGGGACGCTGCGATAGTAGCAAGGCATCTCTACGTCGTCTATTTCCTTGCGCATAGATATTCATGCCGCTTCGCACAACCCTATTTCGGGTGACTTCCCTTGCCCTGCTGGTCAAGCTGGCCGGCGCGCCGCTCAACTATTTGATGCTGGTGGCGCTTGCGCGGGCTATGGATCTTGAGGGTTACGGCGTCTTTGCCTTTGGGTTTTCCGCGGCGCTGACCCTGGGACAGATTGCGCTGATGGGCCAGCAGCAACTGGTCATGCGCGTGCTGCCCGCCAATACAGAGCCCGAAAACGCTCCGGTCTGGAAGGCGGCGCTGGCCTATGGGCTGCGCCATGTGGCGGGGGCGGGTGCCGTGCTGACCCTGGTGTTTGCGCTCTACAGCCTTGCAGACGCCGAAAACCGGCCGATGCTGGCGGCTGCGCTCTTGGTCCTGCCCATTGCGTTTGCTGAATTTCAATCGAGCGTCTTGCGCACACAGAACCGCATTCTGGGTGCACTGGTGCCGCGCGATATCCTGTGGCGGCTTAGCGTGATTGCTGCCGCCGGCCTGGTGATGCTGGGTATCCTGCCACAACTGGAGCCGGCGTGGGCGTTTCTGCTTTGCGCGGGCACGCTGGCGTTCTGGCTCCTGGTGCAATCGCGCTTTGATCCCGCCACACGCTACCGCACTGCCATCGCGGGGCCCCGCACGCCGCACACCGCTGAGTGGCGGGACATGTCCAAAAGTTTTTGGCTGGCCTCGGTGGTGATTGTTTCCGGCCCGAACCTGGCGGTGGTGGCCATCGGTCTGGTGATGAGCCCGGAAAAGACAGCGCCGTTTTTTGCCGCGTTGAAAACCGCGCAGCTGATGACGCTGCTGCTGCTGGCGGCCAACCTCGCCGTGACCCCTATGATTTCGCGCGCCTACGCTGAGGGCGCCCGCGGCACGCTGCGCAAAATCTGCCAGTCCGTTTCAGCGGCTGCGGGCGGGTTTGCGGCCCTGGGGATGGTGGCGTTTTGGGCCTTTGGGGGATTTGCCCTGAGTCTCTTCGGCGCAGGCTACGCCACCGCCAAACCCGAGCTTTTGATACTCTCGTTCGGCTTTGCCGTCAGCGCCGCTGGCGGGCCGAACGGCATTCTGATGCAGATGGCAGGCCAGGAGAAAGCATTCGCAAGGCTGTCGCTGATCTGGAATGCAGCCGGTTTGGCCGCGCTGGTCCCGGCGGTCTGGGCCTTTGGCACCCTGGGGGCGGCGTCGGTCGTGGCGCTTTCGACCATCGCGTGGAATGTGCATGCCTGGTACCTGTGCCGCAGCCGCATTGGTATCGACCCAAGCCTGCTGGGGTTCATCCTGCCCCGGCTGCCGCAAGAGGATTGAGGACATGACGGATCGGACCAAACGCGTCGTCTTGGTGATGGACTACGGAGATGTGCGCGGGGGGCTTGAAAAGGTCTGCATCGAAAGCGCTTTGGCGCTTAAGGCCCAAGGCAAGGATGTTGTGTTTTTCTGCGGCGTCCCGCCTTTGGATCCGCGCCTGGAAGCGGCCGGGATCGAGACCCACTGCCTGGGCGTCAGTGATATTGCCAGCAACGCGTCCCGCCTGGCAGCCATCAGGACAGGGCTGTGGAACAGGACCGCCGGACAGAAACTTGACCAAGTGATCCGTGACACAGACGATCTGAGCGCGACCGTTGTGCATGTGCATTGCTGGACCAAGAGCCTTTCGAGCGCGATCGGACCTGTGGTGACTGCGCCTGATGTGCGTCATGTCTTTACGATGCACGAATATTTCTTTGCTTGTCCTAACGGCGGCTTCTTCGATTATCCCCGCAACGGGATATGCGGCAAACGCGCCATGAGCCTGTCTTGCATGGTGACGAATTGCGATGTCCGCAACCCCGCGCACAAGGCCTTTCGGGTGGTTCGCCAAGGCATGCAAAAGACGTTTGGAAGGTTGCCCCGCGGTGTGCGCAACATCATCTATATCTCGGAACTTCAGCACGAGGTGATGCGCAGCTACTTCCCGGCTGCGACGCGCTTTTTCAATGTCGCAAATCCGGTGATCGACGAAAAACCGGAACAGGTGGACGTCGCCGCCAATGAGGCGTTTGTTTTTGTCGGGCGGCTGGCTGCGGCCAAGGGGGGCGTGGAATTCGCCCATGCGGCCAAGGCCGCCGGCGTGCGGGCGGTCTTTATCGGTGACGGTCCGCAAAAGGACGAGATCCGCGCGGCCTGTCCGGAAGCAGAAATTCTAGGCTGGATCGAAAGCAGCCAAGTGGCGGGCCTGTTGCGCGAAGCGCGCGCCCTGGTTTTTCCCAGCCTATGGTACGAGTGCCAGCCGCTTGTGCCGCTTGAGGCATTGGCAGCCGGCATTCCCGTCATCAGCGGCGATTGGACCGCCGGACGCGAGAGTGTGGTGAACGGCAGGAACGGCATCATCATTAAGGACCTGGACCCGCAAGGCAGCTTCGGTGCCGCGCTGGCTGCTCTTAAGGATCCGGAGGCGGCGCGCCGTTACGGCAACGCCGCCTATCAGATGTTCTGGGCGGACCCGCTTACCATGGGGCGCCACCTGGACCGGCTGAATACGGTCTACGAGGCAATCTGATCCCGGGTGCGGGAGGGTGCCGGGCTTGCTTCGATATGCCGGCGCAAAAGCGCGATGTCTTCCTCTGCGAAGGCCGTGGTGTTCTTTTTGAACCAGACCTTTTTGATCATTCGCTTGAGCTTGATAGGCAAAAACTGCCGCAGCCGGTTTTTCCAGCCTGAGCGAAGCAGCCAGACGTTGAGCCGTTCAAAACGGACGGAATCGCCTGCGTTTTGCTCGTCCACGCTCAGATCAAACTTTTCTGGGTCGATCCCGAGGAAAGCGGCCACCTTGGCGAGCGCAGCTTCGGTATCTGCCACCATCTCCTCAAAGGTCATTTCGAGGATGTTTTCGGCAGGAAAGATGCTTTTGTAGTGCGCAATGGCGGCGTCATAGCGGCTCTGGCGGATCAGGAAACGCCCCGGCAGCGGCGTGGTGCCGTTGACCTCAAGCTCGATTTCTTCCCGCAAGCTGCGGTCCGATTGTCCCGAGCGCGTCGCCAGTTTGTAATGCGACAGCGCGCGGCCCACCGGATTTCGGGTCTGAATGATCAGCTTGGCGTCCGGGGCATACTCAAAGATCCTCTCCGCCGCGCCATCGCAATGCATATAAGTGGTGGATCCATCAAGGCGGTAGCGCGCGTTGAGCCCCTGGAAGAGATATTCGTAGTGCGCCTGTTCGCGGAAAATCGCAAACTGCATCCGTTTGGCGGACTTGCGCGCCACATATGCCGCCGGGTCCACATCGTTAAGGTGGCGCATGGCCACGAAGTCCTCGGGGTACTCGTGCTGAGAAAAGAAATTCGGCTCTTTGATCGGGGGAATGTCAACGTCGGGATGGGATGCAAGCAAAAATGCCAGCTGAGTGGAGCCAGTGCGCGGGGCGGCGATCAAAAACAGGTTCGGTTTCATAGGTTGGGTCCGTAAAGGTTATGCAGCAGTCTCGGAGGAGGCCGCTTTTGAAAGGGCGGATTTCCGCAGGCCCGATCCGTAAAGGCGTGCCTGTAAGCTGGAAGGCATCATCCGGATCAAAGCCCGGGCAATGGCGTAGAAATATGCGGGGCTGGCCAGCCCGCGCTGAGAACGCACCGCGCGGGAATACCATTTCAATTCAGCGAGTCCGCGCCTGAGCGATGTGCGGCGCGCGTAGAAATTTGGGCCCAGCCGCCAGCTGAGCAGTCTGTCCGGGCAATTGCCAACATGCATGCCCGCCTCAAGCGCGCGCACCAAAAAGCCCAGATCTTCGGTGAGATAAGCCTCGGGGTACCGGATGGACGGGATGCGCAGCATCGCGCGGCGCATGCAGTACGCCGGATGCAGGATCGGGTTCATCTTCACGACAACAGTCTCGACGCTGGTCTGATCAATCGGAAAATCGCGTTCGCCGGTCACCGCTCCGGTCTCGTCAATGTCCCAGGCCTGGCATCCGATGAGGTCGAGGGTCGCATGGGCCTGCATATAAGCGATCTGCGTGCGGAACCGGTCCGGGTGGCAGATATCGTCGCCGTCCATGCGAAAGACGAAATCCTCGTCTTCAAGCCGCTCTATCAACCGGTTGAGCGACTTAGCGAGGCCAATATTTTCCTCGTTCCGCACGACCAGGTGAAAGCGCCAGGCGTTTTGCGACAGCCAGGTCTCATGCTCTTTGGGCAAGGGGCCGTCACAGCACAGGTAGATTCTGATCTGATCGCGCCGCAACCCGTTCTGGGTTTCCAGGCTGGCAAGCGCAAGATCGAGAAAGCTCAGATTGTCCGCCTTGTAGAGTGTCGTGATAACGGCAACTGTCACTCCCTCCAGCGTGGCAGTGTCTTGGTCGGTCTGTCCTGTCAAAGCGCTCTCCAATACCGGGGGCGGGCCTGAACGGCCGCGGGGAAATAAATAACACGAAAAGGTCTTCTGGATGATCAGCCCTAACTGGGCTTTCAACCCTGGTTGTTAATGCATGTGAGTTCGGAGTTCACCCCGTTTCAGGTCTGGTTTTCTGCGGCGGTTCGGGAATCGGCGTGGAGCTGCCGCCAGCGCGGGCCTTTTGACCTGCCGGCGGACACCAAAGGGTGCGCAACAAAGCTGGAGGCGCGGCGGATGACCGCCGGCGTGCGCCCATTTCCGGCCTGCGCGGTTATCCGATCCTGCCCTTACCCCAGCCGCATTCAGTGCGGGATGGTGGCATCCTCCCCCTTCGGAAGCGACCTCAGATGCCTCCGGACCGGTGGTCTGGTGGCTCTGTAGTCACAAAGGTTAAAGAAGTCTCAAAAGTTCCGAAAATACTACTTAAGTTTATTACAACTTGGATGTAGGGAACCCATACCTATCCCTTTTGTCGGGTGGGTTTTGGTTAAGACGTTTAAATCTCGGAGTGTTTGACGATGCAAGATTTTGCACTGACCGCGTACTCCATCGATGGATCTGTTGAATATCAAGGCCCTGGCTATTCTTCGCCGGGCTACTACTCCAGATCGGGTAAGCGGATTTTTGATATACTTTTTGCCCTTTTGCTGCTGCCCGTCCTTGTGCCTGTCATCCTTATTTTGTGGGGTGTTGTGCGCTTGGATGGCGGACCGGGATTTTTCGGGCATACCCGGGTGGGCCAGGACGGCAAGCTGTTCAAGTGCTGGAAAGTCCGCAGCATGGTGGTCGATGCCGAATCGCGGCTGCAGGCCCATCTGGACACCAATCCTGAGGCCGCCGCGGAATGGGAGCGTGACCACAAGCTGACCAACGATCCGCGCATCAACCGGCTTGGCCGGATCCTGCGCAAGACCAGCCTGGATGAACTGCCGCAGATCTGGAATGTGCTGAAGGGCGAGATGAGCTTTGTCGGCCCGCGCCCCATTGTCACCAAGGAGCTGCGGAAATACGGCAGCAGCGCGTCGGCTTACCTGGTTCAAAGGCCTGGAATCACCGGGCTTTGGCAGATCTCCGGCCGCAATGACATCAGCTATGATGAGCGGGTGGCGCTGGATGTGGCTTACCTGTACCGGCGCGGCTTCTTCAAGGATCTGAAAATCATCCTCCGCACAGGTGCAGCAGTGCTGGGCAGAACCGGCCGCTGAGCCCTGCACCGGTCCGCCGGACTTTCTTCTCAAAGCCCCTGCGTGTATGCGGGGGATGATGCGCGTGTGCGGCGCGCATCAATCAGTACGGTACTTGGGTATTCATGAAACAGACGCCTTTGAATGAAGCTTCCTTCCCTGTGCAGCGCCCCTCGCCCGCCGAAACTCCGGAAGACGATGCCATTGACCTTGGCGCCTTGTTCGCCACCCTGTGGCGCGGCAAGTGGATCATGCTGCTGGCGGCCATGGCGGCGATTTTCCTGGGGGGGCTTTACGCCTTTGTCGCAGCGGTGCCGCAGTACACCTCCAGCGCTGTGGTGATGCTGGAAACCAAGCAGCAAAGCGTGGTTGATCTGCAAAGTGTCGTCAGCGGCCTCTCGGGCGATTACGCCGAGGTCAACTCCGAGCTGGAGGTGCTGCAATCGCGCGGGCTGATGAACAAGGTCGTGGACGAGCTCTCCCTGATGGAGGATCCGGAGTTCAACGGGACTTTGGTTGAACCTTCGGCCCTGAGGACGCTGGTCTGGACGGTGAAATATCAAATCAAATCGCTGCTGGGACTGCACAAGCCGCCGGTGGAAATGTCCGATGAGATGGTGGAGCAGCTCATCCGGGACAGCGTGGTTTCCGCCCTGCTGGGCAAGGTTTCGGTGCGCAATGTTCCGAACACGCTGGTGTTCCAGGTCACGGTGCAGACCGAATCCGCCCGCAAATCCGCGCTGATCGCCGATACCATCGCGGATCTCTATATCCTCAATCAGATTGAGGTGAAGTTTGAGGCCACCGAGCAGGCGACAACCTGGCTGGCCGGCCGGGTGTCGGAGCTGCAAGCGGAGCTGGAAACCGCCGAGGCCAAGGTCAATGCGTTCAACGCCGATACCGCCCTGATTTCGCCGGAGGCCCTGCAGGCGCAGGAGGTGCAGCTGAAGGACCTGCGCGAGCGCATCGCTCAGGCGCAAACCGCCGAGCGCACGGCGCAGGCGCGCTATGAGGCGCTGCGCGCCGCCGAAACCCGCGAGGCGCAGGCAGAAGCTGCCCAGGACCGGCAATTGCAGCGCCTGCTGGCGCAGTCCGGAGGCACCGCCTCGGGAGAGGCCGCTTTTGACACCGCGTTCCAGCGCGTGCTGGCGCGCGCGGCACTGGAAGCCCGCCGCGCCGCGCAGCAGGTGCAGACGCTGGTGCAATCCGAAGCGGAACTGACTGAACAGACCGCACAGCAGAGCGCCGATCTGATCACCCTGCAGCAGCTCACCCGCGAGGCGGAAGCTGTGCGGTTGCTATATGAGTATTTCCTGACCCGCCTCAAGGAGACCTCTGCGCAGGAGGGCATCCAGAAGGCTGACAGCCGCATGCTGTCACAGGCGGTGATCCCGCTCCGCCCCTCGGCGCCCAGAAAATCCCTGATCCTCGCCATGAGCGGAGTCCTGGGGCTTATGACCGGGGCTGGTATCGTGCTGCTGATGGAAGCACGGCGCCGGGGCTACCGCGCTGCCCGGGAGCTGGAGCGCAAGACCGGCTACAGCGTGCTGGGGCAGATCCCGGTGTTCCCAGCCAGCGGGCGCCGCAAGGTGCTGGAGTATCTTGCCAGCAAACCGTCCTCGGCAACGGCGGAGGCGGTGCGGAATCTGCGCACCTCTCTGATGCTGTCCAACGTCGACCACCCGCCGCAGGTGGTGGTGATGACCTCTTCGCTGCCGGGGGAAGGCAAGACCACCAACGCGCTGGCGCTGGCGCAGAACTTCACCGGGATTGGCAAGAAGGTTCTGCTGGTCGAAGGCGATATCCGGCGCCGGACGATGACCGCCCAGCTCAGCAATGTGCCGCCGCAGGGCATTGTCTCGGTGCTGGCGGGAGACGTGCCGGCGGGGCAAGCCATCTTCCAGGATCCGCTCCTGGGCTGCGACATTCTGGCGGGGGAGAAGACCTCGGCCAATGCCGCCGACCTTTTTGCGTCGGAGCGCTTCCGTGACTTCCTGGAGGAGATGCGGCAGCGCTATGACGTCATTCTGATCGACACTCCGCCGGTACTGATTGTCTCGGACGCCCGGCTGATCGCCCGCAATGCGGACGCGGTGCTGCTGACGGTGAAGTGGGACGATACTGCCGAACAGGATGTGGCGGAGGCCCTGCGGTTGTTCCACACCGACAACCAGCGCCTGACCGGCATGATCCTGGGCCAGATCAATACCCGCCGGATGAAGCAGTATGGCTACAGCTATGGCGACTATGGCTCAAAATACTATGCCAACTGACGCTGCGATGCAGGAGAAACCGGTTTAAAAAATAACGGCGCGCTCCTGCTGGGCGCGCCGTTTTCCATTGCGGTCTGCGGGCCGCGGTTGCGGGTGCCTCAGTTGGTGCTGACGGTGCTTGTGGTGGACGGGGTCGAGCCGCCGCCTGCCGCGGCTGCAAGTCCGGCGGCAGCAGCGGCTGCCCCCAGCGCCGGTGCCACCAGCGGCACAAAGCCGGTGACGCCTTCCGCCTCTGCTGCGGAGGCAGCGTCTGCCAGCGCTGCCAGGCACTCATCATCGTCGGTGTTCTGTGTGTCTTCGCAGTCGTCCCGGGCGGTTGCAGGGCTGACACTTTGGGCAGCAGCGCCGGTCGCGGAAAGGGCCAGGGCCAAAAGGGTAATCCGGATCATCGTCAATCTCCTAAACCTATTCGCCGCCAAGCTATCATGCTCCGGGAGCTCTGCAAATGCTGCACTGCTGCAAAGCCGCTTTTGTGTGTCCTGAACCAGCATTTATTTGCTGCCTCCTTGCGCGGCCAGGGCCGCTGAAAACAGCAGTGGCCGCGCAGCCGGCTGTTTTGCGCCGGCAAGGGTTGCACTGCCGTCTCAAACAGGGAAAGAGACAGGCAGATTCGCCACAGCAGAAAGACATTTCCGGTCTTTCTTCCAGCCTGCGGGACAGTCCGCCGAAAAACGGATAAAGGGGCCGCAGGCCTGAAGTACATTTTTGATGGTATGACAAATTTGAATTTCCAGGGACGGCAATGGCTTTTGGCAGCCCTTACGGCTGCGGCCCCGGCACTGGCCCAGGCGCAAAGCACGTCGACTTACGGCACACCGGGATTGATCGAAACTCCTACGGCCGAAATGTATCCCGACGGCACCCTGGCTTTTACCAGCGGTATGCTGGATCAGACCCTGCGGGCCACCATGACCTTTCAGCTGCTGCCTTGGGTGCATGGCAGTTTCCGGTACGCGGTTATCGAGGATTTCGACGGTGACGGTGCCAACAACCGCTACGATCGCAGTTTCGACCTCCACTTTCTGCTGCGCGAGGAAGACGCGCGTGCTCCGGCCCTGGCCCTCGGCCTGCGCGACTTCGGCGGCACCGGGATCTACGCATCAGAGTATATTGTGGCCACCAAGACCATTCGCGACCGGCTGAAACTGACCGGCGGCATCGGCTGGGGCCGCATGGCCGGACGAGGCAGTTTTTCGAACCCGCTGGGGGTGCTGTCCAACCGGTTCAAAACCCGTGCAGATTCGAATGCCGGCGGTATCGCGGAAACCGGGCAGCTGGATTTCGGCAATTGGTTCCGGGGCGATGCGGCGCTGTTCGGCGGGGCCAGCTGGGCCTACAGCGACCGCTTGACCCTGCTGGCGGAATATTCACCCGACCTTTACACCAAGGAGCGGGACCGCATCGGTTTCGAGGTCAGCTCGCCGTTCAACTTTGGCGCCCAGTACCGTTTGAAGAACGGAGCGCAGCTGACCGCGGCCTATATGTATGGAACTACCCTGGGGCTCAGCTACAGCTATTTCATCGACCCGCGTCAGAGCGTGACGCCAGGCGGGCAGGGCGCCTCGCCGCCGCCGCTGCTGCCGATTGACCGAGTGGCGCTGGCCAGCTGGAACCTGCCTGATGCCGCCGCTGCACCGGACCGCCGGCAGCAAGTCCTGACGCGGACGCTGGAGCAGGAAGGGCTGCGGCTGGTCTACCTTGAGGATGCAGGGCAAACCCTGCGGATCGGGGTTGAAAACGGCACCTACGGCCAGGCGGCGCAGGCCATCGGGCGGGCGGCCCGGGTGCTGGCCAACACCCAGCCCGCTCATGTGCAAAGCTTTGATATCGCGCTTATGTCCAACGGTGTGCCGCTCAGCTCCGTGCGTATCAACCGCCAGGACCTCTATGAGCTGGAGCATGATCCCGACGGCGCCTGGCGCAGTTTTGCCCGGGCTGAAATTTCCGACAGCATCCCGCTGGCCGAAGGCGGTATTGCAAGCGGTGCCTATCCCCATTTCAGCTACCGGCTTGGACCCTATTTGCAGGCCTCTTTCTTCGATCCGGACGCCCCCCTGCGCTATGAAATCGGGGCCCGGCTTGGTCTCGATTACACCATTGCCCCGGGCCTCAGCCTGTCTGCCGGGCTGCGCCAGCCGGCTGCGGGCAACCTGGACGACAGCCAGCGCGAGTCGAATTCGGTGATTCAGCGGGTGCGTTCGGACTGGGGCCTTTATGCGCAACAGTCGGATCTGCGCATGGAACATCTGACCGCCGAGTATATCTGGCGGCCCGGCACCGATCTTTATGCCCGCACCACGGCAGGTTATCTGGAGACCATGTATGGCGGCTTGTCAGCCGAGCTGCTTTGGTTTCCGCCCGGCAGCCGCCTGGCTCTGGGAGCTGAGATGAATTACGTCAGGCAGCGCGACTTTGACGTGCTGTTCGGGTTCCAGGACTACTCGGTAGCGACCGGCCATGTCTCGGCCTATTACGATCTGCCCGGCGACTACCACGCGCAGCTGGACGCAGGCCGCTATCTGGCCGGGGACTACGGGGCCACAGTCACACTGGACCGCGAATTTGCCAATGGCTTCAAGGTGGGCGCCTTTTTCACCCTGACCACGGTCAGCTTCGACGACTTCGGCGAGGGGTCCTTTGACAAGGGGATCCGGCTGGAAATCCCGGTCTCCTGGCTGACTGGCCGCCCGTCGCGCGACCGGCTGGCGCAGGTGATCCGCCCGGTGCTGCGCGATGGCGGCGCCCGGCTCAATGTGCGCAACCGGCTGTATGGTGTCACCCGCGAGGCGCGGGCCCAGCAGCTGGTGCGGGGATGGGGGAGGTTCCTGCGTTGAGGCTGTTCCGCAATGCCCTGATCTGTCTTCTGCTCATGTCCTGCGGTGAAGCCCGGGATGAGTTTGAGCTTTTGCGCGGCGCGCTGCAGCCCGACGCGCCCCGGTTCCACCCGCGCGCCAATGCGCTGGCGTCGGTGCGGCCGATCCCGCCGCGGCTGGAGGTCGGTTTTCCCAGCCGCGACCTTAGCGGTGTCATGCTCTTGGAAACTGAGCGCGCAGGCGTGCAGACATGGCTTACCGCTGATGGCGCCACGATCACCCTGGAGCAAGGTTTCCTTACCTCCGCCAAGGGGTTCGGCTCCGGCCTGGCCGCCTCGGATGTGCGTCAAAGCGCGGATCTGGTACTGGCCGGGCGGGAGGGGACGGTGGAACGGTTCCACAGTTTTCTGAACGGCAACGACCAGATCGAACTGCACGCCTACAAGTGCGCGGTGACGCGTCTTGGGCCGGAGAGCATCTTTCTGCGCGGTCTGCCGGTTACCGCGCAAAAGCTGCAAGAGCGCTGCCACGGGGTAGCGGAAAGCTTCACAAATACTTATTGGGTGCGGCAGGGAGTCCCTGAGATCGTGCAATCCTCGCAGTGGACCGGCAGCTTCCTTGGCAACCTCTTTATGAAGACGGTTCCGGATGAGATTTGAATGTAAGTTGATTGGAGGACGCATCGTGCGCCGCATTTCCGTTGCCATCAGTGCTATGGCCCTGGCTGGATTGGTATCCGGCTGCTCAACTGTCTATCGCAGCCCGGCCGTGAAGGCCGGCGTGTCGGAGGCGGGCAAGGTGCGGGTGGTGGCCGTGACCCCGGAAACCGTTCTGGTCGCGAACCGCGCTGCCTATCAGCCCAAGACCCTGCCTGCCGTCTTCCAGATCTCTGCAGGCTCCGGCACCGGCGCCAGCCCGCGCGGGGCCGGCACTCTGCCCAATCCGCCCTCCACCCAGGACGGCAGCCGCCAGGGGCTGCGCCTGGATCCGCCGCCTCAGGCGGACCCCGGCCCCTATACCATCGGCACCGGCGATGTGGTGGTGCTGTCCACCCCGTCGACACAAGGAACTGTGGCGGAGCTGTCAGGGCTGCTGGCGGCCCAGAACAGCCGCAATGGCTATACCGTGCAGGATGATGGCTCGATCAACATCCCGGACGTGGGCCGGGTGCGGATTGCCGGCCTCACTGTGGACGAGGCCGAGGCGCTGCTGTTCCAGCGGCTGGTGGAGAGCCAGATCGACCCGACCTTCAGCCTGGAAGTCTCCGAGTTCAACTCCCGCCGCGTCTCCATCGGCGGCGCCGTTGGCAAGCCCGGCGTGCTGCCGATCACCCTGACGCCCCTCACCCTGGGCGAGGCGCTGGCCGCTGCGGGTTCGGTCTCGGTTGCGGATATCGACGTGAGTTCGGTGCGGATCTACCGTGATGGCCGCATGTATCAGATCCCGCTTGAGGATCTCTATTCCCGTTCCGAGCTGCAGCGCCTCAATCTGCTGGCCGGTGACTCTGTGTTCGTGGACACCGACTACGACCTCAGCCGCGCCGAACGCTTTTTTGCGCAGCAGATCCAGCTTCAGCAGACCACTCTGGCGGGCCGCCGCGCGGCGATTGATGAGCTGACCGCAGCGCTGACGCTGCGCCGCGCCGATCTGGACGAACGCCGCGAGAACTTCGCCCAGGCGCTGAAGCTGGACGCGGTGGAGCGGGATTATGTATATCTCAGCGGCGAAGTCCGCACCCAGGGCCGCTACACGCTGCCGTTCGGGCACAAGGCCACGCTGGCAGATGCGCTGTTCGACACCGGCGGCGGTATCGCCAAGGAAACCGGCGATGCCTCCGAGGTCTACGTGCTGCGCGCATCTGATGACATCCGCGAATTCGGCGCCGTCACCGCCTGGCACCTGGACGTGCGCAACGCTGCGCATCTGCCCCTGGCCGCCAAATTTGAGCTGCGCCCCGGTGATATCGTCTTTGTTGCCGAAAACCCGGTCACCCGCTGGGGCCGCACCATCGACCAGATCACGCCGTCGCTTATCACCGCGCCGGTCAATGCCTTAAGTGATTGATGCGCATGCACCCCCGCATTTCCGCGTCGTGATTTAAGGGCGGAAACTCCACCGGCAGCCCAGGGAGGCTTGGGCTGCACGTTATGTGAAGGATCGGACTGATTGAGCTGCCTGTCATTCCATTTTGGAATGGCAGCAGAACGCAATCTCATTGGCGTTGCACCAGGGTTTCGCGGATAACTGCACGCAGCCAGTGTTCCAAGGAGGCCGCATGGACCGCGCCCAGATCGTGCATCAGAATTTCCTCGACCGGGTTCAGGCTAGGACCCTGCCTGCAGGCGCCGCGCCCGCTGGGCCGCTTGCCGCGGAGGCGGCGGTTGGCACGTTCCGCGCGCAGGTCCTGAGCCGGGCGCTGGACCTGACCAGCCGGGCAATGCAAAAGGCGGGAGAGGGGTTTTACACCATCGGCTCCTCCGGGCATGAGGGGATGGCGGCGGTGGCGCGGGCGCTGCGCCCGACCGATATGGCGTTCCTCCATTACCGCGATGCGGCGTTTCAGATCGCCCGTGCGGACCAGGTGCCGGGTCAAAGGATCGCCTGGGACATGCTGCTGTCCTTTGCCTGCTCCAGCGAGGATCCGACCTCCGGCGGGCGGCACAAGGTGCTGGGCTCCAAGGCGCTGATGATCCCGCCCCAGACCTCGACCATCGCCTCGCATCTGCCCAAGGCGGTGGGCGCGGCCTATTCCATCGGCGCAGCCAAGCGGCACCAGCCGGAGCATCAGCTGCTCCCGGAGGATGCGATTGTCATGTGCTCCTTCGGGGATGCGTCGGCCAATCACTCGACTGCGCAGGGGGCGATCAACACGGCAGGCTGGACCTCGGTGCAGTCGACGCCGCTGCCGTTGCTGTTCGTCTGCGAGGACAACGGCATCGGGATTTCGACCAAGACGCCGAAAGGCTGGATCGAGGCCTCGATGGCGGGGCGGCCCGGCATCCGGTACTTCAAGGCGAACGGGCTGGATATTTACAACGCCTTTGCGGTGGCGCAGGAGGCGGCGGAGTATGTGCGGACCCGCAAGAAGCCGGCCTTTCTGCATTTACGCACCGTGCGGCTGTACGGCCATGCCGGGGCGGATGTGCCGACCACTTACATGGCGAAGGCAGAGGTGGAGGCGGATGAGGCCAACGATCCGCTGCTGCACTCAGTGCGGCTGCTGGATGAGGCTGGCGCGCTGAAGCCAGCCGAGGCGCTGAAAATCTACCAGGAGACCTGCGCGCGGGTGGAGCGGATCCGGGCTGAGGCGGTGACGCGGCCGCATTTGAAGACGGCTGACGATGTCGTGGCCAGCCTGATCCCGCCCAAGCGGGAGTGTGCGCCGACCAATGGGCCCAGTGCTGAGGCGCGCGCCGCAGCCTTTGGCAGCGACATGCGGGCAATGGAGGAGCCGCAGCCGATGTCGCGCCTCATCAACTGGGCGCTGACCGATCTGATGCTGGAGCACGGTGAAATCGTCATGATGGGCGAGGACGTAGGCCGCAAGGGCGGGGTTTATGGCGTCAGCCAGAAGCTGCAGCAGCGGTTCGGGCCGGACCGGGTGATTGATACGTTGCTGGATGAGCAGTCGATCCTGGGGCTGGCAATTGGCATGGGGCACAACGGGTTTCTGCCGATCCCGGAGATCCAGTTCCTCGCCTATCTTCATAACGCAGAGGATCAGCTGCGCGGCGAGGCGGCGACTTTGCCGTTTTTCTCCAACGGGCAATTCTCCAACCCGATGGTGCTGCGGATTGCCGGACTGGGGTACCAGAAGGGGTTTGGCGGTCATTTCCACAACGATAACTCACTGGCGGTGCTGCGGGATATTCCGGGTCTGGTGATTGCCTGCCCGTCGGACGGGGCCGAGGCTGCGATGATGATGCGCGAAGCGGTGCGGCTGGCGCGCGAGGAGCAGCGGGTGGTGGTCTTTGTCGAGCCCATCGCGCTCTACCCCATGCGGGACCTGCATGAGCCCAAGGATGGCGGCTGGATGCGGACCTACCCTTCGCCGGACCAGCGTATTGGCTTGGGCGAAGTTGGCGTGCATGGGGATGGCACCGATCTGGCCATCGTGACCTACGGCAACGGGCGCTACCTCTCCACACAGGCGCAAGCGGAGCTGGCGGCTCAGGGCTTGGATGCGCGGATCGTGGACCTGCGCTGGCTGGCGCCCTTGCCGGAAGCGGCGCTGCTGGAGGCGGTGAAGGGCTGCGACCACGTTTTGATTGTCGACGAATGCCGTACCACCGGCAGCCAGTCCGAGGCGCTGATGGCGCTGTTTGCAGAGCAAAGCGATATCCCCGCGGCGCGGATTGCGGCCAGCGATTGCTTTATCGCAACCGGGCCTGCCTATGGCGCAACGCTGCCGTCCAAAGACAGTATCGTTGAGGCCGCATTGACGCTGGCAGGAGGTAAGTCATGACCCGCACCGCCGTTCTGATCTGCCCGGGTCGGGGCACCTACAACAAGGCGGAGCTGGGCTATCTGCACCGTTACCATGCGGACAAGGCGGCGCTGTTTGCGGGATTTGATGCGCAGCGGCGCGATGCCGGGCAGGAAGAGGTTACAGCGCTTGACGGGGCCACCCGGTTTTCTTTGTCGAAGTATTCGCGCGGGGATATTGCCTCGCCGCTGATCTACGCCTCGGCACTGGCGGATGCGCAGTCGCTGGCGAAGGATATCGAGGTGGTTGCGGTCACCGGCAACTCAATGGGCTGGTATATCGCGCTGGCGGCGGCGGGGGCATTGAGCCCTGAAGGCGGCTTCCGGGTGGTGAACACCATGGGCACGCTGATGCAGGAACAGTTGATCGGCGGCCAGCTGGTCTATCCCTTTGCCGGACAGGATTGGCAGAATGATCCCGCGCGCAAGGCGCAGCTGCTGGCACTGGCGGCAGAGATCAATGCCCGCGAGGGGCATGATCTGGCGCTGTCGATTGATTTGGGCGGGCTGCTGGTGCTGGCCGGGAACGAGGCCGGGCTGGCAGCGTTCGAGGAAGCTGTGCCGGTGGTCGAGGACCGCTTCCCGATGCGGCTGGCGAACCACGCGGCCTTTCATACCGCGCTGCAGGCGCCGGTGGCGGCAGAGGGCCGCAGGCGGTTGGGGGCGGACCTGTTCACCCAGCCGGAGGTGCCGCTGATCGACGGGCGCGGGCAGATCTGGTGGCCGGGTGCGACGGATACTCAGGAGTTGTGGGATTACACGCTTGGGCATCAGGTTGTGGAGCCCTATGACTTCACCCGTGCGGTGCAGAATGCGGCCTGCGAGTTCGCACCGGATGTGTTCATCGTGACCGGCCCCGGCACCACGCTGGGCGGCGCGGTGGCGCAGTCGCTGGTGCACTGCGGCTGGCAGGGGATGTCCGGCAAGGAGGCCTTCAAGCTGCGGCAGGCCGAGGACCCGCTCCTGGTCTCCATGGGGGATGAGGCGCAGCGCGGGTTTGTGACCGCCTGAGTACGGTGCCAGGTGCGGCGCTGGGGGAAGCTCCCGCGCCTGTTGCCCGCATCGAAGATGCCGACAAAGCAGCCTTGGGCGTGGCCCTGCCCTGCGGGCAGGGTGGAAGGGGTTCTGCTGAGAGAGCCTTCAGGGGCAGGTTTGCCCTGAAGGCCGGTTTCCAGCGTGGTTGATTCTCCCCGCCTCAAGGGGAAACCGCGCCAAAGCGCGGCGGCCGCGCCGCCCTTGACCCGGGGCTGAACACGCAGGGGGGAGGTTATTCGGCCGCGGCTTGCGGTTCGGTCCTGGCGGCGAGGGCATAGCAGGTCACCGGCTGGGAGACATTGTGCAGGCTGACAGCGCCCAGCGGGATGCCCTGTGACGGGTCGCTCAGGATATCGCAGCTGACGACGACCGGGTGATTGACCGTCTTGCCGTAGTCGCCCAGCCGGGCGGCGATATTGGCGGCCTGGCCGATCACCGTGAAGTCCAGCCGCTCCCGCGAGCCGACGTTGCCATAGGTCACCCGCCCGTAGGCGATGCCGATGGCCGCCTCGCAGCGGTGGCCGTCTTCTTCGCCCGCGATCTCCTCCAGCCGGGCGATGATGGCGCGGGCGCTGTCCAGCGCCTGGGCGCGCGCCCTTTCCGGGTCGCTGCCGGCCGGGAACACCGCCAGCACAGCGTCGCCGATGAATTTCAGCACTTCGCCGCCGTGGTCATGCACAATGGTCGAGGCGGTCTCAAAAAACTGGTTCAGCAGCGCGATATAGTCCTGGCGGCCCAGTTCCTCCTCCAGCCGGGTGGAGCCGCGCAGGTCGCAGAACATGATGGCGGCGTCGATCTCGTCTCCGTCGCCCCGGCGGATTTCACCGCCCAGCACCCGGGCGCCGGTGCGTCTGCCGACATAGGTTTCCAGCAGGGACTGGGCATTTTCGCGCTGCATGAAAATCTCATAATAGCGGGCGATCACGTCGGAACATTCAAAGATCAGCCCCAGGTTGGCAGTGGAAAACCCGTTGGGGTGGTCGCTGGTCAGGGTCAGCACGTTGATGCGCCCGTCGGAGAACCGCAGCGGCATGGCGACATAATCGGTGGCGCCCTCCTTGCGCAGGTCTTCGAGGATCGGGAAGGCATCGTCGGAGCAGCAGCTGCCGAGCCGGTGCCGCACCCCGCCCAAGCCGTTGGACACATGCCGCAGGGGGCTGTTCTGGTAAGCCGGGTGGTCGTGGATCTCGTAAGACGGCGCGTAGGTGGTGACCTCGCCTGTCTTCCTTTGCCAGATATAGTTCTTGCCTGCGATCATCGGGTGCAGCGACCAGGCCATCACCGAGAGGCGGGAGAGGTGAATGCCCTGTTCCACCAGTTTTTCCGCCAAGGCGGCGGTCAGCTCCTCCGGGGCCGGAACCAATGCCGCATCGCGCAGCAGCCAGTCGATCACCGGGCCGGAGATATTGCCGTAGTCCGGCATTTCCACCTTGTTGCGGCCGAGGTCGAATTCAGCCTCCGCACCCGGCATGAAACCGATATAGCCGGAAATCGCCGCGGCTTCGGGCATCGCGTCCTCATAGGCCCAGACACCGTTCTGCACCCGGTCGCCGGGCAGCAGGATGTCGCGGTAGCTGGCGGTGCCTTTGAACGGGCAGAAGGTCTGCAAGGAGGTATGGCCGGAGAGCGGGGCGGTCACGTCTTCTGCCGGGAAATAGACCGCCGGAGTAAGGCGGGTTTCATACATGACCTTGGCGCGGGTGCTTTGCGCCAGGATGATGCCATTGCGCCGGGCAGTGACCAGTCCGTGCAGCGGCTCGACAACAATGCCGTAGCCCCGGTTGCGGATCTGCACCTGTGCATCCATCCCTAAGGTCCTCGTTCTTGTATGGCGTCCGGGACCGGCCGGCATGGGCCGGTTCTGATCTATCTGGGGTCTGCGGGCAGGAATTCCAGAGCGGAACACATGATGTTGAGCGAACCGGAGCAAGCGCTCAGACCATGCGGATCACTTCCTTGCTGATGGCCAGCACGTAGCCGCGCTTGGCGATGTTTTTGACCAGCAGTTCACTGACCATCTGATTGCCCAGCGTGTCCCGCAGCCGCTTGATCCGGGTGGCGCCGGCGGCCTCCTCGCAATCTGCCGACGTGCGGCCTGAAATGACCGCCTCGATCTCGGCGCCTGACAGCACATCGTCGTCCAGCCGGGCCTCGGCCAGAACCGACAGGGTTTCCATTGCGGCGGGCGTCAGCTTGAATCCCATGTTGTTGAGGTAGACGGTGTTTTCATCGCGGCTGATCAGCAGCTCATTCACCTGGATACCCGCCCGTTCGATCTGCGCCATGCGGCGGTTCAGCATCACCAGCATGCCCAGCACGGCCAGCGCCGCCACCATCATCGCGGTGGCGAATACCAGCAGCACAAAGATCACCATCCGGTAGCTGGTCAGCGTGTCGGCAAAGGCAGTGCCGGACTGGGCCAGGATTTCCAGCAGCTTGATCTCGGCCTGGGCGGTCAGGTCGTTTTCGACAAACAGCCGCTCCACCCGTTGGTTGAAGGCATTGGCATCGGGCAGGGTCAGCAGCAGCACTGTGCCGGCGATCACCAGCAGCGCCACAATGGCGGCGATGCCGAATGCGATCACCCTGCTGCCGGCGGCGCGGGCCTCAGAAACGGAGATAGTAGGATCCGGCATTGGCCCTCCTTTGCTGCAGGCCTTCGGGGCCGAACACGGACAGGACATTCAAGAGCTGCCATCCGCCGGACGCGATGCGTGCCTGGATTTCGCTTCTGGCGGCCTCTTTCTGGCAGGCGCCCGAAAGCTGGATCACGCCGTAGTGCAGACGCAACGGGTTGTCTTGCTTGGCCTTGTAATCGGCGTAGCACTCGGCGGCCTCGGCCGGAGTGGAAAGCGTCAGGAGGGCGGCCGCAAGCGCGGCGGTCAGGAGGTGCTGTTTCATAACGGCATCCTGCGGTTCTGCGGTGTGAAATTCAATAACCGCAGGGGGTTGGTCAGGCTGATATCTGATAACAACAGGCCGATATTGCCTGTCCGGAGCGGGCAGGAGCAGGCTGGGGTCATCAAGGCGCATTGGCTGCGCGACAATCTGATTTTGAGAAAGGTCCTGCTATGACCCGGACACACCGCCCGCAACCGCACCGCAAATTCATTGCTTTGATCGTAGCTGCATCCATCGCCATCACGGGTTTCTCAGCAGCCCCCGCCCGCGCCGATGAAGACGTCGCGAAGATTCTTGGCGGCCTGGCGCTGCTGGGGATCCTTGGTGCTGCGATCAAGCATTCGCGGGACAAGGATGACAATGCGGTGACGCATAACTACACGCAGCCGCACCACAACCATTCGCACGGCGGCCGCAATTACCGGGGCTACAGCCGCCATGACGGCTATGTGAAACCGCTGCCGCCCCGGGTGCGCCGCTATGACCTGCCGTCCCAGTGCCTGAAGTATTTCCCGCGCTACAGCGCCAATCATCCGCTGGTCGGCCAAGGCTGCCTCGAGCGCAGTTACGGCCACACCAAGGCGCTGCCGCAGTCCTGCCGGGTGACGTTCTGGAACGGCAAGCGCCATCGCACCGGGTACAAGCCCGGCTGCCTGAACAGCCACGGTTACCGGCTGGTGCGGCGCTGACACTGATTGCAGATTCGAGCAGCAGCAAACTGGGGGGCTTCGGCCCCCCTTTTTTTGCCGCCGCCCTTGCATAACCGGCAGGCATTGGCTTTGACGGAAGGATGACACAGCCCGACTACAGCCTGGAAGCCGCCGCCCTTGCCCAAGGGCACCTGAGAATTGCCGGAGTGGATGAGGTTGGCCGCGGGCCGCTGGCCGGGCCGGTGACGGCTGCGGCTGTGGTTCTGGATGCCGCTGCGATCCCGGAAGGTCTGAACGACTCCAAGAAACTGAGCCTTAAGAAGCGCGAGGCGCTGGAAGGCAAAATCCTGTCCTCCGCGCAGACGGCCATTGCCCATGCGACGGTCGAAGAGATTGATTCCCTGAACATTTTGCGCGCCTCCCACCTGGCGATGGAGCGGGCGGTGGCGGCGCTGGATCCGGCGCCGGATTACCTGCTGATCGACGGCAACCTGATCCCCAAGGGGCTGGTCCTGCCCTGCGAGGCGGTCGTCAAAGGCGACGCCAAATCGCTGTCGATTGCGGCTGCGTCGATCATCGCCAAACTGGCACGCGACCGGATCATGGTGGATTTGGCGCAACAGTTCCCCGGTTACGGCTGGGAGAAAAACGCAGGCTATCCCTCGAAACAGCACCGGGACGCGCTAGTTCAGTTGGGAGTGACCCCACATCATAGGCGCTCCTTTAAGCCGGTACACAATATCTTGTATCAAGAGTGAACCGTAGGGCGTTGTTATAATAAACAAATTGACCTCGAATCCGCGATGACTCATCCTGTGGACAACCAAATGAGCGCAAAAATGCGCCGCGGTTATGAGGCAGAGCAATGAATAAAACCATGACAAAGGGCGCGGCAGCGCTCCCTTTAAACACGATTATTGGCGGGGACTGCGTCGAGGCGATGAACAGTCTGCCGGCCAATTCGGTCGATCTGATCTTCGCGGATCCGCCGTATAACCTGCAGCTGAAAGGCCAGCTGCACCGTCCCGACAACTCCAAAGTTGATGCCGTGGACGATCACTGGGACCAGTTTTCCAGTTTTCAAGCATATGACCAGTTCACCCGCGAGTGGCTGAAGGCGGCACGCCGGGTGCTGAAGCCGAACGGCTCGATCTGGGTAATCGGCTCCTACCACAACATCTTCCGGGTCGGCGCGGTGCTGCAGGACGAAGGCTATTGGGTGCTGAATGACGTCATCTGGCGCAAGTCGAACCCGATGCCGAACTTCCGCGGCAAGCGGTTCACCAACGCGCATGAAACGATGATCTGGGCATCGAAGTCCGAGGGCGCGAAATACACCTTCAACTACGAGGCGCTGAAGGCGCTGAACGAAGGCATCCAGATGCGCAGCGACTGGGTGCTGCCGATCTGCACCGGCCATGAGCGGATCAAGGACGAAAACGGCGACAAGGCGCACCCGACGCAGAAACCGGAATCGCTGCTGCACCGGATTCTGGTGGGCGCGACCAACCCGGGCGACGTTGTGCTGGACCCGTTCTTTGGCACCGGCACCACCGGCGCGGTGGCCAAGATGCTGGGCCGCGAGTTCATCGGCATCGAGCGCGAGGAAGCCTACCGCAAGGTGGCGGAGAAACGCATCAAGGCAGTGCGCAAATTCGACCGCGAGGCGCTGGAGGTTTCCGCCAGCAAGCGCGCGGCGCCGCGGGTGCCGTTCGGCCAGCTGGTTGAGCGCGGTATGCTGCGCCCGGGCGAGGAGCTGTACTCGATGAACCGCCGCCACAAGGCCAAGGTGCGCGCAGACGGCACGCTGATCGGCGACAACATCAAGGGCTCGATCCATCAGGTGGGCGCGCATCTGGAAAACGCGCCCTCGTGCAACGGCTGGACCTACTGGTGCTTCAAGCGCGATGGCAAAACAGTGCCGATCGACGTGCTGCGCCAGCAGATCCGGGCCGAGATGCAGAACTGACGGCCACGGTTTCAGAACACAACAGTCTATTGCAGGCGCCTGTGCTGAATGCGCAGCCGCACACCTTGCCCCGCCTGCCCAAGGCGGGGTTTTTTGCGCCTGTGCGGCCCGATGCGCTATTCCCTGTGCATCGCAGGGCATTTATCTGAAGTGCCGGCGCTGCAGCAGCCAGCGCGCAGGAGGGAAAGCCAATGACCGATACCGCCTTTGCGTCCGGATCCAGCGCAGTTCAGGCGGCGGAGCGCGGCAGCTTGCAGCAGGCCGCATCCGCCGAAAGCAAGTTCGCAGAGGCGGCACTGGATGCGCACAAGCGGCGCGGCCTGCAGCTGGCGGTGCGGGCCCGCTGGATCGCGATGCCGGTTATCGGCGTGTTCCTGATTTTCATCAATCCGGCTTGGGAGATGCTGTACTATCAGGGGATTTTGCTGCTGTTGTGCCTGAACGGCTGGTTCATCAGCCGCGCCGGACGGGTCGGGAGGTCACGGGTGGAGCTGGCCCTGATCTTTGCCGATCTGCTGATTATGACCGTCGGCATGGTGGTGCCGAACCCGTTTGCCAGCCAGGAATTTCCCGTGGCCATGCAGTACCGGTTCGACAACTTTCAGTATTTCTTTGTTATTCTGGCGGCCGGCACGATGGCCTATTCCTGGCGCACGGTGATTGCGATGGGCGTCTGGACAGCAGCGATGTGGCTGGGCGCGCTGGCGCTGGCGTGGTGGTTTTCCAGCCCGCTTCCCGGTCTGAGCGAAGCTGCCCGCGCAGCTTTCCCCTGGGATCCGCATCTGCTGGCGTTTTTCGACCCCAATGATTTTGTCGTGCGGCTGCGGGTGCAGGAGGCCGTGGTCTTTGTGCTGGTGGCGGTGACGCTGGGTTTCTCGGTGCGCCGGTTCAACGGGCTGCTGCGGCGCAATGCCAGCCTGACGCGGGAGCGGGCGAACCTGTCGCGCTACTTTTCGCCAAATGTGGTCGAGCAGCTGTCGCAGAACGACGAGCCGCTGAAACAGGTGCGCAGCGAAAATGTCGCGGTGCTGTTCATCGACATCGTCGGCTTTACCCGGCTGTCAGCGGAGATGGATCCGCGGGTGGTGATTGATCTTTTGCGCGAATTCCACGGGCGCATGGAGCGCGAGGTGTTCCGCCATCACGGCACGCTGGACAAGTATCTGGGTGACGGGCTGATGGCGACCTTCGGCACGCCGGTGTCGGGTGTGCGGGATGCCAGCAACGCGCTGGCCTGCGCCCATGCCATGCGGGACTCGCTGGCGAAATGGAACCGGGAGCGCGCGAAACAGGGCAAGCCGGAGATCCGCGCCGGAATCGGCATCCATTATGGCGAGGCGCTGCTGGGCGACATTGGTGCCAACCGGCTGGAATATGCAGTGATCGGCATGACGGTTAATGTTGCCGCCCGGCTGGAGAACCTGACGCGCAAGTTGCAAGCCAGGATCGTAGTCAGTGAAACGCTGGCGGAGCAGGTCAAGGCGGAGCGGGCAGAGCCGGAGCTGCTGGATGGCGCCACCCGCCACCCCGGGCAGGAGGTCCGCGGGCTGGATCAGCCGATGACCGTCCTGGCCTGGGGCTGAGCCTTAGCGCGGCAGCGGGTTCTGCGCCTTGTTATAGGCGTGCCAGTCGGTGATCTCGGGATAGTACCGCTGCCGCCAGCGCCGCACGCGGGGGTTCATCACCCGGCGCCACAAGGGCGGAATCATCGCCGCGATGGTCATCACCGGGTAGCCATAGGGCAGCTGCGGCGCGTCAGCCTCGGTATAATTTTGCAGCAGCGGAAAGCGCCGGTTCGGCTTGTAGTGATGGTCTGAGTGGCGCTGCAGGTTGATCAGCAGCCAGTTCGACGCCTTGTGCGCCGCATTCCAGGAATGCCGCGGCTGGACGGGCTCATACTTGCCATCGCCCAGATGCTTACGGGTCAGCCCGTAATGCTCGACGTAGTTGACCACCTCCAGCTGCCAGATGGCGGTGCCGGCCTGCACCAGGAACAACAGCACGCCGGTTACCCCGCCCAGCAGCAGCGCCAGAAGCAGCATGGCCGCCTGCAGCGCCCAGTAGCGGAAGAACGGGTTGGAACGGTCGGTCCAGGGGCGGTTTTTCTTCGCCAGCTTTTCCTTCTCGGCGCGGAAGGCGGAATGCCAGCACTGCCGCAGCACCCGTGGATAGAAGCGGTGGAAACCCTCGTTGTAGCGCGCGGTGACCGGATCGCGCGGGGTGCCGACATAGCGGTGATGCACCAGCAGATGCTCAGACCGGAAATGCGAGTACAGCACCATCGCCAGAAGGATATCCCCCAGCCAGCGTTCCACCCGGCTGGACTGGTGCATCAGCTCGTGGCTGTAGTTGATGCCGACGGCGCCGGTCACCACGCCAACACCAAAGAAGGCGGCGAATTTCTCAAAGCCGTTCAGGTGATCCGCGCCGCTGACGTACCAGATCAGGCCGAACAGCGTGAGGAATTGCAGCGGCACCCAGGCCGCGGTCAGCGCCTTGTACCATTTCAAGTCGCTGTCCGGCGTCTGCGGATCGGCGTTTTCCAGATTTAGGCCGAACATCCCGTCCAGCACCGCAAACAGATGCCAGGTCACCAGCGGCGGCAGCAGCAGCGCCCAGCCCCCCTGCAGCGCGGCAATCCAGACCAGCGGCAGCAGCAGAAAGGACATCCAGAACGGCAGGGCGCTTTGCCAGCGGGCAAGGGTTTCGGGGGCAATCATGCCGGTGTCTCCCAATCAGTCAGCGCGCGTTTGCGCCGACCCTAGGCCCAAAGACCTGAAAACCCAAGAGCCGGGCAGCCTGACCTAACGCCCCTTGTAAAGGTCGAAGGCCTTGCGCATCACCGTGGGCAGGCTGGCAGGGCGGAAGTCGTGGCGGGGGAACAGCTCCTGATCCGCGGCGGGGTTGAACCCTTCGGGCAGTTCAGCGGTCATCACCTGCAGGATCAGGTGGAAGTGGGTGAAGGTGTGGCGCACCTCGCCGCCCAGGTCCTGCCAGTCCGCCGCAAAGGGGGGATTGGGGGCAGGGGCCTCATTCCACTCCGACCCCGGCCAGCCCAGCATGCCGCCCAGCAGCCCCTTGTCCGGGCGCCGTTCCAGCAGCCAGGTGCCCTGCGCGGTCTTGGCCAGGTAGACGATGCCGTACCGGGTGGGTTTCGGCTTCTTCGGTGTTTTCTTGGGCAACTCAGGGGCCGTGCCGGCCACCCGCGCCGCGCAAGGGTCCCGCCAGGGGCAGATGCCGCAGGCCGGGTTGCGGGGGGTGCAGATGGTGGCCCCCAGATCCATCACCGCCTGGGCATAGTCGCCGGGCCGCTGGTCCGGGGTCAGCTCTGCCGCGCGCTCTTTCAGCACGGGCTTCGCGTCAGGCAGGGGTTCGTGAATATCATGCAGCCGGGACATCACCCGCTCGACATTGCCGTCCAGCACGGTTTCCGGCCGGTCAAAGGCGATCGAGGCGATGGCAGCGGCGGTATAGGGGCCGATACCGGGCAGCTTGAGCAGCCCCTCATAACTGTCCGGAAAGACCCCCTCCCGCTCAGCGGCCACCGTGCGGGCGCATTTCAGCAGGTTGCGGGCGCGGGCGTAATAGCCAAGGCCCGCCCACTCGCTCATCACGTCGGCGTCCTCTGCCGCGGCCAGATCCAGCACCGTCGGCCAGCGGCTGGTGAAGCGCAGGAAATACTCCCGCACCGCGGCCACGGTGGTTTGCTGCAGCATCACCTCGCTCAGCCAGACCTTGTAAGGATCAGGACGGATTCCGGTGGCGCGCTCTGCCGGGCTGACGCGCCAGGGCATTTCGCGCGCGTGGATATCGTACCAGGCCAGCAGCTCTCCGCTCATTTCCCCGGCATTGCTGTTCAAGTCACGCATTCGTTATTCCCTGGCTTTCGGTTAGGCTGGCACCTGTACTCGGGCTCTTTACAATAGGGTACGCAGTCGAGCAAAAGCTAGATCATGGCATTCAGGCGCAGCACAACACGCGGGTTCGCACGAACCTCCAAGCTCCTCAACGAGCAGATCCGCAAGGCGGGAGAAAGCCGGGGATTCGCGGTGTCCCGGCTGCTGACCCATTGGGAAGAGATCGCAGGCCCGGATATTGCCGCCATGGCGCGGCCTGTGAATGTCGGTTATGGCCGCGGTTCCTTTGGCGCCACGCTGACGGTTCTGACGACCGGGGCCAACGCGCCGATGCTGGAGATGCAGAAGGAACGCCTGCGCGAGCGGGTGAATGCGGTTTACGGCTTCAACGCCATCTCGAAAGTGCGGATCACGCAAACGGCACCGACGGGATTTTCCGACGGCCGCGTGGAATTCAAATATGCCCCCAAGGTGCAAGCGCCGCTGCAGCCGGACCCGCAGGACGCTGCGGAGGCCAGCAAGGCAGCCGAAGGGGTGGAAAACGAAGAGTTGCGCGCCGCCCTGGAACGCCTGGGGCGCAATGTGCTGACAAAACAGAAAACGCAAGGAAAGGGGTTCAAATGACCCGTCTCATGTCTGGTGTGTTTGCCGCAGTTGCGGTGGTTGCGGGCGGTTATGCCCTTTCCGGGTTCAACGGCCAGAGCAAGCTGCCGGAAAATCCGCTGGTCGGCGCTGCCTTTGCGCAAGAGGCCGAAGTGGACACCTCGACCATCACCGAGATGACCCTGGGAGCTGAGGACGCGCCGGTGACGCTGATCGAATACGCGTCCTACACCTGCCCGCACTGCGCCAATTTCCACAACACGGTCTTCAAGCAGCTGAAGGAAGACTACATCGACACCGGCAAGGTGAAGTTCGTCTACCGCGAGGTCTACTTTGACCGTTACGGGCTGTGGGCGTCGATGATCGCGCGCTGCAACGGGGCGGAGAAGTTCTTTGGCATTTCCGATCTGATCTACAAGGGCCAATCTGAGTGGGCGCGCGCCGGCGGTGCCTCTGAAATCGTTGATGAGCTGCGCAAGATCGGCCGTCTGGCGGGTCTGGAGAACGAGCAGTTGGAAGCCTGCCTGCAGGACGGCGAAAAGGCGCAGACCCTGGTGACCTGGTATCAGGAGAACGCGACCGAGCACGGCATCGAGTCGACTCCGTCCTTCATCCTGAACGGCGAGAAGATCTCGAACCAGTCGTATGAAGAGTTCAAAAAGCTGCTGGACGCAGAGCTGGAAAGCTAAAGCGCTCCGCTGCAAAGATGGAAAGCCCGGGCCGTGTGCCCGGGCTTTTTTCTTTAGCGGCCACAGCGAATCCCGGTGCGGCTCAGGGCGCGGGCGCAGCTTTCCGCAACAGGTCTTTCAGCGCGTCAACCCCGGCAACCCGCAGCCTTACAGGCAGGGTGATCACCTTGCGGCGGAAGCTGTCGGGCAGGCGGACGGCATCCTTTTCCGTTGTGACCAGCTGAGCATTCCGCAGCTTGGCTTCATTCTCCAGCCGGTTCAGCAGTGCCGGGGTCAGCGGCTGGTGATCATCCAGCGCCTCGGCCCGGGCAATGTCCGCCCCGAGGCTGCGCAGGGTGTCGAAGAATTTCTGCGGGTGGCCGATGCCGGCAAAGGCCAGAACGCGGGTGCCGTTCCAGGGCATACCCGTTTGCAGAGGCTCCAGCGCGCCGGTGAAATGCGGCAGGCCCTGCAGCTGGCTGCCCCAGGCGGCGGCGAATGCCTGCTGGGCCGCCTCAGGCCCGATCGACAGAACAGCATCCGCGCGTTTCAGCCCGTCGGCCACCGGCTCCCGCAACGGACCGGCCGGCAGGCAGCGGCCGTTGCCGAACCCATGCTGCGCATCCACTATGATCAGCGACAGATCCTTGGCCACCGAAGGATTCTGAAAGCCGTCGTCCAGGATGATGACCGTCGCTCCCGCTGCGGCAGCGGCACGGGCGCCAGCGGCGCGGTCCTTGGCAACCCAGACTTCGCCAAAGGCGGCCAGCAGCAGCGGCTCATCGCCCGTCTGCGCAGCCTCATGCTTGCCGGGAAGCACCTGCACCGGCCCCTCCAACGTGCCGCCGTAGCCGCGGGTCACCACATGCGGCTCATGCCCCTGGCTGCGCAGGGTTTCCAGCAGCCAGATCACCGTGGGCGTCTTGCCGGTGCCGCCGGCGTTCAAGTTGCCGGCGCAGATAACCGGCACGCCGGGTGCGGCTGGGCTGCCCTTGGCGATTCTTGACGCGGTGGCGCGCGCATAGGCCCATCCAAGCGGCGCCAGCATGGCGGCCCGCACATCGAATTCGCCCGGCGGCTTATGCCAGAAATCAGGTGCCCGCATCGGAATCCTCGCGCTGGTCCAGCAGGTCCTGAACCTTTTCCAGAAGTGTGTCGGTCGTGGCCGCGCTTTCGGTCACGCTTTGCCAGCCGGCCAGCGCCATCTCTGCCGCCTTGTCCGGCGCCGACATCGCGACCACGGCATCGGTCATTTCCTCCTGCGTCCGCACAGGCCGGGCAGCGCCGGCCTTGGCCAAGCGCTCGTACAGGTCGCGGTGGGCGTGGATGCCGGGGCCGTGCAGCAGGGCCGAGCCCAAGGCAGCAGCATCCAGTGGCGACTGGCCCTGGGCCGCGGGGTCCAGGCTGCTGGCGATCAGCGCAACCGGAGACAGCCGGTACCAGAGGCCCAGATCCTCGCCGCCGGTCAGCAGCACCTGCGTGAAATCCTCCGGCTCGCCGCCGGTCTCCCAGTCGGCGAAGGACAGCCCGCTGTCCTGCAGCAGGCCGCGGGCGGCGTCCAAGTCCGCGTGATCATCCAGCGCGATCACCAGCAACAGCCGGTGCAGCAGCCGCAAGGCGCCCCGGTGGGCGTCCAGGATGCCGGCCAGCTCGCTCAGCTTGACATGGGCGGCCAGCCAGACCGGGCGGCTGCCCAGGGTCTGCTGCATCGCGGCCAGTTCATCATCGTTGCAGCCGGGCGGAATAGCGGAAACCCGCAGCTTGCCGGCCAGCTCTACCCGCTCCGCCGGAAAGCCGGTCCGGACCAGCCGCGCCTGCACCGCCTTGGACGGGGTCAGGATGCAGGACAGGCCCTCCAGCAGCCGCCGCCGCTGGTCCGGCAGCCAGCGGCTGGCCCGGTTCGGAACCTCATCCTCGAGCAGGTCGGCCAGCAGAACCCCGGTGCCCTGCTCGCGCAGCTGCCGCAGCATCACCCGGCGGGCGGGGGGGCCGGTCCAGATGCAGGCGTCAGGCTGCCAGTGGCTCAGAAAGTCCCGCGCCTCCGCCGGGGTGTCTTCAGCCAGCGGGCCGACGGGAACATCGCAGCCGACGGTGCCGGTCAGCCGAAGGTCCGGCTCCCAGCTTGCCAGGACCGACAGGTCCGGGCGCAGGTTCTTGAGACGGCGGCCGATATCGCACAGCGCCAGGTAGCGCTCAGGCGTGGTTGCGTGCACCCACAGCAGCTCGCCGTTGGGACGGGGCTGCAGCACGGATTGGCGGCTGGGAGCTGTGGTTCGCCGTTGCATCTGGTTCGATCTGAAATTTCCGGCCCAAGGTATCGGCAACATGCGGGTTTGTCTGTGAAAAACTTGTCGGTGCTGCGGCCGCGGCTTAAGGCCGCGCGCTGTCAATGTCCAGTGATGCCGGGGCTGTCCGGATCCAGCGCGCTCAGCAGGGTCCGGTGCAAGGCGCGGCCGCCGGCCACCACGCCGTTCAGGCGCGGGGCCGGGTTGTTGAAGCGCAAGGGGGTGCCGGTCCTGTCGGTGATGGTGCCGCCGGCCTCGCGCAGCAGCAGGTCGCCCGCGGCGATGTCCCATTCCCAGCTGGGCCGCAGCGTCAGCATCGCGCCGAACCGGCCGTCCGCCACCTTGGCCAGCCGGTAGGCCAGCGAGGGGCGGTAGCTGCGGATGAACGCGGGCGCGGTGCCGCCCAGCCAGTGGTGCGCTTGCAGATTGGGCTTGGCGGCCAGCACTTCCGTTGCGGCCAGATCAACGGCGGCGGACACCTGGATCGGGGCGCCGTTGCAGGCGGCGCCCTGGCCCTCGGCTGCGGTGTACATCAGCTCCCGCTGCGGCAGGTAGATCACCGCCGCGGTCACAACGCCTTTTTCCGCAACCGCAATCGAATGCGCCCAGGTGCGGGAGCCTTGGGCAAAGCTGCGGGTGCCGTCGATCGGGTCGATGATGAACACCCGGTCCCGTGTCAGCCGCGCGGCGGTGTCCTCTGTCTCCTCCGACAGCCAGCCGTAACCGGGGCGCGCGTTTTGCAGCATGTCTTCCAGCATGGCGTTCACGGCCAGGTCTGCTTCGGTCACCGGGCCTGCGCCGCCGGGCTTGTCCCAGCTTCTGGCCTCGGGACCTGTGAAGCGGCATGCGATGTCTCCGGCCAGTTCCGCCGCTTTTACAAGCAGGGGAAGGTCAGTTGCCGGCAAGTGTCATCCCCTCGACCAGCAGCGACGGCACCACGGTGGACAGGTATTTGCGCGCGTCATTGGCCGGAACAATCCGGCGCAGCATGTCGTGCAAGTTGCCCGCGATGGTGCATTCGTTCACCGGATAAGCGATCTCGCCGTTTTCCACCCAGTAGCCTGAGGCGCCGCGGGAATAGTCGCCAGTGTTGGGGTTGATGGTGGATCCGATCAACGAGGTGACCAGCAGGCCGGTGCCCATCTGTGCGATCAGATCCTCGCGGCTGGCCCCGCCCTGGGTCAGCGCGATGTTCCAGGTCGAGGGCGAGGGCACCCCGCCGATGCCGCGGGCGGCGTTGCCGGTGCTTTCCAGCCCCAGCTTGCGGGCGGAGGCAAGGTCCAGCGTCCAGCCGGTCAGCACGCCGTTGTCCACCACGGTGCGGCGGCGGGTCGGCAGCCCCTCGCCGTCAAACGGGCGGGAACCGGAAATGCGCGGGCGGTGCGGGTCCTCGATGACCGAAAGCGTTTCGGGCAGCACCTGCTGGCCCAGCGAATCCTTGAGCCAGGAGGAGCCGCGGGCAACGGCCGCGCCGTTTGCGGCCGACATCAGATGCCCGATCAGGGAGGAGGAGATGCGTTCGTCAAACAGAACCGGAAAGCTGCCGGTCTTGGGCTTGCGCGCGCCGAGCCGGGCAACGGCCCGTTCGCCGGCGGTTTTGCCAATGTCCTGAGCGCTGCGCAGATCCGCCTGGAAGGTGCGCGAGTCGCCATCGTGGTCGCGCTCCATGCCAGTGCCGGTGCCCGCAATCCCGGTGCAGGACAGCGACCGGCCAGTGCGCTGGTAGCCGCCGGAGAATCCGTTGGTGGCCGCCAGATGCACCGCATGGCGGCCATAGCCCGCCGCGGCGGATTGCACTTGGGTGATGCCGTCAATGTCATGGCAGGCAGCCTCTGCGGCCAGGGCATCTGCCTGCAGGGCGGCGGGTTCCGGCTCGCCGCTGGGGTCTTCAAGCTCCAGCGCGCCCAGGTCCCAGTCCTGCGCCAGCTGCGACGGGTCGGCGAGGCCGGCATAGGGGTCTTCCGGTGCTTCCCTGGCCATCGCCACGGCCCGTTCGGCCATGGCAGCGATGGTTTCCGGTCGCATATCCGACGACGATACCAGCGCTTGCCGCTTGCCCACAAACACCCGCAGGCCCAGGTCGGTGCCCTCAGAGCGCTCCGCATGCTCCAGCTTGCCCTCGCGCACTTCGATGCTGAGAGAGCTGCCCTCGGCAGCCATGGCATCAGCGGCATCCGCGCCGGCCTTGCGGGCGGCGTCAATCAGGGCGTGGCAAAGCGCTTCGGGGGACTGGGTCATGGGCACCTTCTGTTCTGCTCTGTAAAAGAGCTATCCAGTGAGGCGGCCTGCCGCAAGTGCGGGCTGTAAAAAAGGGGGCTGCGCATGGCAGCCCCCTTGCAGATCCCGTCAGGTATTTGACGGTTATTTAATGCGCTGGCCGTTGGCGTGAATCTGGCCGTCTTCGGAGATTTCGATCTTCGAGGTCAGCGTGTCCTCACCCTCGCCCGGCACTGCCAGCATACCCATCATCATCCGTGCACCCATGGCATCGCCCTCGGTCATCAGGCCCATCTGGATCAGCTTGTCGATCAGGGTATTGGCACCGGTCAGCTTGAGGTTGGCCTCGCCCGAGGGGGCGGGCATGCCGTCAAAGCTGGTCAGGTCCTCGTTGTCGAAGGTGAAGTCGCCGGTGCCGGTCAGCTCAGCGCCTGCGGCAGAGACCTGCAGCTGCTTGACGGTCAGCGCGTTCAGTTCGCCGGGCTGTGCCTCGCCTGCTTCGACAGATTCCATCGCTTCCGGGTCAAACATGTCAAACAGCACCTTGCCCTTGCCGGCCAGGTCCAGAACGACGGTGGCCGGGTCATGCGGCAGCTGGCCGGTCGGATCGACCATGCCCCACAGCATCTCCGGAACCGCAAAGTCGCGCAGGGTGACGCCCAGGGCGAAATCCTGCTCTTCCTCGGATTGGGCAAGCGGCATCATCAGCTTGAACCCGGCTTCCGCCATGCTGAGCGCCAGCGGGAAAGGGATCTCTGAACCGGTGATGTTCACATTGGTGCCGCTTTGCGACAGGTCATAGGTCAGGTGCTGGTTGTCCATCGCAACCGCGACCGAGCCGCCCTCGGAGCTGCTTTCCATGGCAAAGGTTTCGCTGCCGTCCTGGCCGGAAATCGAGCCGTTGCCGCCGGTAAAGGTGAAGGTGCCGTCAAAGGCAAAACCGGCCTCCAGCAGCGCCGCCATGTCGGGGGCGTCGAGACCGGCCGGAACGGTGCTGGTGCCCTTGAAGCTGAGCCCCTCCAGCGCGCCCTTGAAAGACCCGTTGCCGTTGCTTTCCGGGTCGTTGAAACCCATGTCGTAGCTGAGGCTGGAGGCGGACAGCGACTGTTTGTAGGTGCGCACATCCGCGATCGTCATGTCGGTCGTGGTGGTCACATCGTTCAGGGTGACCAGGACATTCGCCACGCCGTCCGGCACGGCCTCGCCATCGGCGGCCAGCTCAGCCAGCGTCATGGTGACCTTGGAGGAGCGGTAATCATAGCTCATGTTTTCGGTGTCGCCGGCCACCGTCATCGGCGCGCCGTCGTGGGTATAGATCAGCTTGCCCGAGAATGTTTCGCCGTCGCCTGAGAACTCGAACCCTACCGGGAATTCCGCAGGCAGCAGCAGGTTCACGGTGCCGTCGCCGTTTTCCACGAACTGAATTTCCGGGAGGCTGACGGTGCCGGACCCGTCCTCTTCGGGGATCGGCATGACCATCGACACATCGGAGACGGTCAGGGTGCTGCCGGAAACGGATTCGGTGCCGGACACGGTATAGCCGGTGCTGGTCAGATAGGCTTTCCATTCGGCCCAGACATCCTGAGCGCTCAGATCGGCCAGGGCGCCCTGCGCTGAAACAACCAAAATTGCCGCTGCGGCACCGCCGCGCGCAAAAATTCGGGACATTAGAGAACCTTCCTCTGTGAGATAATTGAAATCATCGTCGGCCCGGCGGGCAGTGCCGTCAAGGGGGCCATGGGCTGGACCGTTCCCCGTAACCGCTTTACCACTTGGGTCAGCAGCCACTTGGAGGGACAGCGGATGGATTTCAATGGAAAAACAGTTGCAATTACCGGGGCCAGCCGCGGCATCGGCGCGGATGCAGCCCGGGTCTTTGCCGCTGCCGGGGCCAATCTGGTCCTGCTGGCAAGAAGCGGCGGGGCGCTGCAGGACCTGGCGGCGGAGATCGGCGGGAATGTGCTGACCTTCGCCTGCGATGTGGCTGACTATGCCGCGGTGGAGGCGGCGCTGGCTGAGGCGCACCGGAAATTCGGCAGCCTCGATGTCCTGATCAACAATGCCGGGGTGATTGAGCCGATTGCCAGGCTGGAGGCGGCGCAGCCCGAAGACTGGGGCAAGCTGATCGATATCAACGTCAAGGGCGTGTTCAACGGGATGCGGGCAGCGCTGCCGCTGATGAAGCCCGCAGGCGGCGGCACCATCATAACCGTCAGCTCCGGCGCGGCGCACCGGCCGCTGGAAGGCTGGAGCGCCTATTGCACCTCCAAGGCGGGGGCGGCGATGCTGACCAGCGCGCTGGATCTGGAGGAGCGCGGCAACGGCATCCGCGCCATAGGCCTGTCACCGGGCACGGTGGCCACCCAGATGCAGCGCGAGATCAAGGCCAGCGGCATCAACCCGGTGAGCGAGCTGGAGTGGGAGGACCACATTCCCGCCGAATGGCCCGCCCGGACGCTGATGTGGATGTGCACAGCCGACGCGGACGATTATGTCGGCGAGGAAGTCTCCCTGCGCGAGGACAGCATCCGCCAGAGGGCCGGTTTGGTATGATCGGTCTGGACATAGCGGACAGCGGCCTGTGGACCATCACAATCAACCGCCCTGACAAGGCCAATTCGCTGACGGAAGCGATGCTGACAGAGCTGGCAGAGATTGCTAAACGCGCGCAGGAAGCGCGCGGGCTGATCCTGACCGGCACCGGCAAGGTCTTCAGCGCCGGTGCAGATCTGGACGAGGCGCGGGCCGGTCTGGCGACCTCTCCGGTGTGGGAGCGGCTGTCGAATGCGATGGCCGCTGTGCCCTGCCTGAAGGTGGCCGCCCTGAACGGAACCCTGGCAGGCGGCGCCAACGGCATGGTGCTGGCCTGTGATATCCGCATTGCCGTGCCGTCGGCCAAGGTCTTCTATCCGGTGATGAAGCTCGGCTACCTGCCGCAGCCCTCGGACGCGGGCCGGATGGCGGCGCTGATCGGGCCTGCCCGCACCAAAATGATCCTGGCGGCAGGACAGAAGATCACCGCGCAGGAGGCCTATGATTACGGTCTCGTCGACCGGATCGTGGAGCCGGAGGCACTGATGGCCACCGCGCATGAGCTGCTGGCGCATTCGCTGGAGGCCAGGCCGGAGACCGCCGCCGGGATCCTGAGGATGTGCCGGTGAAGCGGCTGTCCGGCGTTCAGCTGCAGGTGCAGGATCCCGAACGGCTGGCCCGGTTCTATTCGGATGTGCTGGGCATGACGGCGCGCCGCGAAAACGGCGGCTGGCGCGCAGGTTATGCAGGGGCGGACGCCGACCTGGTCCTGCAGCCGGGCGGCCGCCCGGTGCAGCATTCACGGGATGAGCGCTACTGGAAAATCGGCATCTGCCTGCCCGATCTGGACACCGCCTGCGAACAGTTGCGGCAGAAGGGGATAGAAGTTTCTGCCCCGCACCAGTTCCGCAACATCGGCTATATGGCGCATCTGCACGATCCCGAAGGCTTTGCCATCGAGCTGCTGCAGCATGACTTCCAGGGCAAACGGCCTGACGGGGCAGGCGATCCGGCGCTGCCGCTGGGCGGCGGGGCGCATCTGGGTCAAATCACCCTGCGCACCGGCGACATTGCCGCCGAACTGGCCATGCGCGCGGACATGACGCTGCTGTCGGTTCAGGACGTGGCTGAGTTCGGCTTTGACCTGCACTTCCTGGCCTATACGGACGAAACCCCGCCGGATCCGGATCTGCAGGCTGTAGGCAACCGGCCGTGGCTGTGGAAGCGGCCGTATACGACGCTGGAATTCCAGCATATTGCCGGGGCGGACCTGCGCGACAGCCCTGCCTTTCTGGGGCTCGAAATCACTTAACGCTTACGCCGCTTGCCAGGCACGCGGGAGCGGAAGCCCGGTGGGCGTTTCTGCACCCAGGCAATGAACTTGGCCAGCCGCGGGTGTGTTTTCAGCGCTTCGGGGGTGCTGTATTCGCGGGCCAGCTCCGCCTCGGTCAGCGCCGCATGGATTTCGCGGTGGCAGATATCATGCAGCAGCACGGTCGGCCCGCCCTTGCCTCCTTTCAGTTTTGGGATCAGATGGTGCAGGCTTTGCGGGACACCGTCTGGGATGGGACGGCCGCAAAGCGGGCAGACCGGATCGGACATGTGCGGGCCTCTTGCGGTTTCGTGCGATGAATAGACACGCTGGCGGCAGGCGCTGGCAAGGGGATGGCATGACGGAAACGTGGGACGCAGTGGTGGTCGGTGCCGGGCCTGCGGGGCTGATGGCGGCAGAGGAGCTGGGCCGCGCCGGGCACCGGGTGCTGGTGATCGAGGCCAAGCCGTCGGTGGCGCGCAAGTTTCTGATGGCGGGCAAATCCGGCCTGAACCTGACCAAGGACGAACCTTATGAACAGCTGATCACGCAGTATGGCGGCGCGGCGGGCTGGCTGGGCCCGATGATCCGCGCCTTTGATGCGCAGGCCGTGCAGGACTGGGCGCAGGGCCTCGGGAGCGCGTTGTTCACCGGATCGACGGGCCGGGTGTTTCCCACGGTGATGAAGGCCTCGCCGCTGCTGCGTGCCTGGCTGACGCGGCTTGACGGGTACGGCGCTCAGATCCGCACCCGCTGGCGCTGGACTGGATGGGACGGTCCGGCGCTGGCCTTTGAGACGCCGCAGGGCCCGCAACGGATCGAGGCCGGGGCCGTGATTCTGGCGCTGGGCGGCGCCAGCTGGGCACGGCTGGGCTCGGACGGGGCCTGGGTGCCGTATCTGCGTGAAGAGAGCGTGAAAATCGCGCCGTTCCAGCCAGCCAATACGGGGCTTCTGGTCGAGTGGTCCGCGCATATGAAGCCTCAGTTCGGCCAGCCGCTGAAGGGTATCGCGCTGCGCGCCGGCAGTCTGGTCTCGCGCGGCGAAGCGGTCATTTCAGAACGCGGCTTGGAGGGCGGCGGCGTTTATTCCGTCTGCGCAGCGGTCCGGGAGGGCGCGGTTTTGCACATGGATCTGCTGCCGGACCTGGACGCGGCGGAGATTGCCCGCCGTCTGTCCCGCCCGCGCGGCAAGGCGAGTTTTTCCAACCATCTGCGAAAGGTGCTGAAGCTGGGGCCTGCGCGAACGGCGGTGTTGCAGGAGTTCGGGCGTCCGCTGCCGCAGGAGGCGCAGGCCCTGGCGCAGCTGATCAAGGCGCTGCCGGTAAGGCACGCAGGCCTGCGCCCGATGGATGAGGCGATCTCCGCCGCAGGCGGCGTTTGCCGTGATGCACTGGATGACACCCTGATGCTGAAACAACTCCCCGGAACATTCTGTGCCGGGGAGATGCTTGATTGGGAGGCGCCGACGGGCGGCTATCTTCTGACCGGATGCCTCGCGACCGGGCGCTGGGCAGGGCGGGCTGCAGCGGATTATTTGGCCAGCGCTGCAACCCGCTGAAACGCCTCGCGCTCCCGCATCCGCTTGCCGTAGTCCTGCAGTTTCTCCCCCTCGACAGGGAACTTGGCGCTGCGGGCCCAATTCAGGCAGTGGGTGCAGATGATGTCGGCTATGGTGAAGTCCTCCCCCATCAGGAAGGGACCGGCCATATTGCTTTCGAGCCGCGCCAGATTGTGGCCGAATTCCCATTTCAGGCTGCCTTTCACCTCCGGCACCCGCTGCTCTTCGGGCAGGATAAAGCTGTGGCGGGCCGCAGCCCACAAGACGGCGTCGATTTCGTCCAGCAGCAGATGAGTCATCGCGTCCTGCTTGGCGCGGGCCACGGTTCCGGCGGGTGCGGTCAGCGCACCGTGTTTGTCAGCCAGATAGGTGATGATGGCGGTCGAATCGGTGATGACCTCACCCTCCGCCTGCAGCACCGGCACCTTGCCCGAAACATTCAGCGCCTGAACTTCCGGGCTGCGGGGGCCGTGCTGGCTTAGCTCGTAAGGTTGGCCAAGCTCTTCAAGGGCCCAAAGCACCCGGAAGGTTCGGGTGAGCGGGGTGCCGGTGACGGTATACATCGTCTTTCTCCTGTTCTTGTGCTGTTAAGATGGGCAGCAGACCAAGGCGGATCAAGCGGGACGGTGCGTAGCCAAATCAGCGGGCGCGGCCCAGCATTGCCAGCCGGATCAGCGCCCGTTCCATCAGCGCCAGCGCCGGCGCGGTCTGACCGGCAGAGCGCAATGCCAGATCGGTGTCGGTGATGAGCGTCAGCGCGGTTTCCAGCCGGTTCGCGCCCCAGTTCTGCGCCTGCCGCAGCATCCGGTCGCGGCGCTTGCCATACAGCGGCGGACGCAATTGGCCGATGCCCTGTGCGGGGCCGCCGGGGGCAGAGGCGATGGTGTAAAGCGTGCGGAAATGCCGGGTTGCGCCGATGCACAGCGTGACCGCGTTGGTGCCCTGGGCCTGCAGGCGGCGGATCAGCGGGCCGATTTCGGCGCTGCGCCCTTCGGCCACCACGTTCAGCACATCATCCAGTGCGGCTTCGGTCGATTGCGGGGCAACGGCGCTGATATCCTCCAGCGACAGCGGGCTGCTGTCGCCGTGTTTATAAAGCGCCAGTTTCTCGATCATGCGGGAGAAATCGCCGGGGCCGACGTCATTGGCGATATCCGTCAGCGCCGACATGCTGTCGCCGGGCACGTCGCGGATGCCGGCCTCGCCCAGGATGCGTTCGATCTCGGCCCGCGAGGGCGGGTCGTCGTAGATGCCAACCGCATAGGCGTTGCTGTGGCCTTCAAATGCCTTGCGCAGCTTGGAGGAGGCTTTCAGCTGGCCTGCGGTGACAACGATCTGCGCGTCGCCCGGCTGCCATTCCTCCAGCGCTGCGGTGATGGCGGACGTTGCCGTGTCGTTGGCGCCCTCGACAAAGACCGCCCTGACGCCCGGAAAGAACCCCACTGCCTTGACCGCATCCAAGAGCTGCGCCGGGTCCTTGCGCAGGTCGCTGCCGGGCAGGCGGCTCAGGCGCATCTCTTCCTCGGCGCCGGGGCCAAGCAGTGCGGCCAGCACCTGCTGCCGCTTGAGCGACACGCGCATGGCGTCGGCGCCATAGATCAGGATGCCGGTCTTGCCCGGATCGGGCTTGGCGAAATAGCCGTCGGCCTCGCGCGGGGAGAGCTTCATTCTGCCGGAGCGGAAAGATCCGCCGTTGCCAGAATCTGGGTGGTGATCTGGTCCGCCAGGATCACCATCAGCCGCTCGTGCGCGTCGCGCTCGCCCGCCAATGTTTCCACGGTGGAGCCGGTGGCCGAGTAGCCGGTGAAGTTGCGCACGGTGCCGCTGGAGACGATATTGCCAGCTGACAATTCCGTTAGGGAATAGTTAACCGTTCCGATCACCGAGTAGCGGGTGATCTCGTTGTCCGCGGTAATCGCCTGGCCTTCTTCCTGGGTACTGAGCGTCAGATCCAGCTTGTAGGCTGCGCTGCCGCCGCGGCCCAGCCGCTGTTCCAGGTTCTGCACCAGGAAATAGGCATCAGTGCCAGTGGCGCCCTTGATTTCCTCCGGCGCCAGAACCGCGATCCGCCCATGCAGCGCGGTCCCGGTGCCGCCGGGGGCGTACACCGGGGTAAAGCCGCAGGCCGCTGCCAGCAGGGGCAGGGCCAGCAGCAGGGTTCTGCGGTTAAGCAACGACATTCACAATCCGGCCCGGCACCACGATCACCTTTTTCGGAGCGCCGCCATTCAGCGCCTTTTGCACAGCTTCATGCGCAAGGGCCAGTTTTTCAACCTCTGCCTTGTCCAGATCCTTGGCGACCTCAATCTCGCCGCGGCGCTTGCCGTTGATCTGGATCGGCAGGGTGACGGTGTCCTCGACCAGCATCGCCTCGTCCGCAACCGGCCAGGGCGCGGTGGCGCACAGGCCTTCGCCGCCCTGATGGTTCCAGATGTCCTCCGCCAGGTGCGGGGTCATCGGGGACATCAGCTGCGCCAGGGTCATCACGGCCTCGCGCTGCACCTTGTAGCTGGCCTTGGATTTCGACAGCGTGCCGGTGAAGGCATACAGCTTGGCGATCGCGGCGTTGAAACCGAAGGAATCGATGCCCAGCGTCACGTCGCGGATGCATTTGTGCATCTCGCGCAGAAGGTCTTCATCGCCTTCACCTTCTGCGTTCCGGTCCATCTCTCCGATCCGGTCGCACAAGTTCCAGACCCGGGTCAGGTGCTTGTGCGCAGCCTCGGCGCCAGACGCGGTCCATTCGACGTCCCGCTCGGGCGGCGAATCGGACAGCACGAACCAGCGCGCGGTATCCGCGCCGAAGGACGAGATGATGTGCAGCGGGTCCACAACGTTGTTCTTGGACTTCGACATCTTGGCGGAGGGGATGATCTCCACCTCTGTGCCGTCCTTCAGGAAACCCTTGCCGTCTTTCAGCTCCACTTCCTCGGGGTAGTGGTAGACCGGGCGGTGGTTCTCACCTGTGGTCTTGTAGATCGCGTGGGTCACCATGCCCTGGGTGAACAGCGCGTCAAACGGCTCCTTCGATTTCTCCGGAAGGTGGCCGCAGATGTGCATCGCACGGGCGAAGAAGCGCGAGTACAGCAGGTGCAGAATCGCGTGCTCGATGCCGCCGATGTACTGGTCGACGTTCATCCAGTATTCGGCCTCGGCCATGTCGGTCGGGGTTTCGGCGCGCGGAGCGGTGAAGCGGGCGAAATACCAGGACGAATCCACGAAGGTGTCCATGGTGTCGGTTTCGCGCTGGGCCGGCTTGCCGCAGGACGGACATTCGCAGTCGCGCCAGTCCGGGTGGCGGTCCAGCGGGTTGCCCGGCACCGAGAAGTCGATCGGCTTGCCGCCCTCATCATAGGGCAGGGCAATCGGCAGGTTCTCTTTCTTCTCCGGCACCACGCCGCAGGCTTCGCAATGGACGACAGGGATCGGGCAGCCCCAATAGCGCTGGCGGCTCAGCCCCCAGTCGCGCAGGCGGTATTTGGTGACACCCTGGCCCCAGCCGGCTTTTTCCGCGAAATCGACAGTGGCGTTGATCGCTTCTTCGCCAGTCGCCTCGGTCAGCCCGGCGAAGTGGTCGACCCAGCGGACCTTTTCGGACTTCGGCGGCACCAGAGCCTCGGCCGCGACCGGCGCGTCCTCATCCAGTGCAAAGAAGGCGTTGGTCACCGGCAGATCATACTTGCGGCAGAAATCCAGGTCGCGCTGGTCATGCGCCGGGCAGGCGAAGATTGCGCCGGTGCCGTAATCCATCAGGATGAAGTTGGCGATCCAGACGGGCAGTTCCCATTCCGGATTCAGCGGATGCTTGACGCGGATGCCGGTGTCATAGCCCAGCTTTTCCGCCGTCTCGATGGCTTCCTCGGTGGTGCCGCCCTTGCGGCACTCGGCGGCAAACGCCGCAACCTCTTCCGATTCGGCTTCCAGCGCCTTGGCGACCGGGTGGTCGGGCGAGATGCCGACGAAGGACGCGCCCATCAGCGTGTCAGGGCGGGTGGTGTAGACTTCAATCGGCTCACCGCCATCGGTGCGCTCAAACGAGAACTGCAGGCCGCGCGATTTACCGATCCAGTTTTCCTGCATCAGGCGGACCTTTGCGGGCCAGTTTTCCAAGCCGTCCAGCGCCGACAGCAGCTCTTCGGAGAAATCGGAGATTTTGAAGAACCATTGCGTCAGCTCGCGCCGCTCCACCAGCGCGCCGGAGCGCCAGCCGCGGCCGTTCTCGACCTGCTCGTTGGCGAGCACGGTCATGTCAATCGGGTCCCAGTTCACCACCGCGTTCTTGCGGTAGACCAGGCCCTTCTCCAGGAAGTCGAGGAACAGCGCCTGCTGCTGGCCGTAATACTCCGGATCGCAGGTGGCAAACATGCGGCTCCAGTCCAGCGACAGGCCCAGCGGTTTCATCTGCTCCACCATCGTGTCGATGTTCGAGTAGGTCCAGTCCTTGGGGTGCCCGCCAGAGGCCATCGCGGCGTTTTCGGCGGGCATGCCAAAGGCGTCAAACCCCATCGGGTGCAGCACGTTATGGCCGGTGGACAGCTTGTAGCGCGCGATCACGTCGCCCATGGTGTAGTTGCGCACATGGCCCATGTGCAGCTTGCCCGACGGGTAGGGGAACATCTCCAGCACGTAGTACTTGGGCTTATCGCCGGTTCGCTTGGCCTGGAAAATTCCGGCCTCGTCCCAGGCTTTCTGCCATCGTGCTTCGATTTCAGGAGCTATGTAACGCGGCATCAGAGCGGTCCTTTGCATGAAAACGCCGGGCAGGGGGCCCGGCGCATCTGATAATGGTGTTTGGCAGGTGATTCCAGTGCGCAGCGGGTCAGAGTTTCTTGTCCGCGATGCGTAGCTGGCGCGCGCGGGAAAGAATCGCGTCTTCGACCGCCCGGGTGGTGCCGGCGCTGACCGGGCCGCCCTTGGACTGCAGCGCAACATTCAGCGAACGCGCGTCCAGCGCCGGGTCCTTGATGTGGATGGTCGCCCGGTAGGAGCGGCCGCCGCCCGGCGGGGTGCCGTATCCCGTCACGATCACACCGGTGAACGGATCGACCGACTGCACCGGCAGGAAGGACAGCACATCCAGGCTTGCAGTCCACAGGTAGCGGTTCACCTGAACGGTCTGGTCCGGCTTGGCGTTCAGGAAGTCAAAGACGGAGGACTTGGTCGCCGCGCCCTGGACCTCTTCCTTGTGGCTGATTGTCCGGGCCGTGCTGGCAGGCGCGTCGCCGCCTCTGTTGCCGCCGCAAGCCGCGAGGCTGAGACAGATCGCACCAACCAAAGTTACCCGCAGGGTCTTTCCGTATTCCATAACCGCTCCCGGAGCCATTTTCTGCGCGAACACCTAACGCAAGCCAAGCCGGCGGAGCAAGGGCTTTGGCTTCTATAGTGCTGCGCTGGCGGGCGTTTGTGCCGTAAGCCGGGGCTTATCCGGCTGCCCCGGGCGCCGGGGGCGGGCAGACTGTGGCAAAGCTGCACCATCCGGGCCCGCATCGTTTCGCCTGACTTTCCCAACACTTGCCAAAACGGGGCCGAAAGAGCGAAACCCCTTGGCATACCCACGCCGGATTCCCCGGTTTGGGCTGAGGAATAGAAAACCGAGGGAAAAACATGAAAAAGGTTCTCTTCGCGACTACCGCGCTGATCGCCACCGCAGGCATGGCCGCGGCGGAAGTCAAAATCTCCGGCTACGGCCGTTTCGGCCTGGACTGGAACGAAGCCAACAGCGCTGTTGCTGGCACCGCCGAAACCAACATCACCAGCCGTTTCCGTCTGACCTTTGACGTGTCGACCGAAACCGACGGCGGCGTCACCGTTGGCGGCCGTATCCGTGCCCAGGCTCGCAGCCGTGACGGTGCACCGGGCACCGCTGCATGGTCCGCACCGCAGTTCCACGTCGCTTACGGCGGCCTGCGTGTGAACGTTGGCAACATCTGGGGCGCGATCGACTCCGCACCGGGCCTGTACCTGAACACCACCTCGGTTGGCACCGGCATCGACGGCATGGGCTTCAACTCCCTGGCCATCGGCAACGGCTTTGACTGGGATACCTTCACTTCCGCAGGCGCTGGCCGCAACGGCATCGAAGCTCTGTACTCCGCAGGCGGTTTCTCCGGCCACATCTCCTACTCGCAGTCGAACGGCGGTACCGTTCTCGGCGAAGCAAACGGCCTGGAACGCGCAGCAATCATGCTGAGCTACTCCTTCGGTGACTACTTCGTGACCGGTGCATACCAGTCCGAAGACAACGGCCGTGCGATCACCAAAAACGGCGCAGCTGTCAGCGCAGGCGACGACCTGATGTTCTTCGCTGCTGGCGCAGACTTCGGCCAGTTCGGCGCGACCCTGTCCTATGGTCAGACCGAAGAAGCTGACGCTGTGACCCTGGCTGGTGAAGCTGAAATCGGCGCAGCCTCGACCGTTGTTGCATGGGTGAACTCCACCGACATCGACACCGGTGTGACCGCTGGCCAGACCCGTCTCGACGGCACTGCCTTCGGCATCAACTACGAGTACGACCTGGGCGGCGGCGTGACCTTCGTTGCTGGCTACGTGAACACCGCAGCCAACACCAACGAAAACTCCGTTCAGGCAGGTCTGCACTTCAGCTTCTAAGCTGAAGCACGCCTAGCGTGACTTTCGGGGCGGGTTCCTTCGGGTCCCGCCCTTTTCTTTTGGCTCTTAACATTTGCAGGCAAACAGTGTTTTTTGCGGCCAAACAAAGATGAGGCCGGACCCATGCCGCTAGAAGAGATCAAATCCAGGATTGCCAAGGCCGAAGCAAAGGCGGGCCGCGCGCCGGGCAGTGTGCAGCTGATTGCGGTCTCCAAGGTGCAGCCGAACGAGCGGGTTGAGGCTGTGCTGGAAGAAGGCCATCGCTGTTTTGGCGAGAATAAGGTGCAGGAGGCCGCAGGCAAATGGCCTGATTTTGCCGAGCGATTCGACGGTATCGACTTGCACCTGATCGGCCCCTTGCAGACCAACAAAGCCCGCCAGGCGATGGAGCTGTTTGACAGCATTCACTCGGTGGACCGTCCCAAGCTGGCCAAGACCCTGGCCCGGCTGGCGCAGGAGCTGGGGAAATGCCCTGACCTGTTCATTCAGGTGAACACCGGCGAAGAGGAGCAGAAGGCGGGCGTGATGCCGGCGGATGCGGATGCTTTCATCGCTGAATGCCGCGCGCTGGATCTGCCGGTCAAGGGGCTGATGTGCATCCCGCCGGTGGATGAGGAGCCCAGCCTGCACTTCGCGCTGCTGGCCAAGATTGCCAAACGCAATGGCCTGCAGGGGCTGTCGATGGGCATGAGCGGCGATTTCGAGACTGCAATTGCACTTGGCGCGACCCATGTCCGCGTTGGCTCTGCCATTTTCGGCGCCCGAACCTATTGAGGCGCAAAAGTTCTGTGAAAACTTTCACCCAAGACTTTTTGGAAAAGTCTTGGGTGCGTCAGGCGCTGCCCAAGGGCGGCACAATGAGCCGGGTGCCCGGTTGGGTCCGGGCGGCCAGCCAGTGCAGGTGCGAGCGGGAAAAGGCGATGCAGCCCTCGGTGGGGAACCCCGGACGCCGCCACTGGTGCAGAAAGATCGCTGAGCCCTTGCCGGGCACGGCCTCCGGCCAGTTCCAATCCGTGATCAGGACCAGGTCATACAGCGGATCGGCACGGCGCAGCTTTTCGTGGCTGAACGCATAAGGCGCCCGGACATGATGGTTGTAGGCGCTGTGGCCTGCATCGTCCGACCACAAATCGCCTGGGCCGATCGGCTGTGCCCAGGGGGCAGGGCGGCTGAGGCGGTCCGGGCGGTAGAGCATGCCCGCAATCCGGTGGGTGCCAACGGGTGTGGCGCCATCGCCTTCGCGTTTGGCGCGGGACAGCCCGCCTTTGCCGATGGAGCAGGGCAGCATCCGGCCCAGGAAACGCACACCGCGCGGGGTCAGGACCAGATCGGCCGGCGTCATTACAGCATGTGCCCGGATTTGCGGGCCTTGGTGGCCAGATAATGCTGGTTGTGGGCGTTTTCACCGACTTTCAGGGCCACCCGTTCCGCGACATGAACGCCGGTTTTTTCCATCATCGCGATCTTGTTCGGGTTGTTGGTCAGCAGCCGCACCTGGGAAAATCCCATCTTTTGCAAAATGGCCGCCCCCAGGCGGAAATCACGCTCGTCATCCTCGAAGCCCAGGCGGTGGTTGGCCTCCACCGTGTCAAAGCCTTGATCCTGCAAGGAATAAGCGCGCATTTTATTGGCAAGCCCGATGCCGCGGCCCTCCTGATTAAGGTACAGCAGCACACCTGCGCCTTCTTCGCCCATCTGCGCCAGTGCGCCGCGCAGCTGCGGGCCGCAATCGCATTTGAGCGAGCCCAGCACATCGCCGGTGAAACAGGCGGAATGCAGCCGCGCCAGCACCGGTCTGGAGCGGTCGGGACGGCCGATTTCGACGGCATAATGCTCCTCGGCGCCGTCTTCGGGCCGGAAGATGTGCAACCGCCCGGCCTCGGCGGCGTCCATAGGCAGACGTGCGGCGGCAACCGGGTGCAAGGGCGAGCTTTCGCTGAGCAGCGGAGCTGCGGCAGTCCGCGAAATAGTGGTCAGCCCGTGATCCGCCGCAAAGGCGGCTGCACCGCTGAGCGGCACCAGCGCCGCGGCCGGCAGCAGACGTGCGGATTTCACCAGCGCGATTGCCAGCCGGTGCAAGTTTGCACTGCCGCCGCGCTGGCTGGACAGCGGGCCCTTCATCGGCGTGTTCAGGTCGTCCGCCGGGTCCGCCAGCGCCTGAATCCAGTCCAGACCTTCGGTGTCCGGGACGGTTACGCGGGCGGTGTCCTCGTCGTAAACCCGCGCTTTCAGCGTATCCGCCCTCCGCGCTGTCAGAGCCAGCGACAGATCCCCCAGCGCCCGCAGGTCCGCCAGGCGCGCCTCGGTCAGGGATTCGACAGCAATCGCCAGCGCTGCCTCATCGCCGCAGGTGAGCACCACCGGCAGGCCCATGCGCAGATCGACCCGGGCGCGGGCCAGCAATTCGATCATGGTGGGCATCAGGCTCATGCGGGGTATCCGGTGTTATTCTGTAACAAAGGCTCGCCGTCTTTACGCCCAAATGCAACGGATGTGAAACATTTTCCATGTCATGGACACGTCGGCGTGAGAGTTTTGCAGCAAATCTTGCCGCGGGCGCAAGGGATGCGCATTTGTGGTTCTAAGAACAGGAGGGTTAGCCGATGGCGCAACTGAAGAAAATTCTGCTGGTTGATGACGACGAAGACCTGCGCGAGGCCTTGAGCGAGCAACTGGTGATGACCGAGGACTTCGATGTCTTTGAGGCGGAGAACGGTCAAAGCGCGATGGAGCGCGCCAAGGAAGCCCTCTATGACCTGATCATACTGGATGTCGGCCTGCCGGATACCGACGGGCGGGAGCTGTGCCGCCTGATGCGCAAGCAGGGGGTAAAGGCGCCGATCCTGATGCTGACCGGCCATGACAGCGATGCCGACACTATCCTTGGGCTGGATGCCGGCGCCAATGACTATGTCTCCAAGCCGTTCAAATTCCCGGTGCTGCTGGCGCGGATCCGTGCTCAGCTGCGCCAGCATGAACAGTCCGAAGACGCGGTCTTTGCGCTGGGGCCGTATACGTTCAAGCCCGCGATGAAGCTGCTGATCACCGAAGACGACCGCAAGATCCGGCTGACCGAGAAAGAGACCAATATCCTCAAGTTTCTGTACCGCTCCAGCGATGGGGTGGTGCCGCGCGACGTGCTGCTGCATGAGGTTTGGGGCTACAATGCGGGTGTCACCACCCACACGCTGGAAACCCATATCTACCGGCTGCGGCAGAAAATTGAGCCCGATCCGTCCAATGCGCGCCTGCTGGTGACGGAATCAGGCGGATACCGGCTGGTCGCCTGAGGCATGGCGTTGAGCCAGATCAAAGAAGACAGTAGAGTTCATCTTTAGACTGTATTCGATCCCGCGCATATCCGGGTTACGATATGCACCTCCCTGTTGGACTTGGCCGGGCCTCGAGCCCGGCCTTTTTTTGGCGCTGGACCGCGCGGCGCCTTTGCGCAATTCATCTCTGGCCCTTCCTGGCCGGGGCGGGCAGTATCGCGCCCGAATCCGGATTTCATGATGAGGCGCGCGATGCCATTTACCCTTGCCACCTGGAACATCAACTCGGTCCGCCTGCGCGAGCCGATCGTGCAAAAGCTCTTGCAGGAGGAAGGGCCGGATGTGCTGTGCCTGCAGGAGTGCAAAAGCCCGGTGGAGAAGATCCCGGTGGAGGGGTTTGCGGCGCTTGGTTATGGCCACATGATCGCGCGCGGGCAGAAGGGCTATAACGGCGTTGCGATCCTGTCGCGGCTGCCGATCGAGGATATCGGCGAGCAGGACTTTGCCGGCCTGGGCCATGCCCGCCATGTGGCCGGACGGCTGGAAAACGGGGTAGTGATCCACAACTTTTATGTGCCGGCGGGCGGCGATGTGCCGGACCGGGACGTGAATGAGAAGTTCGGCCAGAAGCTGGATTACCTGACGGACATGCGCGACTGGTTCCATGCGGAAAAGCCGGAGAAATCCATTCTCGTCGGCGACCTGAATATTGCGCCGCGGGAGGATGACGTCTGGGATCACAAGAAGCTGCTGAAAGTGGTGAGCCACACGCCCGTAGAGGTCGAGCATCTGGCCGATACCCAAGAGGCCGGCGGCTGGGTCGACATCACCCGCCGGGATATTCCGGAGGGCAAACTGTACAGCTGGTGGTCGTACCGCGCGCGCGATTGGGACGCCGCGGACAAGGGGCGGCGGCTGGATCATGTCTGGGCGACGCCGGATATCGCAGGGGCGGGCCATTCCAGCCGGATTCTGCGCGATGCCCGCGGCTGGGAAAAACCCAGCGACCATGCGCCGGTGTTTGCAACCTTCGACCTGTGACGGAGGGCGGGGGGCTCCCGCCTGATCCGGGCCCTCCGGGGGAGGGCCCTCCTCAGTTGGGCCAGGCACTGCGCTGGCGCGCAGTGCGGGCACGCCGCGCGACAGCGCGGCGCGCGGCCCAACGCCGCCAGGGGGCTGGCGCAGCCAGGGCCCGCCAGCGGGGGCGGGAGAGCACCCGGTCAGCGCAGCCGGAACCGGAGCCGGACGGGCAGGCTCATCAGCGGCAGCGCCTGCCATGCGGCTGTAAACGCTCCAAGGATTGGCGTGCCGGTCCCAGGCGGCCTCGTCCGCGCGCATCAGCCGTTCCGGCGCGGCAAAAAGGCCAAACCGCGGCCGGGCCATGGGCAAACTCCTCTCTTGGTTTCCGGCGCACAGGATTCCATATAGGGGGGAAGTTCCAAGCGGAGAACAAACTGATGAGCGATATTATTGGCAGCGCCGCACCGGCGGGCGATCTGATCAAGGACGTGACCGAAGCAACCTTCATGCAGGACGTTGTCGAGGCGTCGATGCAAGCTCCGGTGATCGTGGATTTCTGGGCGCCCTGGTGCGGCCCCTGCAAGACCCTGGGCCCGATGCTGGAGGCCGCCGTCACCAAGGCCAAGGGTGCTGTGACCATGGCCAAGATCAATGTGGACGAAAACCAGCGCCTGGCCCAGGCGCTGGCGCAGCAGGGGCTGCCGCTGCAATCCATCCCGACCGTTGTCGCCTTTGTGCAGGGCCGCCCGGTCGACATGTTCCAGGGCGCCCTGCCGGCGTCGGAAATCGACGCCTTCCTGAAGAAGGTGATCGAGGCCGCGGGCGGCACCGCGGACGGCGGGCTTGGCGAAGCGCTGGAAGCCGCGGAGCAGATGCTGGCCGAAGGCGCGGTTGCGGATGCGGCCCAGACCTTTGCCGCTATCCTGGGCGAGGATGACAAGAATGCTGCGGCTTATGGCGGTCTGGCGCGGGCTCATATTGCGCTGGGCGAGTTGGATCAGGCCGAAGCGGTTCTGAACGGCGCGCCGGCGGAAATCGCCGAAGCCGCGGAAATCGAAGCAGCTTTTGCGCAAATCGAACTCGCGCGGCAGGCGGAAAATGCCGGCCCGGTGGCTGAGCTTCGGGCCGCTGTGGACGCAAACCCCGGGGATCATCAGGCCCGCTTCGACCTGGCGCAGGCCCTGCATGCATCGGGTGACACCGGGGCTGCCGTCGACGAGCTGCTGGAGCTGTTCCGCCGCGACCGGGAGTGGAATGACGGTGCCGCCAAGACGCAGCTCTTCACCATCTTCGACGCGCTCAAGCCGAACGACCCGGTGGTTCTGAACGGCCGGCGCAAACTGAGCTCAATGATATTTGCCTAAGATCGGGGCAGCACTACACTCTGTCCTATGATCCAGCCTGCTGATCTGCCGGACACGATTGCCGTGTTTCCCTTGCCCGGGGCGCTTTTGCTGCCCCGCTCGCGCCTGCCGCTGCACATCTTTGAGCCGCGGTATCTGCAAATGCTTGAAGACACGCTGAAAACGCGGCAGCGGCTGATCGGCATGGTGCAGCCTTGCCCGGGCCCGAACGGGCAAGATGAGGATCTGCATGCGATCGGCTGCGCCGGGCGGGTCACCCAGTTTTCCGAGACCGAGGACGGGCGGTATCTGGTCACGCTGTCAGGCGTGTCCCGATTCCGCGTCACCCGCGAGTCCAGCGGGTTTTCCCCGTACCGGCGCTGCGATGTCAGCTGGGCGGGCTTTGAACGGGACCTGGGCCGGTCGGAGGCGGATGAGACGCTGGACCGCCCTTCATTTCTGAATCTGCTGGAGCGGTTCTTTATGGCGCGCAGCCTGTCGACGGACTGGGAGGCCCTGAAAGAGGCTGAGGACGAGCTGCTGATCAATTCCCTGGCGATGCTCCTGGAGTTCGACCCTGAGGACAAACAGGCCTTGCTCGAGGCGCCTTGCCTTGCGACAAGGCGGGAAACGCTTGTCACTTTGATTGAATTCGCCCTGCGCGGCGGCTCTCAGGAGGAAACCCTGCAATGACCGAACCACAGGCGCCTGCCTTTGACCGGCGGATGCTGGAAGCGCTGGTCTGCCCGCTGACCCAGACGGTGCTGGACTACGATGCCCAGGCACAGGAGCTGATCTCGCGCGCGGCCAATCTTGCCTTCCCGATCCGCAACGGTATTCCAGTGATGCTGGTGGATGAGGCACGCGAGCTGGACTGAGGCCGGTCTCAGCTTGGAACGGTCCTGACAGCCGCAACCGGAGGGCTCCCGCGCCTTTGAAGTGCGCCGGCTGCACCGGCGGCCCTTGCAAGGCTTGGGCCCGGCACCGCGCTGAGGCGCGGCGCGGTTGTTCTGCCCGCGCAGCGTTCCGAGAAAAATGGGAGGCAGTGCCCCGCGGCGGCGAAGTCCAGTCAATAGCCGGAACACCGGAGGCTGTCCGCGCCGCAGCACTGCGCGCCAGCGCGGTGCCACGCCCAACTGTGCAGGGGCATCCCCGCGGGATGTTCCGGAGCAGGCGGGAGCACCCCCGCCGTTACCTTCTGCGCGACGCGACCTAGATCGCCCGGCCTTTCAGCAGCCGGGGCAGGTCGCCGGTCAGCCCGGCCGCCTCGCGCACGAAATTGCGGCGAAGCCCGGGGATCGTGCCGGCCACGCCCATGCCGATGTCCCGGCCCAGCCGCAAAAGCGGGTTATCATTTGAAAACAACCGGTTGAACACGTCCGTCGCTGCCGCCAGCGAGGCAGTGTCGAACCGGCGCCATTGCTGATAGCGCTCCATCACCAGCGGCGAGCCGATATCTTCGCCCCGCCGGGTGGCCTCGGTGATCACCTCGGCCAGCGCTCCAACATCGCGCAGGCCGGCGTTCAGGCCCTGACCGGCAATCGGGTGCATACCATGCGCGGCGTCACCGACCAGGGCCAGGCGGTCACCGATAAAGCTGTTGGCGATGGTCAGGTTCAGAGGGTAAGTAAAGCGCTTGCCGGCCAGGGAAATCTCTCCCAGGAAATCGCCGAACCGTGGACGCAGCGCTTGGATGTATTCCGCATCGCCCAGTGCGTGGATGGCCTTGGCGGTTTCGGTCCGCTCGCTCCACACAATTGACGACCGGTTGCCCGGCAGCGGCAGGATCGCCAGCGGCCCGGGCGGCATGAAGAACTGGTGTGCGATGCCGTGGTGCGGTTTTTCGTGGTCGATGGCGCAGACCAGCGCGGTCTGGCCGTAGTCCCAGCCGGTGCGTTTGATGCCGGCCCGCTGGGCGGTGCCGCTGCGGCGCCCGTCGGAACCGACCAGAACCTGGCCGCGCAGCTCTCCGCCGTCATCCAGCGTGACGGTCACGCCGGTCTGGTCCGGAGCCTGTGCGGTCACGGTCCGTCCCGACACCAGGGTAATGCCAGGAGCATCTTCCATCGCCTCCAGGAAGGCGCGGCGCAGGAAGCGGTCCTCGACCATGTATCCCATCGGGCCTTCTTCCAGCTCGGCATGGTCGAAATGGATAAAGAATGGCGACGGCCCGTGGCCTGCGTGCCCGTCCGTCACCTTGATCTCCAGCATCGGCTGCGCGTTGTCCCCGACATGCTGCCAGACACCGGTCTGCTGCAGCAGCCGCTGCGAGGCAAGCGCCAGCGCATAGCCGCGGCCGTCGAACCCCTCATCGGCCAGTTTGTCAGGGGTCAGCGAGTCGACCACGGTGACGCTGTGGCCGGTCTGTGCCAGGGCCAGGGCCAGTGCGGGACCGTTCAGCCCGCCGCCTACGATCAGGATATCGGACGCATTTTTCATGCCCCGCAATATGCGCCTGCTGGCGGGATTGTCCATGCAGGAAGCGCGGGATTGTGCCTGCGTCCTGCTGCCGCTACCGTCACCCGCAACTGCTTATGGGGAGACGGGCCTATGCAAGACTGGCTGACGATGACGGCCGCCGATCTGGGACGCGGGATTGAGGCGGGTGAAATCGGCCCGGTGGCGCTGAGCCGCTGCTATCTAGAGGCGATCGAAGCCCACCCCCTGAAAGACCGGATTTACACGCAGGTGACCCATGATCGCGCCATCGCCGAGGCGGAAGCGTCGCAGAAGCGTGCTGACCTGGGACTGCGCCGCTCGCTGCTGGACGGGGTGCCGGTCAGCTGGAAAGACCTGTTCGACAGCGCTGGCACGGCGACCGAATCCGGCTCTGACCTGCTGAAAGGCCGGGTGCCGGATCAGGATGCGGCTGTTCTGCGCAACGCAACCCTGATGGGCACGGTCTGCCTGGGCAAAACCCACATGAGCGAGCTGGCCTTTTCCGGCCTGGGCTTCAACCCGGTCAAGCAAACGCCGCCCTGTGTGAATGACCAGGCTGCGGCGCCGGGCGGGTCGTCCTCCGGTGCCGCGGCATCGGTGGCCTTTGGCCTGGCGGCGGCTGGTATCGGCTCCGATACGGGCGGCTCGGTGCGCATCCCCTCTGCTTGGAACGACCTGGTGGGCCTCAAGACCACCTCGGGCCGGATCACGCTGGAGGGCGTGGTGCCGCTGTGCCTGAAATTCGACACCATTGGCCCGCTGGCCCGCTCGGTGGAGGATGCGGGGCTGCTGCTAGGCGTGCTGGAGGGTACTGCGGGTCCTGACCTGCGCCATCCCGCCAGTCTCAAAGGGCGCCGTTTTGCCGATCTGCAGAACATCGTGCACGATGATCTGGACCCGAAAATTGCGGCGGCCTACCGGGAAACGCTGGAGAAGCTGAAGGAGGCTGGGGCGCAGATCGTGCCGCTGGAGGTGCCGGAGCTGGAAGAGGCTATGGGCCTCAGCCCGATTCTCTACACCACCGAAGCCTATGGCCTGTGGAAAGACGTGATCGAGGTATCGCCGCAGCTGATGTATCCGGAAATCCTGGAACGCTTCCGCACCGGTGCGCAGTTCAGCGGCCCGGATTATGTTGCGGCCTGGGCCAAGCTGGAACGCTGCCGGATGGCCTGGGATCAGGCTGTGGCCGGCTTTGATGCGGTGCTCAGCCCGGTCTCGCCGAACCTGCCGCCGAACCTGGAACGTCTGCAAAGCGACCACGACTATTACGTGCAGTCCAATCTGCTGGCCCTGCGCAATACGCGGGTCGGAAACCTGATGGGCGTTTGCGCGCTGTCGCTGCCCACCGGCACGCCCAGCTGCGGCCTGCAGGTGCTGGGCCAGCCGGACTGCGAGGAGGCGCTGCTGCGGACCGGTTCTGCGATTGAGGCCGCCTTGGCCTGAAAGCCACATTCGGTCCAGCGGGCCACTCACCGGGTGGACGCACCCGCCCGCCATCTGTAACCTGAGGCGCAAACGGGGCGCCAATGATCCCGTGACTGAGGCATAAGATATGGATTTTCCTGAGCGGTTTTCGAACCTGCCAGCCTATGCGTTTCCGCGCCTGCGGGCGCTTTTGGACCATCACACCCCCGGCGGGGATGTGGTGCATATGACCATTGGCGAGCCGAAACATGCTTTTCCGGCCTGGGTCACCGATGTCATCGCGGAAAACGCCGCCGGGTTTAACCAGTACCCGAACAACGACGGCACGCCGGAACTGCGCGGTGCCATTTCGGATTGGATCAGCCGCCGTTATGGCGTGAGCGCCGATCCGGAAACGCAGATCATGGCGCTGAACGGCACCCGCGAGGGGTTGTATAACGCCGCCATGGCACTGTGCCCGGAGCAGAAGAACGGCCAGAAGCCGGCAGTGCTCATCCCGAACCCGTTTTACCAGGTCTACATGGTCGCGACGATTTCGGTCGGCGCAGAGCCTGTGTTTATCCCCGCGACGGCAGCCACCGGTCATCTGCCGGACTATGAAAACCTGCCGGAGGACGTTCTGAACCGTACCGCAGTCGCCTATATCTGTTCCCCTGCCAACCCGCAGGGCGCTGTGGCGTCGCGCGACTACTGGACCCGGCTGATCCAGCTGGCCGAGAAACACGATTTCCGCATCTTCGCAGATGAATGCTATTCCGAAATCTACCGCGATGAGGCACCCGTGGGGGCGCTGACCGTGGCGCAGGAGCTGGGCGCCGATCCTGAACGCGTGGTGCTGTTCAACTCGCTGTCCAAACGGTCGAACCTGCCGGGCCTGCGCTCTGGCCTGATTGCGGGCGGGCCGGAAACCATCAAACGCGTCAAGCAGCTGCGGGCCTATTCCGGGGCTCCGCTGCCGGGTCCCTTGCAGGCTGCCGCCGCCAGGGTCTGGGCGGATGAGGCGCATGTGGCGGAGAACCGTGCGCTTTATCAGGAAAAATACAAGATCGCCGATGAGGTCTTCGACGGCCTCGACGGATATATGGCGCCCGAAGCGGGCTTCTTTCTGTGGCTTCCGGTGGACAACGGCGAGCAGGCCGCGCTGAAGCTGTGGACGGAAACCGGTGTGCGGGTGCTGCCCGGCGCTTATCTGGCGCAGGGCGAACCTGGGCAGAACCCGGGCGAGAGCTACATCAGGGTGGCGCTTGTCGCCCCCGCCGAGGACACCCGCAAGGCGCTGAGCACGCTGCGCGGCTGTCTTTACTGAATTCTGCTGCGCGGCGCCTGGCTGGGGGCCGCACAGCCAAGACCAAAAAACGGACAGGCGCGTGACCCCGCGGTGAACAGCGGGGCACGGGCAAAGGAAACGGAACTGAGGTAGGCATGGCATTTCAAACCCGCAGCCGCGATCCGCTGCTCGACAGCAATATGCAGGCGGCCATTGAAAAGCGCGGCAAGGAACTGATCGGGATCGCCCTGATTCTGGTGGGGCTGATGGTTGCGGCCATGCTTGGCTCCTACACGCCGGAGGATCCGAACTGGACCGTTTCCACTGACGCGCCGGTGCAGAACTGGCTGGGCCGCCCGGGCGCTTCTGTCTCCTTCATCCTGATCACCTTGTTCGGCAAGGCCAGCTGGGCGCTGCCGCTGTTCCTGTCGGCTTGGGGCCTGCGGTTTGTGCTGCACCGGGGCGAGGACCGGGTGGTCTGGCCGCTGCTGCTGTCGGTGCCTTGGCTGCTGATCGTGGCGCTGCATATGGAAACCCTGAATGCCAGCTCTACTTGGCAGCAGAACTATGATTTCGGCCTGGGCGGCATGGTGGGCTACACCTTCCTGGGCGCGCTCTTGGCGCTGCTGCCGGTCAGCCTGCATTTCATGGTCAAGATCATGTCGCTGCTGAGTGCGGCAGGGATGCTGGCGCTGGGCTGCGCCGTGCTGGGCTTTACCTGGCTGGAGGTGAAGAAAGGCCTGCACAAGGTCATGGTCGGGCTGATCCTGGGCTATGGCGCGGTTGCCGCTCTGCTGGGCCGCGGCGCCTCCAGCGGGCTGCAGGCCGCGATGACCTACCGCAAGGAGCGGGCCGGACGGGCACCAGAAGCCGATGAGGCTGCCGCCTATGCAAGCGAAGACCAAGGCCCGGAGATGTTCGAGGACTATCCCGAAGAGCCCTATGGCGATTATATGGATGAGGCTGCCCGGGCAGAGCCGGCAGCGCCGGCCAAGGGTGGGCTGCTGTCCCGAATGCCGGGGCTGATCCGCCGCGCCGCGCCTGCGCCGGCGGCAGAACACGCCCATGCGGCAGAGATGCAGGCAGCGGATGACGCTGAAACTTTGCCAGAGGGAGAGGCCGGCGAGGACCGGATTTCCCAGAAAATCGCCAATGCCGTCCGCATCCGCCGTGCCGCTGATGTGCCGCCGGAACAGGATCCGAACCTGCCGCTGACCAAAGGCCGCGGTCAGCGCCCTGCGCCGCTGATCTTCAATCCGGCAGCCGCCCAGGGCGGGCTGCCGCCCGAGCCGCCGCTGACCGCAGCGCTGAACCCGGTGCCGCCGCTTCCGGACGAGCCGCCCCTGGTCTGGCAGGCGCCTGCGGAGGAGGCTGCGATCCCCGAAGCGCCAGTTGAAGCGCCAGTTGCAGAGCGGCACGAAGATCCCGACTCCGGCGGCGATGCTCCCGGTCCCGATACGCTGACCCCGGACCACGTGCCCTCCGAAGCGCTTCCGCTGTCCGCCGCGCCGGCTTCGCCCGCCCCGGAAAAAACCAAGGCAGGGCCGCGCCTGACCGTTGACCTGCCGGTGGCAGAGCCGCGCAAGGCAGTTGTTGAAAAGCCGGTGCGCAAGACTGTGCAGCCGTCGGCGCGCGCCAAGGCCGAGGCCCAGCCAAATCTGGCCTTTGACGACAGCAGCAGCGATTTCGAGCTGCCGCCGCTCAGCCTGCTGACCAACCCGGCAAGCATCGAGCGCCACCACCTCAGCGATGAAGCGCTGGAAGAAAACGCCCGGATGCTGGAAACGGTGCTGGACGACTATGGCGTCAAGGGCGAGATCGTCTCGGTCCGTCCCGGCCCTGTGGTGACCATGTATGAGCTGGAGCCGGCGCCGGGCCTCAAGGCCTCGCGTGTGATCGGCCTGGCGGATGACATCGCGCGCTCCATGTCGGCGCTGTCGGCGCGGGTGTCCACCGTGCCCGGCCGCACCGTGATCGGCATCGAACTGCCGAACGAGAACCGTGAGAAGGTGGTGCTGCGCGAAATCCTGTCCTCCCGCGACTTCGGCGACGGCAACCACGCGCTGCCGCTGGCGCTGGGCAAGGATATCGGCGGCGACGCCATGGTCGCGAACCTGGCAAAGATGCCGCACCTGCTGATCGCGGGCACCACCGGCTCCGGTAAGTCGGTGGCGATCAACACCATGATCCTGTCGCTGCTGTACAAGCTGACCCCGGATGAATGCCGCCTGATCATGATCGACCCCAAGATGCTGGAACTGTCGGTCTATGACGGCATCCCGCATCTGCTGTCCCCTGTTGTGACCGACCCGAAAAAGGCGGTTGTGGCCCTGAAGTGGGTCGTCGGCGAGATGGAAGACCGCTACCGCAAGATGTCCAAGATGGGCGTGCGCAACATCGCGGGCTACAACGGCCGGGTGAAGGATGCGCTGGCCAAGGGCGAAATGTTCTCGCGCACGGTGCAGACCGGATTTGATGACGACACCGGCGAGCCGGTGTTCGAGACTGAAGAGTTCGAACCCAAGGCACTGCCTTATATCGTCGTGATCGTTGACGAGATGGCCGACCTGATGATGGTCGCGGGCAAGGAGATCGAGGCGTGTATCCAGCGCCTTGCGCAAATGGCGCGGGCCTCCGGCATCCACCTGATCATGGCCACCCAGCGTCCCTCGGTCGATGTGATCACCGGCACCATCAAGGCAAACTTCCCGACCCGGATTTCCTTCCAGGTGACCTCCAAGGTCGACAGCCGCACCATTCTGGGCGAGATGGGCGCTGAGCAGCTCTTGGGCATGGGCGACATGCTTTATATGGCAGGCGGCGCCAAGATCACCCGCTGCCACGGCCCGTTCTGTTCGGATGAAGAGGTTGAGGAGGTGGTAAACCACCTCAAGCAATTCGGCCCGCCGGATTACGTCGGCAGCGTGCTGGACGGCCCCGACGACGACAAGGCCGATAATATCGACGCGGTTCTGGGGCTGAACACCGGCGGCAACACCAATGGCGAGGATGCGCTCTATGATCAGGCTGTTGCCATCGTGATCAAGGACCGCAAGTGCTCCACCTCCTACATCCAGCGCAAGCTGGCGATCGGGTACAACAAAGCGGCCCGTCTGGTGGAGCAGATGGAAGAAGAGGGCGTCGTCTCTGCCGCCAACCACGTTGGCAAGCGGGAAATTCTGGTTCCCGAACAGTGAGCTGACAAAATTCTGCCGATGCCGGATCCTCGCGGGTCCGGCATCTTCACATCTGCAATGCCGCACCTATGTTGGACTCATGAAACGGATTGCACTTGCCATTGCGCTGACCCTCGCCGCGCCGGCGTCCTGGGCGGCAGAGAAATTGAGCCTGAACGAGATTTCCAGTTATCTGAACGGGATCTCCACAGCGTCTTCACCCTTCACCCAAATCAACGATGATGGCAGCCTGTCGACCGGTAAGCTGTATATGCACCGGCCGGGGCGGATGCGGTTTGAGTATGACGGCAAGGGCGGCGGCACGGTGGTGGCCGGCGGCGGGGCGGTGGTGATTCACGACCCCAAGTCGAACCAGCCGCCAGAGACCTATCCGCTGAAACGGACGCCGCTGTCGATTATCCTCGACCGCCGGGTGGATCTGGGTCGCGCCAACATGGTGGTGGGGCACAGCTTTGACGGAACCTCGACCATCGTGCGGGCGCAGGATCCGGAGCATCCGGATTACGGCAGTATCGAGATGATGTTCACCGGTGATCCGGTGGAGCTGCGCAAGTGGGTGATCCATGACAGCGCAGGGGGCAAGACAACCGTCATCCTGGGCGCAATGACAACCGGCCAGAAGCTGTCTTCCAGTCTGTTCGCCACCAGCGGCAGATCCCGCTAAGGCACGTCCCACAGCGCAACGGCGGCTCCCGCGCCCGCGGCTGCTCCGGCTGCGCCGGAACCGCCTGTCGGCCTTGGGCCCGGCGCCGGGCTGGCGCCCGGCGCGCAACCGCGTTCTTCCAGCTGTAACAGGGCAAACGGCACGGTACCGCACCGCGCGTCAGCGCGGTGCCCGGCCCAACGGCTGAGCGTCTTTCGCCAGAAAGACCGCGAGGCGGGCGGGAGCGCCGCGCCTGCTGGGCCTCAGCGGAACTTGCGGCAGGTGGCGAGCTGCGCCTGATAGGTCTGAGCGCGGGATTCGACCTTGCCGGCCACCCGCATCAGCCAGGATTTCGACCGGTAGCTGCCGCGGGCATAACCGTAATGGCCCTCGTGATAGGCCAGGTACTGATTGCGCGCATCATAGAGCGGGATGCCGTTTTTCTCGTAGCTCTTGCGCATGTACCAGCCCATGAAATCAGCGGCATCGCTGATCCGGTCGCGCTTGGCCCGGCGCCGGCCGGTATCGCGGCGGTAATCGTCCCAGGTGCCGTCCAGGGCCTGGCTGTAGCCATAGGCGCTGGATTGCCGCCCGACCGGGATCACGCCCAGCAGGAACTGGTGCGGCGTGCGGGCGTCGCCGCGGAACCGGCTTTCGTGATAGATGGTTGCCATCTGCACATGCACCGGCACGCCCCAGCGGCGCTGGGTGGCGCGGAACGCCTTCAGGTATTCGGGGCGCTGCTGGATGATGCTGCACGCGTTATCCAGGTTGCGCGGCGGCGCTTTGTGCCCGCCTCCGCATGACGCGACCGCCATCAGGAGTACAAGGGCGCTCAGGAATCTGCTCATTGCCTCAGCCCATTTTTGTATTGGGTATGTTTTCGGCAACTCTAGCGGATTGCGGCCGGTGTGAAAATCAAATTTCCAGCACCTGGCTCAGCAGCAGCGGCAGCAGCAGCGCCGACATCAGGGTCGAGACCACCACAAGCCCCGCCACGGCGCTGGAATCTGCCTCGAATTTCTCTGCCAGCAGATAGGCGGTGACGGCGACGGGGGTGGCCAGCTGGAGGATCAGCACGCCCGAAGCCGTCGGATCCAGTCCGAACGCCACCGCAAGGCCCCAGCCCGCGGCGGCGCTGACCAGGAACTTCACCAGTGACAGCGCAACCGCCTTGCCGGTTTCGCCGGGCGTCAGCCGGGCCACGGCGGTCCCGAGGGTGATCAGCATCAGCGGCACCGCCATCTGCCCGGTCAGCTCCAGCGCGTTGGTCAGGAAACGCGGGGTTTCCCAGTCCTGCCACAGGAACAGCGCGCCCAGCAGTGTGGCCCAGACCATAGGCTCCCGGATGGCCTTGCTGCCCGCACTGTGCCCGGCCACCAGGTAGATGCCATAAGTGAAAGACAGGATGGCAGACACGGCGAGCATGACGACGGCATAGCCAAGCCCGGCCTCGCCAAAGGCAAACATCGCCAGCGGAATGCCCAGGTTGCCGGTGTTGCCAAAGATAAACGGCGCCAGATAGGTCCGCCGCTCCAGCCCGCCGGTGCGGCAGAGGATCTCGCCCGCTACTGCCATCACCGCATGTCCTGCCAGCGCGGCCAGCACGAATGTCCCCAGCGCCGCCTTGTCCAGGCTGGTGTTCATCAGCGCGGTGAAGATCAGGCAGGGCACCGCCAGCGTCATTGCCAGCCGGGTGACAAACTGGGTCCGGAACTCAAAACCAAGTTTCACCCAGAGGAACCCGGCCAGGGCCAGGAGGAACACCGGAGCGGTGATTTCGAGCACTGTCAGAGCCAGGTTCACAATCTGTTTCCCCGAAAATTTGCGCCAAGAGTTGGACAATTGCTGCGCGAGCGCGCTATTTACAAAGAACGGGGGCTAGCATGACCATGTTAAGAACACGAGCGAAATACAACCTTGGGCAGGTCGTCCGCCACCGGAAGCACCCCTTCCGCGGGGTGGTTTTCGACGTTGATCCGGAATTCTCCAACACCGAGGAGTGGTACGAGGCAATCCCCGAGGACAGCCGTCCGGTGAAGGACCAGCCTTTCTACCACCTGCTGGCGGAGAACGACCAAAGCTACTATGTGGCCTATGTCTCGGAGCAGAACCTGGTGGCGGATTACTCCGGGGAGCCGGTCGGCCACCCGGACGTGCCTGAGATGTTCGGCAATTTCGATGGCGGCGCCTATGCGCTGCACTACCAGTTGAACTGAGAGCCGCACGAGACCGGCCGCTGATCGAAACAGTGGCAGATTTGCCCATCAATACCCCAGCGCACAGCCGTCTTTGCGCGGATCGCTGGCGCCCTCCAGAACGCCCGAGGCATGGATCCTGACAGCCTGCGCACCGCCCAGCGGTGTGTCCGGCACCTCTATCTTATGCCCCAGATCCGCAAGGGCCTGATGAACCGGCGCCGCATACCCGCGCTCGACCTTCAGCACGCCGCCGTCGGCAAAGCAGCGCGGGGCGTCGACGGCGGATTGCAGATCCATGCCGAAATCCAGCAGGTTTGTGACAAGCCGGGCGTGACCCGCGGGCTGATAGCCGCCGCCCATCACACCGAAGGGCATGATCACCTCTCCGTCCTGCTGCAGCATGGCGGGGATGATCGTGTGCATCGGCCGCTTGCCGGGGCCAAGCTCATTCGGGTGGCCTTCCTCCAGGGTGAAACCCGCACCGCGGTTCTGCAGCAGGATGCCGAACTTCTCTGACGCGATGCCGGACCCGAAGCCGTGGAAAATCGAATAGATCAGCGACACGGCCATCCGGTCTTTGTCCACCACGGTGATGTAGACCGTATCCTTGTGCACGGCCTCGCTCAGCGGCGCGGCAGCCGACATCGCGCGTTTGGGGTCGATCAGCGTGGCAAGGCTGGCGGCAGTTTCCGGGGCCAGCATATGCGCCAGCCGCGAGGTGTGGTCCGGATCAGCCAGAAACCGGTTGCGCGCATCATAAGCAAGCTTGGCGGCTTCAGCCTCGATATGCGCCCGTTCGGCCCCGAACGGGTCCATCCGGGCAAGGTCAAAGTGCTTGAGGATATTCAGCAGAAGAATTGCCGTCGCGCCCTGACCGTTGGGCGGATGCTCGGCCAGTTCATGCGCCTTGTACTGTCCGCTTACCGGCTGTGTTGCAAAACTGGTTGCGCCGGCGAAATCCTCCAGCGTGTGAACGCCGCCTAGTGCGGCCAGCGCCTGGACCATGTCCTCAGCCACGTCGCCAGTATAAAACGCATCCCGCCCGTGTTTGGCGATGCGGCGCAGGACTTCGGCCTGACCGGGCGCCCGGAAAACCTCGCCGCTGCGCAGGGGGTTCCCGTCCCTCAAATAATGGCGCCGGGCCGCGCCTTGCAGCGTGCCGGCGCCGTTCTTCCAATCAAAGGCCGTGCGCGGCGCCACCGGCACGCCTTCCTCTGCATAATGTATCGCGGGCTGAAGCAGCGTATCGAGCCCCAGCCGGCCCTCGCGTTCGGCAAGGCGGCAGAAGGCATCGATTGCGCAAGGGATTGTAACAGACTCGGGGCTGCCCAGCGGCACCGCGTGCAGGCCCCGTTCCCGCATGGCGCCGGCACTGGCGGCCGCAGGCGCGCAGCCCGATCCGTTCAGCGCCTGAACCCCGCTGCCCGGCCGCGAAAAGAGCACAAAGCAGTCGCCGCCGATCCCGGTCATCTGCGGTTCGCAAATGCCCAGCAGCACCGCCCCGGCCAGGGCCGCATCCATCGCATTGCCACCGCGCTTGAGGATATCCACCGCCACGCCGGCCGCCAGCGGGTGAGAAGTAGCGCACAGGCCGTTGCCTGCGAAAACGGCTGACCGCCCGGGAAGATGAAAGTCGCGCATGCTCCGGCTCCCTGCTGTTGCCGGACAGAGCCTAGGCAGGCGGTGCAGGAAGGCAATAAAATTCCCGGTCCGCTGCGGCGGGACGGAACGTTACGGATCAAATGGCGGGAGAGCGGTTTGAAAGAGATGTCCCCGGTGCCGTGCACTGGTGGGGGCTAGGATACGCGGCACCAGGGGAAGCTCGTTTCAGCTACAGGTAAGGTTTCGCATATGTATTGGGCTGCGGTTTGCCGGGAATGCGGCGCCGGTGTGGCGGAGCGTTAAAAATGCAGCTAACCGACGGCTTGCCTGCGGGCCGGGGCGGGACCTGGTTCAGGAGTTTTCAGAAGGGCTGGTGACCTGGATTTCAAAGCAGAGCGACAGGTTGTTGTTTCCCTCCGACCGCTCGTACTGGACCTGGCTTGCCAGTTCCCGGATCAGGAACCAGCCAAAGCCGCCTTCGGGCAGGCTGTCTGCGGGGCCGCTGATGTCGGCGGGTTTGCCCTCGGGCAGCTCACCCTTGGGGAACGGGCTGCCGGCATCCTGAATGCTGATCCACAACCGCTCCGGGAACAGCTCCCCCCGGATCCGGACATCGCCAGGCGGTCTGTCCTCATAGGCGTGTTCGACCACGTTGTTCACGGCTTCGGTCAGGGCAATTTGCACCTCGTCCACGCGGGCACCCGGAACCCCGAGGGACCGCAGTTTGCTGACCACGGACTGGATCCCCTGGCGGGCATCCAGATTTGTGGCCGTGAACGAGCAGGCAAAGGTTTTTACCATCAATTTCTCGCTTTGCGCCGCCAGCGCATCGTCTTCAGGAATTTGCGTCAGCAGGCGCGGTTGCTTCGCTCAGCGAACCATAAAGGTCAAAGACCGTGTCCATCCGGGTGAGCCGGAAAACCTTTTCCACCATCGGGGTCAGACCGGCGAGATCCAGCTTGCGGCTGCCGCCCAGCTGCTTCATCGCCGCGACAATTGCGCCAAGCCCGCTGGAATCGATAAACTGGACCTCGGACAGATCCAAAATCACACGCTCCGGGCCGCTTTCGGTTTCCGTCCGCATGTCCTCTTTGAATTGGATGGCCATGGCGGCGTCAATACGTTCGGCATTGACTTTGACGATCTGGGCATCGTCCGTCATGGTGGTCGTCAGGCTCATTTCTTCCCCCGGGATGTAACGTCATTTGGCTGCACTCTAGACCGCAAAGCTTACTTTTCTGTAGGTATAATTTTGACGATTGGAGGAAAATTGCATGAAAGATGTTGTTATCGCCGGAGCAGCCCGGACGCCGATGGGCGGGTTCCAGGGAATGTACGACGGGGTGACGGCTTCGGAGCTGGGCGGCGCGGCCATCCGGGCGGCCCTCGAAGGGGCCGGCGCGGCCACTGCCGACGAGGTGCTGATGGGCTGTGTGCTGCCAGCGGGCCAGGGCCAGGCGCCGGCGCGCCAGGCCGGGTTTGCGGCGGGCCTGGGCGAAGAGGTGCCGGCCACCACGCTCAACAAGATGTGCGGCTCCGGCATGAAGGCGGCGATGATCGCCTTTGACCAGATTGCGCTGGGCCACGCGGACACGATGATTGCGGGCGGCATGGAGAGCATGACCAATGCCCCCTACATCCTGCCGAAAATGCGCGGCGGCGCCCGCATCGGCCATGGCCAGGTGATCGACCACATGTTCCTGGACGGGCTGGAGGACGCCTATGACAAGGGCCGCCTGATGGGCACCTTTGCGGAGGACTGCGCGGAGAAATACCAGTTCACCCGCGAAGCCCAGGACGAATACGCGCTGAAATCGCTGTCCAATGCGCTGGAAGCACAGGAAAGCGGTGCCTTCGATGGTGAAATTGCGCCTGTGACCGTGAAAACCCGTAAGGGCGAAGTGGTCACGGATGCCGATGAACAGCCGAAATCGGCGCGCCCGGAAAAGATCCCGACTCTGAAACCGGCGTTCCGCAAGGATGGCACCGTGACCGCCGCCAATGCCTCTTCCATTTCGGATGGCGCCGCGGCGCTGCTGATGGCCTCCGCCGAGGCTGCCGAGGCGCAGGGTCTGAATGTGCGCGCCCGCATTCTGGGCCATGCCAGCCACGCCCAGGCGCCGGGCTGGTTCACCACCGCGCCGGTTCCGGCTGCGCAGAAACTGCTCAAGAACATCGGCTGGAAGGTTGAGGATGTCGATCTGTGGGAGGTCAATGAGGCCTTCGCCGTGGTGCCGATGGCCTTCATGCACGAAATGGGCCTGCCCCGCGACAAGGTGAATGTGAACGGCGGCGCCTGTGCGCTGGGCCACCCGATCGGCGCCTCCGGCGCGCGGATCATGGTCACCTTGCTGAACGCGCTGGAAAAGCGCGGCCTCAAGCGCGGGGTCGCAGCTATCTGCATCGGCGGCGGCGAAGGCACCGCGATCGCAATCGAGCGGGTGTGATCCCTTCATCTGGCCCGAAGTATCCTCGGGGGTGAATTGACCGTCAGGTCAAGAGGGGGCAGACAGCCCCCTCTGCTGCGTTTAAGGAGGGCTGTTCATGCGGGCCGATTATGAAACACTGGCCAAAACCATCGCTTCGCTGACCGAAGGCGAGACGGATGAAGTGGCGCTTATGGCCACCGTCGCCTGCGAGGTGCATCACGCCGACGGCCGGTTCGACTGGACCGGCTTTTACCGCGCCGTTGCGCCGGAGCTGCTGAAGATCGGACCCTATCAGGGTGGCCATGGCTGCCTGCAAATCCCGTTTTCGCGCGGTGTATGCGGCGCAGCCGCACGCAGCGGCGAGGTGCAGCTGGTCCCGGACGTGGAGTCTTTTCCCGGCCACATCGCCTGCGCCTCTTCGACCCGGTCGGAGCTGGTGCTGCCGGTCTGGAATGCGGCGGGCGATCTGATCGGGGTTTTTGACATTGACAGCGACCGGCCCGATGCCTTCACCCAGGAAGATGCTGACCAGCTAGCCGCGATCCTGCGGCAGGTGTTCGGCCAAAGCTGATTCGCCGGCAGGGGCTTTGCCCCTCGGCCTTGCGGCCTCACCCCAGAGTGCTTTTTGAAAGATGAAAGAGCCCGGCGCCTTTGTGCGCCGGGTTTTTTATGGGGGAAAGCCTCACGTGAAAAAATGCTTGGAAATTTCACGGACTCGGGGCATCGTGAAAAACAAGAGGATTTTTTCACGAACGAGGAGAGAGGCTGTGAACGACCAGACCCTGGCAGCAGCGACACTGGGGGCCGATATCCGGGCCCTGCGCAAGGCGCGGGGGCTGACGCTGTCGGATATCGCTGCGGTTCTGAACCGCTCGGTCGGCTGGCTGAGCCAGGTTGAACGCGACATGTCCGAACCCTCGATCTCGGACCTGCGCCAGATTGCCGAGGCGCTGGGCGTGCCGATGTCGATGCTGTTTGCCCATTCCGGCGCCCCGGCGGAGGAACATGGGTATATCGTGCGCGCAGGCTCCCGCCGGCCGATGGGGTCTGGCGAGGAAGGGCTGATCGAAGAGCTGCTGTCGCCCGACCTGACCGACGATTTCGAGATGGTGCATTCCACCTTCCAGCCGCGCTCGCGGATGCAGACGCCGGCCAACCGGCCGACACAGGAGGTCGGCTACATGATCTCGGGCAGGCTGGACCTGCTGATCGGCGGCCGCAGCTTTACCGTCGGTCCCGGTGACAGCTTCCGGATCAAGCATGAGCCCTATCAGTGGTCGAACCCCTACGACGAGCCCGCCGTGGCTGTCTGGGTGATCGCGCCGCCGGTTTATTAGGAGGGAAAAATGATCAAGGGATCCTGCCTTTGCGGCGACATCCGGTTTGAAACTGCGGCCCGGCCGCAGGGTGCCTCGATGTGCCATTGCAGCCAGTGCCGCAAGCAATCCGGCGGCATCTGGGCGTCGGCTCAGGTGCGCGATGAGGACCTCGCCATCACCGGTCCGGTGAGCTGGTTCGAGGCAACGCCACAGGCCAAGCGCGGTAGCTGCCCGCGCTGCGGTTCTTTCCTGTTCTGGAAGGGGGCGGGCGAAGACACCACCAGCTTTGCTTTAGGCGCCGTCGACGGGAACACCGGTCTCAGCGTCGAAAAGCACATCTTTACCGCCTCCAAGGGCGACTACTACCAGATTGCGGACGGCGTGCCGCAAGAAGACTGAGACTAGGGAGCGAACATGTCTGATTTTCCATCCAAGGCCCGTGTGGTCATCATCGGCGGCGGCGTCATCGGCTGCTCGTCGCTTTATCATCTGGCCAAGAAGGGCTGGACCGATTGCGTGCTCTTGGAAAAGAACGAGCTGACGGCCGGCTCGACCTGGCACGCCGCGGGCAACGTCCCGACCTTCTCGACCTCCTGGTCGATCATGAACATGCAGCGCTATTCGACCGAGCTCTATTCGCGCCTTGGCGAGGAGGTCGACTATCCGATGAACTATCACCAGACCGGTTCGATCCGCCTGGCGCACACCAAGGAGCGGATGCAGGAGTTCGAGCGCGCCTGCTCCATGGGCCGTTACCAGGGCATCGGGATGGAAATCTGGACCCCGGAGCAAGCCAAGGAAAACTATCCGTTCCTGGAAACCCATGATCTGGAAGGTGTGCTGTGGGATCCGTCGGATGGCGACATCGACCCGGCGCAGGTGACACAGGCACTGGCCAAGGGCGCCCGTGACATGGGCGCGAGGATCATCCGCTTCTGCCCGGCCACTGGTGTGACGCAGAAGGAAGACAAAACCTGGATCGTGCACACTGACAAGGGCGACATCGAATGCGATTATGTGGTGAACGCCGCCGGCTATTATGCTCAGCGTGTGGGTGAGTGGTTCAAGGAGTACGGCGGCCGCACTGTGCCGATGATGGTGATGAGCCACCAGTACCTGCTGACTGAGCAAATCCCTGAAGTGGAAGCCTGGAGTAAGGAGCACGGAAAAAAGCTGCCGCTGATCCGCGACGTGGATGTCTCCTATTACCTGCGTCAGGAGAAAAACGGTTACAACCTCGGCCCCTACGAACCGAACTGCAAAGGCCACTGGATGACCGAGGAGGACCAGATGCCGGACGATTTCTCGTTCCAGCTGTGGTCGGACGATCTGGACCGGATCGAGGACATCGTGACCGATGCGATGGAGCGGGTGCCGCTGATGGCCTCATCGGGTGTGTCCAGCGTGATCAACGGCCCGATCCCCTATGCGCCCGACGGTTTGCCGCTGATCGGCCCGATGCCGGGTGTCGACAACGCGTTTGAGGCTTGCGTTTTCACCTTTGGCATCGCCCAGGGCGGCGGCGCCGGCAAGGTGCTGGCGGAGTGGATCGTTGATGGCCAGACCGAATGGGACATGTGGTCGGTCGATCCGCGCCGCTACACCGACTACACCGATCAGGATTATTGCGACCAGAAAGGCATGGAGGTTTACGGCAACGAATACGCCATGCACTTCCCGCACCACGAATGGCCCGCTGCGCGCGGCAAGAAGGTCAGCCAGGTGCATGACAGGATCATCGGACTGGGCGGCCAGATGGGCGCCTACAACGGCTGGGAGCGCGCCAACTGGTTTGCCAAGGATGGTGATGACACCTCCGAGGAAGCGACCCATACCTGGGGCCGCTCCGGACCGTGGCAGCAGCGGATCAAGGAAGAATGCGAAGCGGTGCGCGACAGCGTCGGCGTGCTGGATCTGCCGGGCTTTTCCCGCTTCAACCTGGACGGCGAGGGCGCAGCCGAGTTTCTGCGCGGCATGATTACCGGCGGTCTGCCCAAGGCGGGGCGGATGAACCTCGTCTACTTCTCTGACGACCGCGGCCGCATCCTGACCGAGATGTCCTGCATCCGTCATGGCGAAGACCACTTCACAATGATCACTGCGGGCTCGGCCCAGTGGCACGACTTCGAGATTCTACGCAAGGCGCTGCCCGAGGGCCTGACCTTGACTGACCGCACCACAGATTTCGCGACCATGATCGTCACGGGCCCGAAATCGCGGGAGCTGCTGGCAGGCATCTCGGATGCTGACCTGTCGCTCGGCTGGCTGACCCATCAGGAAGCCACCGTTGCAGGCAAGCCCGCCTTCCTGGCACGGGTGTCCTATGCGGGCGAACTGGGCTGGGAAGTGCATTGCGCCAACCAGCATCAGCCTGAGATTTACGAGGCCCTGCTGGCGGGCGGCGCCAAGCCGTTTGGCATGTATGCGCTGAATTCCCTGCGTATTGAAAAAGGCTACCGCACCTGGAAGGGCGACCTCAGCACCGATTATTCGCTGCTCGAAGGGGGCCTTGAGCGGTTCGTCAAGCTGGACAAGCCGCAGGACTTCCCGGGCAAGGCCGCGATCCAGGCCGAAAAGCAGCAGGGCGTGAAGAAGTCCTTTGTCACCCTGATTGTCGAGGCCGGCGATGCGGATGCGCCCTACATGTCCTGCATCTGGAAGGACGGGGAGATCGTGGGGGAAACCACCTCCGGCGATTGGGGCTACCGTGTGAATGCCTCCATCGCGCTGGGCATGGTGCGCGCCGATCTGGCGGTGCCGGGCACTGAGCTGGAGGTTGAGATATACGGTGAGAAATGCCGCGCGGTGGTTCAGAAAGACGAACCGTTGTGGGATCCGGCGAACGAACGCCTGCGCGCCTGATCGGCCGGCATGAGCCCGGGCGGCGATCTGCCCGGGCTGACGCCCTATTGCAAGACAGCCTGCGCCGCCGGACCGTTTCCTGTATCCTGGCGGCGCAAGGCACCGGTAGAAAAGGACGGTTCGGTATGGCTGAAATCACGCTTCTGGATGGCTCGATCGGGCAGGAGGTTGTCAAGCGCTCCGGTGACAGGGCAACGCCCCTGTGGTCAACCTCGGTGATGATCGACAGGCCGGATGTGGTGGGCGGGATTCACGCCGACTACTTTGCCGCCGGCGCCACCATTGCCACCACAAATACCTATGCCGTGCTGCGTGACCGTCTGGTGCGCGCAGGTATCGAAGACCATTTCGAAGAGCTGCTGGAAAAAGCCGCGGCACAGGCGGCGGCGGCCCGGGATGCGCATGGCTCAGGCCGCATCGCTGCCGCGCTGGGCCCGCTGATTGCTTCCTACCGCCCGGACATTTGCCCGCCGCAGGACGAAGCGAAACAGGTATATGCCGAGCTGGTCACGCTGCTGGAGCCGAAGGCGGATCTCTTCCTGATTGAGACGGTCTCCTCGCTGGAGCATGCCAAAGGCGCGCTTCTGGGCTGTTCTGACACTGATAAGCCCGTCTGGCTGTCCGCTTCCGTCAATGACGAGGATGGCACCCTGCTGCGCTCTGGCGAACCGCTTTCGGCGCTTGCGCAGGTCGTCGGGGAGTACCAGCCCGATGCGGTTCTGCTTAACTGTTCCCGTCCGGAGGTGATCGGCGACGGGCTGAACATCGTGAGGAACTTCGGCAAGCCGTTCGGGGCCTATGCCAATGGCTTTACCCGTATTTCCGAAGGCTTTCTGAAGGATGCGCCGACCGTGGACGCCTTGGAGCAGCGCCAGGATCTGGACCCCAAGGCCTACGCGGAATTTGCGATGGGCTGGGTGGCCCAGGGCGCCACCATCGTCGGCGGCTGCTGTGAAGTCGGCCCGGACCACATTGCCGAACTGGCCCGCCAGCTGCGTGCTGCCGGGCATCGGATCGTCTGACACTGTCTGACATCGTCTGCCCAGGGGAGGGGATCAGCATGGCAATTCCGGAAAAATCCAAAGCAGCCGACCCTGCCCGGGTCTGGACCATCGACATCATCGTCACCGAAGGCTTTGTCTTGGTCGAAATGTCGGCAATCCTCGAGGTGCTGCGGATCGCCAACCGGGTGCTGGCCCAGCCGCCGTTCAAATGGACGGTGCGCTCGCTGCAGGGCGGACGCGTCGGCTGCCGGGCGGGCCTCAGCCTCGATACCGAACCTTTTGCGGTCAAGCCTGACGCGGATTACGCCTTTTTCCTTGGCAACTCCGACCCGGACCACCCGGGTCTCAGCTTGGGCCGGGTGATTTCCAGCTACACCTGCCGCGGCATCAAGGTCTACCTGCTGGCGGAGGCTGCGGCCCGCTATATCCGCGACCAGGGCGGCGCGTCCGGGCGGCTGACCACCCACTGGGAAAACTCCGCCTTGCTGCGCGAACGCATGGGGCTGAACGATTCCAGCCACGCGCTGGCCAGCGAGGACGGGATGGTGGTGACCTGCGCCGGCATGGGCTCCACTGTCGACATTGCGCTGGAACTCGTCGGGCGGCTGACCTCTGCCGCGGCGCAGATGACCGTGGCCAACATCATGCTGCACGAACAAGTGCGCGACTTCTCCTCGCTGCAGCCCTTCGCCGGCGCCAAGCCGACGATCACCGGCGACAGCGACCTGGACCACTGCATCCGCATCATGCAGGACAACATCGAAGAACCGGTGCCAATCAGCGAAATTGTTGCCGAGCTTGGCATTTCCACCCGCTCGCTGGAGCGCAAGTTCAAGACCTTCCTCGGCACCACTCCCAACGGCTTTTACCGGGAAATGCGCCTGTCCAAGGCCAACAACCTCTTGCTCAACACCACCATGAGCGTGCGGGAAATCGGCCTCGCCTGCGGGTTTCCGAACGGGTTTTCCAGTCTCTACAAAAGCTTCTTCGGCATCACCCCCTTTGCCCTGCGCAAGCGCCGCAGACTGGGCGAGGACGGATCGGAAAATATCCTCACAGCCGGAGAATAGCCTGGGGAGTCTGACGTTTTTGATGCATTTTGCGCCGCCTGCCCGTGATAAATGAGGCCGGACACTGAATGTGGAGCGATGACATGAGCGATCTTCCCAACAAGGCCCGCGTGGTCATTATCGGCGGCGGCGTGATCGGCTGCTCGGTGGCCTATCACCTGACCAAGCTCGGCTGGAAAGATGTCGTGCTGCTGGAGCGCAAGCAGCTGACCTCCGGCACCACCTGGCACGCCGCGGGCCTGATCGCCCAGCTGCGCGCCACCGCCAACATGACCAAGCTGGCGAAGTACAGCCAGGAACTTTATGGCTCGCTGGAAACGGAAACCGGTGTCGCCACCGGCTTCAAGCGCTGCGGCTCGATCACCGTTGCCCTGAGCGAAGAGCGCAAGGAAGAGATCTTCCGCCAGGCAGCAATGGCGCGCGCGTTCGGTGTCGAGGTTGAGGAAATCTCCCCCGAGGAAGTCAAAGCCCGCTACGAGCACCTGAATGTGGGCGACGTGACCGCAGGCGTGTGGCTGCCCAAGGACGGGCAGGGCGACCCGGCCAACATCGCGCTGGCCCTGGCCAAAGGCGCCCGCCAGCGCGGCGCATTGGTCAAGGAACGCATCAAGGTCACCGGCATCTCCAAGGACGGCCGCCGCGTCACCGGCGTCGACTGGGCCAGCGATGACGGCCAGTCGCAGGGTCATATCGAGGCCGACATGGTGGTGAACTGCGCGGGTATGTGGGGCCACGAGGTCGGCCGCATGGCGGGCGTCAACGTCCCGCTTCATGCTTGCGAACACTTCTATATCGTCACCGAAGGGATCACGGGCCTCACCCAGATGCCGGTGCTGCGCGTCCCGGATGAATGCGCCTATTACAAGGAAGACGCGGGCAAGATCCTGCTGGGTGCGTTTGAGCCGAACGCCAAGCCCTGGGCGATGAACGGCATTCCCGACAGCTTCGAATTCGATCAGCTGCCCGAGGACTTCGACCATTTCGAGCCGATCCTGGAAGCGGCCTGCAACCGGATGCCGATGCTGGCAGAGGCGGGTATCCACACGTTCTTCAACGGCCCCGAGTCCTTTACCCCGGATGACGCATACCACCTCGGCTTGGCGCCGGAGATGGACAACTTCTGGGTCGCGGCAGGCTTCAACTCGATCGGTATCCAGTCGGCCGGCGGCGCTGGCATGGCCTTGGCGCAGTGGATGGAAGACGGCCAGAAGCCGTTTGACCTCGGTGACGTGGACATCTCCCGCATGCACCCCTTCCAGGGCAACAAGCACTACCTGTTCGAGCGCTCCAAAGAGACTCTGGGCCTCCTCTACGCCGACCACTTCCCCTACCGCCAGAAGGCCACCGCCCGCGGCGTGCGCCGCACTCCGTTCCACCATCACCTGCTGGAGCAGGGCGCTGTGATGGGCGAAATCGGCGGCTGGGAGCGCGCCAACTGGTTTGCCAATGAGGGGCAGGAGCGCGAATACCAGTACAGCTGGAAGCGCCAGAACTGGTTTGAGAACTCCGCCGCCGAACACCGCGCCGTGCGGGAAAATATCGGCATGTACGACATGTCCTCATTCGGCAAGATCCGCGTCGAAGGTCCGGATGCCGAGAAATTCCTGAACTACATCTGCGGTGCCAATGTCTCCGTTCCCGCGGGCAAGATCGTCTACACCCAGTTCCTGAACCCCCGCGGCGGGATCGAGGCGGATGTGACCGTCACCCGCCTGAGCGAGACCGCCTATCTGGTGGTGACCCCGGCAGTGACCCGCTTGGCCGACCAGACCTGGATGATGCGCCACGCGGGCGACCACCGCGTGGTGATCACCGATGTGACCGCAGGCGAGGGCGTGCTGGCGGTGATGGGGCCGAATGCGCGCAAGCTGCTGCAGAAGGTCTCGCCAAACGACTTCTCCAACGAGGTGAACCCCTTTGGCACCGCGCAAGAGATCGAACTGGGCATGGGTCTCGCCCGTGTGCACCGGGTGACCTACGTGGGTGAACTGGGCTGGGAGATCTATGTCGGCGCCGACATGGCGGGCCACGCTTTCGAAACCTTGTGGGAAGCGGGCCAGGACATGGGCCTCAAGCTCTGCGGCATGCACATGATGGACAGCTGCAGGATCGAGAAGGGGTTCCGCCACTTCGGCCACGACATCACCTGCGAGGACAATGTGATCGACGCGGGCCTGGGCTTTGCGGTTGCCACCGGCAAGGACGATTTCATCGGCAAAGCTGCGGTGCTGGAACGCAAGGAAACCGGTCCCAAAAACCGCATGGTCCAGTTCAAGCTGACCGACCCCGAGCCGCTCTTGTTCCATAATGAGCCGATCATCCGCGACGGCGAATACGTGGGCTACCTCAGCTCCGGCAACTACGGCCACACGCTGGGCGGTGCCATCGGCATGGGTTATGTGCCGTGCGAAAGCGAAAGCACCGCGGATGTTCTGCGCTCCACCTACGAGATCGACGTCTGCGGGGTGAAGGTGAGGGCCGAGGCCTCGCTGAAGCCGATGTACGATCCGAAATCGGAGCGGGTGAAGGCCTAAGCCCTCTCCAGTCGTTTCACCTGCCCGTATCACGCCCCGGCCCCAGCGCTGGGGCGTACTTCATTCCGTGCCCCGGCAAGGACAGTTTCGGGTTCCGGTGCAACGTTTCCACCGGTTTCGCAGCCAAGCCGCCCGCCGCCTCTTGACCCCGCCGGAAATCCCTTGGAGAAATCCATAAAAAGCCTTGTGCGGCAGGGGTAAACAGGTAGGTTGCTTGTCCCGGCACCAGACACGGGCCTGACGAAGAGGATTTGGGACATGAAGATCAGCATCGAACGCGGCACGCTTCTCAAGGCTGTGGCTCAGGCGCAGTCTGTGGTCGAGCGCCGCAACACCATTCCGATCCTGGCGAATGTGCTGATCGAAGCCGAGGGCGACAGCGTCCAGTTCCGCGCCACCGATCTGGATATCGAGGTGGTCGACAAAGCCCCCGCCCAGGTGGAGCGCGCCGGGGCCACCACCGTCGCCGCCACCACCTTGCACGAGATCGTCCGCAAGCTGCCCGACGGCGCGCTGGTCACCCTGACCGCTGATGCCGCAACCGGGCGTCTGACCGTTGAGGCCGGGCGCTCCAACTTCTCGCTGGCGACCCTGCCGCGCGAGGATTTCCCGGTGATGGCCTCGTCCGAGTACCACTCGAACTTCGCCGCTAAGGCCGCGGTGCTGCGCCGCCTGTTTGACAAGTCGAAATTCGCGATCTCTACCGAGGAGACCCGCTATTACCTGAACGGTGTCTATCTGCATGTGTCATCGGGCGATGGCGGCAAAGTTCTGCGCGCCGTGGCCACCGACGGCCACCGCCTGGCCCGCATCGACGCCGAGCTGCCGCTGGGGGCTGAGGACATGCCGGGCGTGATTGTGCCGCGCAAGACCGTTGGCGAGCTGCGTAAGCTGCTGGATGATGATGACATGGACATCGCCGTGTCTGTCTCGGAAACCAAGGTGCGCTTTGCCACCCCGAACATCACCCTGACCTCCAAGGTGATCGACGGAACCTTCCCCGACTACACCCGCGTGATCCCGGCCGGCAACACCCGCCGCCTGGAAGTGGACGCCGCCGAGTTCGCCCAAGCCGTTGACCGGGTTGCGACCGTGTCCTCCGAACGCTCCCGTGCGGTGAAGCTGCAGCTGGAAGAGGACCGGCTGATCCTGTCGGTCAATGCGCCCGACAGCGGTGCCGCCGAGGAAGAGCTGGCGGTTGCCTATAACGACGAGCGGCTGGAAATCGGCTTTAACGCCAAATACCTGCTGGAGATCGCCAACCAGGTGGACCGCGAAAACGCCGTGTTCATGTTCAACTCCTCCGGGGATCCGACCCTGATGCGCGAAGGCAACGACGAAAGCGCCGTTTACGTCGTGATGCCGATGCGGGTCTGAAGCGCCTGACGGCGCTGCCTCCCCTCTCGGCGGCAAAGCCGCCTGCCGGGCAGGGGGACGCGGGTATTTTTAGAAAAATGAAAAGGGAGCGCGCCTCGTGCTGGCCCTGACTGCCTTGACCCTGTCCCATTTCCGCTCGCATTTGCGGGCGGAATTGCGTTTGGACGGGCGTCCGGTGGCGATCTACGGGGACAACGGGGCGGGCAAGACCAACATCCTGGAGGCGGTGTCGCTGTTTTCGCCGGGCCGCGGTTTGCGCCGCGCCAGCGCTGCGGAGATGGCGCGCCAGCCCGAAGCGCTGGGCTGGAAACTGAGGGGAGAGCTGCGGGCGCCTTCGCAGGCTTATGAAGTCGAAACCTGGTCCGAGGGCGGCACCGCCCGGCAGGTGAAGATCGACAACAAATCCGCCAGCCAGCTGGCGCTGGGTCAGGTGGCGCGGGTGGTCTGGCTGATCCCGGCGATGGACCGGCTGTGGATCGAGGCGGCGGAAGGGCGGCGGCGGTTCCTAGACCGGATCGCGCTGAGTTTCGAGCCCGGCCATGCCGAGGCCTCGCTGGCCTATGAGAAAGCGATGCGCGAGCGCAACCGGCTGTTGAAGGAGCAGGTGCGCGATGCGGCCTGGTACCGGGTGCTGGAGGACCGCATGGCCGCCGCCGGGCACCGGATCCACGCCGCGCGGGTGCAGGCGGTGGATCTGCTGCAAGTGGCGCAGGCTGAGGCGGAAACCGCCTTTCCCGCGGCTGAGCTGGAATTGCTGCAGTCCGAAGGCAGCATGCCTGCGACAGAAGATGATTTCCGCGAGGCGCTGCAGGAAAGCCGGTTCCGGGATCTCGCGGCAGGCCGCACCCTGGTGGGGCCGCACCGCACCGACCTGATCGGCACTTACCGGGCCAAGGGCATCCCGGCCAAGGATTGCTCCACCGGCGAGCAAAAGGCGCTGCTGGTGTCCTTGATCCTGGCCAATGCAAGGGCGCTGGCGCAGCGCGAGGGCGCGCCGCCGATCCTGCTGCTGGACGAGGTGGCCGCGCATCTGGATGCAGGCCGCCGGGCCGCGCTGTATGACGAGATCTGCGCGCTGGGCACCCAGGCCTGGATGACCGGCACCGGGCCGGAGCTGTTTGCCGAACTGGAGGGCCGTGCCCAAGTGCTGGAAGTCTCGGACAGCGGCGGCACGTCGGAGGTTTTGCAAAAATGACTGTCTCTGCCTGGGATCTGACCCTCTATGCGGGGGCGCTGCTGATCCTGTTCTTGACCCCTGGCCCGGTTTGGTTGGCGCTGATGGCGCGGTCGGTCTCGGGCGGATTTCAAGCGGCCTGGCCGCTGGCGCTGGGCGTGGCTTGCGGCGATATCCTGTGGCCGCTGATCGCCGTTGCGGGCATGTCCTGGGTGGTGTCCGAGTTCACCGGCATCATGACCGTTTTGCGCTGGGTGGCCTGCCTGATGTTTCTCGGCATGGGGTATCTGCTGATCCGCCATGCCGGCGACGCAGTGGAGGAAAACCGGGCCCTGACCCGCCCAGGGATCTGGGCCGGGTTCATGGCCGGGATTGCCGCGATCCTGGGAAACCCCAAGGCGATCCTGTTCTATATGGGCGTTCTGCCGGGGTTCTTTGACCTGTCGGGCACCTCCTGGCCGGATGTGGCCGCCATCGTGGCGCTGTCCTTTGTGATCCCGCTGACCGGCAACCTGGCGCTGGCGGGCATGGTGCACCGGGTGCGGCGTGCAATCACCTCGGCGCGGATCCGGCGGCGCATCAACCTGGTGTCGGGCGGGCTGCTGATCGGTGTGGGGCTGGTGATCCCCTTCACCTGAGCGCCGGCCCTACCCGGGCGGCTGCAGCCAGGCCTGCAGATAGGGTGCAAGCGCCTGGGCGGGCGAAGCGTCATTCGCGTGCTCGGCGCAAAACCACACCCCCAGCACATGGTTGAGAAAGCCCTGGATGCCTTCTGCCAGCAGTTCCGGCGGCTGGTCCTTGCGGGCCTTGCCCGCTGCCTGCAGCGTTTGCAGCCAGCCTGTCAGCAAGGTTACTTGGCGGATAAAGCTTGCCGCCACCACTTCGTCCGGTTCCGCTGCCGTGGTGCCTGAATAGCGCAGCAGCAGATCAAAGATCACGCGGTCCTGCGCAACGTAATCGAGATGCGGAGCCAGCCGGGCGGTGAGGGCGGCAACGTCCGAAGGGGTGCCGCCGGCTTCCATTGCGTCCAGCAGGCGCGTCACCTCTTCTCCGATCAGCACCGCCAGCAGCCCGTCCTTGTCCTTGAAGTGGGAGAACAGGGTGCCCTTGGCCACGCCGGCGCGGGCCACCACATCCTCCACCCGCAATCCGCTGTAGCCTTGCTCCTGCACGATGGCGGCCGCCACTTCCAGCAGCCTTGCCCGGGTTTCCAGCCGCCGTTTCTGAGGGGCGCGTGTCATGTCTCAGCCTCACGATCTCGTTATTGACCATGGTCAATTTTATAATTGACCATGGTCATTTTTGATTCAATAAAGTGACCACGGTCAACTTAACTTGCGGAGTCCGATATGTCTGCCCGGAAAATTCTGATCCTGAACGGCCACCCCGGCCAAACCTCGCTGTCAAAATCGCTCTGCGCCGCCTATCAGGCCGCGGCTGAGGAAGCCGGCCACCAAGTGCGCTGCCATGACATCTCACAAATGCAGTTCGACATGGACTATGGGCAGGGCGGGTATGAGAACCCGAAGCCGTTGGAGCCGGATCTTGCGCAGTTTCTGGAGGATCTGGAATGGGCAGAGCACGTGGTGATGGCTGCGCCGCTGTGGTGGGGGGCGGTGCCGGCCAAGCTGAAGGCGGTGTTTGACCGGGCCTTGCTGCCGGGGCGCGCCTTTGACACCCGCAATGTGAGTTTCATGGGGCTCCCGGCGCCGATGCTGACCGGCAAGACCGCGCGGGTGCTGCTGACCTCGGACACGCCTGCGCTGTGGCTGCGGCTGTTCTACGGCAACGCGGTGAAGAAATTCATCAGCCGCCAGATCCTCGGCTTTGTCGGCATCAAGCCCACGCGTTTCAGCACATTCGCGCCGGCCACCGATGCGCCTGAAGCCAAGGTTAAAACCTGGCTTGCGACAGCTGGCGGGCTGGGGGCCAAAGCGGCCTGATTCTGCCAAGAAAAAAGGGGGCTTGCGCGTGACATTCCCGGTCAGACTTCGTATAAAATCCCGAAGCAAAGACAGGAAGATGTGAATGTCCGGAAACGAGCAGGCCCCCGCAGAATATGGCGCGGATTCCATCAAGGTTCTCAAAGGGTTGGAGGCGGTTCGCAAACGCCCCGGCATGTACATCGGGGACACGGATGACGGCTCGGGCCTGCACCACATGGTCTATGAGGTGGTGGACAACGGCATCGACGAGGCGCTGGCGGGTCATGCCGACCACGTAACGGTGAAAATCCACGCCGATTCCAGCGTTTCTGTCAGCGACAACGGCCGCGGGATCCCGGTGGGCATCCACGAGGAGGAAGGCGTCTCTGCCGCCGAGGTCATCATGACCCAGTTGCATGCGGGCGGTAAGTTCGACAGCAACTCCTACAAGGTTTCGGGCGGTCTGCACGGCGTGGGCGTGTCCGTGGTGAACGCGCTGTCCGACTGGCTGGAGCTGCGCATCTGGCGCGACGGCAAGGAGCACATCGCCCGGTTCGAGCGCGGCGAGACTGCCAAGCATCTGACCGTGGTTGGCGACTGCGGCGACCGGACCGGCACCGAGGTGCGTTTCCTGGCGTCGACCGACACGTTCTCGAACCTGGAATACTCGTTTGAAACCCTGGAAAAGCGCCTGCGCGAGCTGGCCTTCCTGAACTCCGGCGTGCGCATCATCCTGATCGATGAGCGCCCGGCTGAGCGGCTGGAAATTGAGCTGTTCTATGAGGGCGGCGTCAAGGAATTCGTCAAATACCTGGACCGCCACAAGGCGCCGGTCATGGACACCCCGGTATATATCATCGGTGAAAAGGACGAGATCGGCGTTGAAATCGCCATGTGGTGGAACGACAGCTACCACGAGACGGTGCTGCCCTTCACCAACAACATCCCGCAGCGGGACGGCGGCACCCACGTGGCCGGTTTCCGCGGCGCCCTGACCCGGACCATCAACAACTACGCCCAGTCCTCCGGCATCGCCAAAAAGGAGAAGGTTTCCTTTACCGGCGACGACGCGCGTGAGGGCCTGACCTGCGTTCTGTCCGTCAAGGTGCCGGACCCGAAATTCTCCAGCCAGACCAAGGACAAGCTGGTCTCCTCCGAGGTGCGCCCGGTGGTGGAAAGCCTGGTCGGCGAAAAGCTGGCCGAATGGTTCGAAGAAAACCCGAACGAGGCCAAGCAGATCGTCGGCAAGATCATCGAGGCCGCACTGGCGCGCGAGGCTGCGCGCAAGGCGCGCGAGCTGACCCGCCGCAAGACCGCGATGGACGTGAACTACCTGGCCGGCAAACTCAAGGACTGCTCCGAGAAGGACCCGTCCAAGACCGAAGTCTTCCTGGTCGAGGGTGACTCGGCCGGCGGTTCTGCCCAGACGGGCCGGGACCGGATGACCCAGGCGATCCTGCCCCTGCGCGGCAAGATCCTGAACGTGGAACGCGCACGTTTCGACCGGATGCTGTCGAGCCAGGAGATCGGCAACCTGGTGATGGCTCTGGGCACCGGCATCGGCCGGGATGAGTTCGACATCTCCAAGCTGCGGTACCACAAGATCGTCATCATGACCGACGCCGACGTCGACGGCGCCCACATCCGCACCCTGCTGCTGACCTTCTTCTACCGCCAGATGCCGGAGCTGATCGAGGGCGGCTACCTCTATATCGCGCAGCCGCCGCTTTATAAGGTCGCGCGCGGCAAGTCGGAGGTCTACCTCAAGGACCAGGCGGCGCTGGATGACTATCTGATCAACCAGGGCGTCGATGGCGCGCTGCTGAAACTGGGCGACGGCTCCGAGATCGCTGGTGCAGACCTCACCCGCGTGGTCGATGAGGCACGCCAGCTCAAGCGCGTACTGGATGCTTTCCCGACACACTACCCGCGCCACATCCTGGAGCAGGCCGCGGTAGCTGGTGCCTTTGTGCCCGGTGCTGTGGATTCCGACCTGCAAGGCGTTGCCGACAAGGTTGCTGCCCGCCTCGACGCCATCGCGCTGGAATATGAGCGCGGCTGGCAGGGCCGGATCACCCAGGATCACGGCATCCGCCTGGCCCGCATCCTGCGCGGGGTGGAGGAAGTGCGCACCCTGGACGGCCCGATGCTGCGCTCCGGCGAGGCCCGCAAGACCGGCAGCTTCACCCAAAGCTTGCAGGAAATCTATGGCACCACCGCCCAGCTGGTGCGCCGCGACCGCAGCCAGATCATTCACGGGCCGCTCGGCCTGCTGCAAGCGATCCTGGAGGAAGGCGAAAAAGGCCTCACCCTGCAGCGCTACAAGGGTCTGGGGGAAATGAATCCGGACCAGCTGTGGGAAACCACCCTGGACCCGGACGCGCGGACGCTGCTTCAGGTGCGCATCGACGATATGGTCGAGGCGGATGACCTGTTCACCAAGCTGATGGGCGATGTCGTGGAACCCCGCCGCGAGTTCATCCAGAAAAACGCCCTCAGCGTCGAAAACCTGGACTTCTAAAACCTCCCTTGAAGCCCTTTGCCCCGCCGCCTGCCGCTGCGGGGCAAGGGCCCGCCAAACGTGCGGGTGAAGGCTGCGCGCCTCGGACCCGGCGGTGGCTTTGCGGCGCCGCTGCGGCTCTGCCCGTTTCTGTGATCGCGGCCGCCCGCAGGCTTCAGGCCGCTTGATCAGCAGCCGCGTTGCTACTTTTTGAAATTCTTAACAACCACCGGCGGAAGAGTTTGCGCTTGGTCAACTTACTCTTACTTTTGATTATTTGAATGTTTTGAATTTCCAAATCAACCACGTAGAAAATGACTCAGATCAAAGTGCCGGGCGCCGGTCCTTCGCATTCTCCCGTCCAGCGAAGTGAAGCTGACCTGGAAAACCGGCATCTGAGATGACCGTTTCCTGGCTGGCCTGCTCCGCTGTGAAAGTGAGAGCCAAGGAGGACACATATGTCCGAACAGCCAACCAAAGCCGAAGAGCGGAACACTTTCCTGTTTCTCGCCGTCATTCTGGCGCCGGTTCTGGCGGTGGGGATTGTCGGCGGTTACGGCCTGATCATCTGGATTTCCCAGATCTTCCTGGGCCCGCCCGCCGGTTAAGAGGCCAGGCCGATGCCAGCCCATGCCAGCACAGCCCCTTCCCGGCGCGCCTTCCTGACCGGACGGGTCGCCCGGCCCGAGCCGGAGTTCCGCCCGCCCTGGACCGATGAGGCCCGGGTGCAGGCGCATTGCACCAGCTGCAATGCCTGCGCGGAGGCGTGCCCGGAAGAGATTATCGAGATCGACGGCCGGGGCCGCCCGCGGATCCGTTTCCGCGGCGGTGAATGCACTTTCTGTGCCGCCTGCGCCGAGGCCTGCCCGGAGCCTGTGTTCGACCTGGAGCAGCCCGCGCCCTGGCCGGTGACCGTGGACATCGGCAGCAGCTGCCTGCTGTCTGCGGGAATCACCTGCCAGCTGTGCACCGACATCTGCGACCCCCGCGCCCTGCGGATGGATCTGTCTGTCCGTCCGGCAGGCGCCATCCAGGTGGACGCCAGTGCCTGCACCGGCTGCGGTGCCTGCCTTGCCACCTGTCCCAACAACGCAATCGCGATCCGCGACCCCCGCCAGCAAAGGAGCCCCGGGTGACAGAAGAACTGCATATCTCCAGCCTGCTGGTGCGCAGCAACCCGGAGCAGATGGAGGCCGTTCTGGCCGAAATCAAATCCATGCCGCGCGCCGAAATCTCGCAAACAGACCCCTCGGGCAAAATCGTCGTTTTGTTCGAAGCGGACAGTGACCGCGCCATTGGCGATGCCCTGGCCAAAATCCAGCTTCTCGACGGCGTCGCCAGCGCGGCGCTTGTCTTCCATCAGACCTGCGATGCCCAGGAACTCGCCCTTCAAGAAGGAACCCCTCAATGACCGGAATTACACGCCGTGACGCCATCAAGGCGCAGGCCGCGGCAGCCGCGGCTCTTGCCGCCGGGCTGCCGATCCCCGCGGCAGCGCAGAATCTTGTTACCGACGCCAGCCTGACCGAACTGAAGTGGTCCAAGGCAGCCTGCCGTTTCTGCGGCACCGGCTGCTCGATCATGGTGGCCACCAAAGCGGGCCGGGTGGTTGCCACCCACGGCGACACCCAGGCAGAGGTCAACCGCGGCCTGAACTGTGTCAAAGGCTACTTCCTGTCCAAGATCATGTACGGCGCCGACCGCCTGACCACGCCGCTGCTGCGCAAGACGGGCGGCGAATACGACAAGAACGGCGAATTCACCCCGGTCAGCTGGGATGAAGCCTTCGACGTCATGGCTGAGAAGTGGAAGAAGACCCTGGCCGAGAAAGGCCCCGAGGGCATCGGCATGTTCGGCTCCGGACAGTGGACCGTCTGGGAAGGCTATGCGGCCTCCAAGCTGATGAAGGCGGGCTTCCGCTCCAACAACATCGACCCGAACGCGCGCCACTGCATGGCCTCTGCCGTGGGCGGCTTCATGCGCACCTTCGGCATCGACGAGCCGATGGGCTGCTATGACGACTTCGAGAACGCCGATGCCTTCGTGCTGTGGGGCTCGAACATGGCAGAGATGCACCCGATCCTGTGGACCCGCATCACCGACCGCCGCTTCAGCCATCCGCATGTCAAGGTGGCGGTGCTGTCGACCTTCACCCACCGCAGCTTTGACTTGGCCGACATTCCGGCGGTGTTCACGCCGCACTCTGATCTGGTGATCCTGAACTACATCGCCAATTACATCATCCAGAACGACGCTGTGCATAAGGATTTTGTCGGCAAGCACGTCAACTTCAAGCGCGGCAACCAGGACATCGGCTATGGCCTGCGTCCTGAGCACCCTCTGGAACAGGCAGCCGAGAACGCCGGCAAGGCCGACGGCGCCTCGGACATGACGTTTGAGGAGTTCGCCGAGTTCGTTTCCGAATACACGCTTGAAAAAGCGGCGGAAATGTCCGGCGTCCCGGCAGAGACGCTGGAGAAGATCGCCAAGCTTTATGCCGATCCCGACACCAAGGTGATGTCGCTCTGGACCATGGGCGTCAACCAGCACACCCGCGGTGTCTGGGTGAACAACCTGCTCTACAACATCCACCTGCTGACCGGCAAAATCTCCACCCCCGGCAACTCGCCGTTCTCGCTGACCGGCCAGCCGTCGGCCTGCGGCACCGCGCGTGAGGTCGGCACCTTCTCGCACCGCCTGCCGGCTGACATGGTGGTCAAGAACCCCGAACACCGCGCTTATGCCGAAAAGATCTGGAAGCTGCCCGAAGGCACCGTTCCGGGCTGGGTCGGCTCCCACGCGGTGAAGCAGAACCGCGACCTGAAGGACGGCAAGATCAACTGCTACTGGGTGCAGGTGAACAACAACATGCAGGCCGCCCCCAACATGATGGAGGAAGGGCTGCCGGGCTACCGCAACCCCGACAACTTCATCGTGGTGTCGGACGCCTATCCGACGGTGACGGCAGAAGCCGCCGACCTGATCCTGCCCGCCGCCATGTGGGTGGAGAAGGAAGGCGCCTACGGCAACGCCGAACGCCGCACCCAGTTCTGGTATCAGCTGGTCAACGCACCGGGCGAATCCAAGTCCGACCTGTGGCAGCTGGCTGAATTCTCCAAGCGCTTCACCACGGATGAGGTCTGGCCGGCCGAAATCCTGGACGCCAACCCCGAGTACAAGGGCAAGACCCTGTTCGAGGTGCTGTTCGCCAACGGCAAGGTCGACAAATACGAGCTGTCCGAGAAGGCCCGCGAATACGGCAACCACGAATCCGAGGACTTCGGCTTTTACATCCAGAAGGGCCTGTTCGAGGAATACGCCGAATTCGGCCGCGGCAAGGCGCACGATCTGGCGCCCTTCGACACCTACCACGAGGTGCGCGGCCTGCGCTGGCCCGTTGTGGACGGCAAGGAAACCCGCTGGCGCTTCAAAGAAGGCTCTGACCCCTACGTCAAACCCGGCTCGGACTATGAGTTCTACGGCAAGCCCGACGGCAAGGCGGTGATCTTTGCACTGCCCTATGAGCCGCCGGCGGAAAGCCCGGATGAGGAATACCCGATGTGGCTGACCACCGGCCGGGTTCTGGAGCACTGGCACTCCGGCTCGATGACCCAGCGGGTGCCGGAGCTGTATCAGGCGGTGCCGGATGCGCTCTGCTATATGCACCCGGATGACGCCAAGGCCCAGGGCTTCCGGCGCGGCACCGAGGTGCGGGTGATCTCGCGGCGCGGCGAAATCCGCACCCGGATTGAAACCCGCGGCCGCAACAAGCCGCCCAAAGGCCTGGTCTTTGTGCCCTGGTTCGATGCGCGCCGGCTGATCAACAAGGTCACGCTGGACGCCACCGATCCGATCTCGAAACAGACGGACTTCAAAAAATGCGCAGTCCGTATCGAAGCAGTGTGAGGCCCGTCATGAAACATCTCCGTCTCGCCATCCTGGCCGCACCGATCCTGCTGGCTTCGGCCGCCTTCGCCCAGAACCAGGTCGCCACGCTGCGCAACACCGCGCCGCTGGACGCGCAGGGCGAAGCCACTCAGATCCCCGGCATCGTCAACACCGACATCCGCCAGGTGCGCAACTACCCGGATCAGCCGCCGCTGATCCCGCACAAGACCGACAACTACCAGGTCGATCTGAACTCCAACAAATGCCTGACCTGCCACAGCCGCACGGCTGTGGAAGTCAGCCAGGCGCCGATGATCTCGGTCACCCACTTCATGAACCGCGAGGGCCAGACCCTCGGCGCGGTCAGCCCGCGGCGCTATTTCTGCACCCAGTGCCACGTGGTGCAGACCAATGCCCGGCCGCTGGTCGAGAATGAGTTCGTCGATGTGGACAAGGTGCTGGACTACGTCCATTCCAAACAGGGCGGGTCTGACTGATGTGGGGTTTTCTGAAACGTCTCTGGTGGATCATCAGGCGTCCCAGCGCCTATTTCTCGCTCGGTTTCCTGACCATGGGCGGCTTTGTGATGGGCATCATCTTCTGGGGCGGCTTCAACACCGCACTTGAGGTCACCAACACTGAGGCCTTCTGCACCAGCTGCCACGAAATGCGCGACAACGTGTTCGAGGAGCTGAAGCCAACGATCCACTATTCCAACCGCTCCGGTGTGCGGGCCTCCTGCCCGGACTGCCACGTGCCGCACAACTGGACCAACAAGATCGCCCGCAAGATGCAGGCCTCCAAGGAGGTCTGGGGCAAGATCTTCGGCACCATCAACACGCGGGAGAAGTTCCTGGAGCACCGCCTGGAACTGGCGCAGCACGAATGGGCGCGGCTTGAGGCCAACGACTCGCTGGAATGCCGCAACTGCCACTCCGACGAGTCGATGGACATCACCCGCCAGTCCAAGCGGGCGGCGGACGCGCATGAGCGCTTCCTGTTCACCGGCGAAAAGACCTGCATCAGCTGCCACAAGGGCATCGCCCACCAGCTGCCCGATATGGCCGCAGCCGAAGGCGAAGACCACGCGGGCCTGCTGGCCCCGGCCCACGGAGCGGGCCTCCTGGCCAGCACCCGCAGTTATCTGGGCCTGAGCAGCGACTGACGCTGCAGTACCGGAAGACAAAAAGGCCGCTGTCCCGACGGGCAGCGGCCTTTTTCATGCCTTGCAATTGTAGTCACTGGCCCGTCGCGCCAGCGGCGGGCACGCGCCTGCCCGCCCCACGGCGGGCGCGTTCCGCCCCCGCCCGGGCAGACGCTCACCGCAATACGGTAAGGTGGCCGAACAGGTGCAGCACCCTTGCCTGTCTGTTTCCGCGCACGGCTTACAGCGGGATGCTGCCCAGGTGATCCTCGCCGCGCTCGCGCGCCAGCTTCATCTGCTTCTGCCGCTCGCGGAACCGCGCCTTGTCCTCTTCCGAGGTTTCATCAATGCACAGGTGGCAGCTGACGCCCTGCTCAAACTCGGGACGCGCCTTGTCCTCCGGCAGGATCGGGCGGCGGCAGCCGTGGCACAGCTCATGCGGGCCTTCCACCAGCCCGTGGCCGACCGACACCCGGTTGTCGAACACAAAGCATTCGCCTTCCCAGGTGCTGTTCTCGGCGGGCATTTCCTCCAGATACCGCAGGATGCCGCCCTTCAGGTGATAGACGTCCTCCACCCCCTGGCCCAGCAGGTAGTTGGTCGATTTCTCGCAGCGGATGCCGCCGGTGCAGAACATCGCAACCCGCTTGTTGTGAAAGCGGTCCTTGTTCTCCTCCCACCAGGCGGGGAAGTCGCGGAAACTTTCGGTCTTGGGGTCAATCGCGCCCTCAAAGGTGCCGATTGCTACTTCGTAATCGTTGCGGGTGTCGATCAGCACCACATCGTCCTGCCGGATCAGATCGTTCCATTCCTCCGGCTCGACGTAATGCCCGACAGACGCCAGCGGATCCACGTCCGGCTGGCCCATGGTGACGATCTCTTTCTTCAGCCGCACCTTCATCTTGCCAAAGGGCGGCTCGGCCGCGGTGGCTTCCTTCCAGTCCAGCCCCGCACAGCCCGGCAGGGATTTGATGTGGGCCAGCACCGCATCAATGCCTGCGCGCGGGCCGGCGATGGTGCCATTGATCCCCTCCTGCGCCAGCAGCAGCGAGCCTTTGACGCCTTGCGCCTGGCACAGCTCCAGCAGCGCCGGGCGGATGGCGGCGGGATCGGGGAAACGGGTGAAGTGATAGAGGGCAGCAATCGTGTACATGCCCCGGCCTTAGAACCATGGCGCGCGGTTTTCAAGACCAAGAACCGCCAGCGCGCGGCCAATAAAACAAGGGCTTTGCATGTATGTTTTCACCTGCGCCGCCCCGCCGCCCGCCAGCGGGAGTTCCCAAGCGGCACTTGTCCCGCTACAAATTGTGCAAGCCAGCAAAGGAGTTGCCGATGACCCAGGCCCTGATCGTTGTGGATGTGCAGAATGACTTCTGCCCGGGCGGCGCACTGGCCGTGCCTGGCGGGGATGAGGTGGTGGCCCCCATCAACGCGATGATGGACCGGTTTGACGCCGTGATCCTGACCCAGGACTGGCACCCGGCGGGGCATTCCTCTTTCGCCTCTGCGCATCCGGGCAAGGCCCCGTACGAGACCGTGGAGATGCCCTATGGGACCCAGGTATTATGGCCCGATCACTGCGTGCGGGGCACCGAGGGGGCGGCCTTCCACAAGGATCTGCGCACCGATGGCGACCTGATCATCCGCAAGGGCTTCCGCCCCGCAATCGACAGCTATTCCGGCTTCTATGAAAACGACAAGGCCACGCCCACCGGGCTGGAGGGCTACCTGCGCAGCCGGGGCATAACCCGGCTGACTCTGGCCGGACTGGCCACCGATTTTTGCGTTGCCTTCACGGCGCTGGACGCCGCCCGGCTTGGGTTTGAGGTGACGGTTGACCTGGCCGCCTGCCGGGCGATTGATCTGGACGGCTCGCTGCAGGCGGCCCTGGACCAGATGAAAGAGGCAGGCATTGCGCTTCAATCCTGAGTTGACTTGCCGGAAAATTAACAAAAGCCGGCCTATGCTGTGCGGACTCACCGACGGCAAGGCGTTTTGATGGATATTACGGACGGGGCCGCCACCGGCCCGCTGGCCAGCTACTACAAGCGGTACGGCTCGCTCGAGCTGCTGCTGCGCTACGCCCGCGGCCGCGTGCGGATGTTCTGGGGCCGCCAGCTCTACGTGGGAATGGCGTTTCTAGTTCTGGGGCTGATCGTCCCGTTTCATTATGCGCTGCTGGCCTATGCCGTGACCTGTGCCGGGGATGCGGCGGATTGCTTGCTGCTGCGCCGGGCCGGACACCTGGCCAGCCGCGGGATGAGCGAGGGCGTCTTGCGGCTGCTGACAGCGCTGACCGCCCTCCTGCACGGGCTGGCGCTCAGCGCGGCTGCGTCGCTTCCGTTCTGGGTTGAGTTACAGTCCCTTCAGCCGGAGGCCCATGCAGAGCCGCTGTTCACGGTCGGCCTGCTTCTGGGCTCGGCAATCAATGCCGGGCTGGTGCTGCCCTACCATCCGCAGGCCGTCATCGCCAAACTGGTCACCTACGCGGCCCTGCCGGTTGCCTTCCTCATGTTCCCGATCCTTGAGGCCCCGGAAATGGCGGCATCTTACCAGCTGCATCTGGCCGGTCTGCTGGTGTTTTACACGTCCTATTTATGGTTCCTCGGCTTTGTCAGGCGCAACTTCAGCCGGACGCGCGCCAACATGCTGGCGCAGGCCCAGCAGCAGCAGGAACTGGAAGCCGCCTATGCCGAACTCTCCGCTCAGCAGATGCAGGCCAAACGCCTGGCGCTGGTCGCGGAAAACGCCAATGACAGCGTGATGCTGATGGACCGGGAGGGGCGGATCACCTGGGTCAACGAGAGCTTCACCCGCATCACCGGCTACTCCTTTGACGAGGCGCTGGGCCGGCTGCCCGGCGACCTGCTGAACAGCGGCAAGACCGATTCTGCCACCATCAGGCTGCTGCAGGACAGCGTCCGCAAGGCCCGTCCGGTGCGGGTGGAAATCTGCAACCGGCGCAAGGACGGGCAGCACGTCTGGATCGAGACCAGCCAGGTGGCAATGCGAAACAGCGACGGGGAACTGGAAACCCTGATCGCGGTGGAACGTGATATATCTGCCGCCAAGGAAAACGCCCGGCAGCTGGAAGAGGCGCGGATCGCGGCTGAGGAAGGCGCCCGCGCCAAGGCGGAGTTCCTGGCGACGATGAGCCATGAGATCCGCACCCCGATGAACGGGGTGATCGGCATGGCGCAACTGTTGCGCGACAGCGGCCTGAACGAAGAACAGGACCTTTATGCCGGCGCCATTCTCAGCTCGGCGGATACCCTGCTGATGCTGATCAACGATGTCCTGGATTTCTCCAAAATGGATGCCGAGGGGGTCGCCCTCAGCCGCACTGATTTTGACCCGCGCGCCTGTTTCGAGCAAACCATGCGCCTGCTGAAGGCAGGGGCGGAAGCCAAGGGGCTGGATCTTCTGCTGGACATCAAGGAGCGCGTGCCGGCACAGCTGCACGGCGATGACCGGCGGATCCGCCAGATCCTGCTGAACCTTGCCGGAAACGCGATCAAGTTCACCGAACACGGCCGCGTGCTGGTGACGCTGGATGCCGAACCGGCAGAGCAGGGCTTCGATCTGGTGTTTTCCGTTGCTGACACCGGGATCGGTATCCCCAAGGATATGCTCTCCAAGGTGTTCGAACGCTTCTCCCAGGCGGATGCCGCCATCAGCCGCCGCTTTGGCGGCACTGGTCTCGGGCTCGCCATTTCACGCCGTCTGGCAGAGGCGATGGGCGGCAGCATCACGGTGAATTCCGAAGTGGGGCTGGGGTCCTGTTTTACCGTGCGGCTTCAATTGGATACGCCCCGGGCAGAGCTGGCAGCAGTCCCCGCCGCAGCGCCGCAAGCGGGCGGCATGGCCGCGCTGGAAGGGCTGCGGGTACTGGTGGCGGAAGATAACGCAGTGAACCGGGTGCTGATGGAGAAATTTCTGCAGCCCACCCCGGCGGAGGTGGTCTTCGCCGAAAACGGGCGCGAAGCGGTTACGCAGTTCGAGGCGTTTGCCCCGGATATCATCCTGATGGACATGTCGATGCCGGAGATGGACGGGCTGGAAGCCACCCGCGCGATCCGCGCCTTGGCGCGGCCGCAGCCCGCAATTGTGGCGCTGACAGCAAACGCCTTCGACTCCGACCGCGAGGCCTGCCTGGCTGCCGGCATGGACGAATTCATGAGCAAACCCGTCAACCGCGGCAAGCTTCTGGACCTGCTGGTGCAATTGGCGCCGCAGGCGCAGTCCCGCCGCGCGGGCTGATTTCCTTTGCCCCCGCAGGCGCGCTATCCTATCAAACAATGACTCCCTAAGCACGAGGCCGCCGGTGGATATTGCAACCCGCGTCTATAATCACAAATGGAAGATCGACCCGATCATCCGGTCGCTGATCGACACTGATTTCTACAAGCTGCTGATGTGCCAGTCGGTGTTCCGCAACAAGCCGGACACCACGGTGACGTTCTCGCTGATCAACCGCTCCACCCATGTGCCGCTTGCCCGGCTGATCGACGAGGGCGAGCTGCGCGAACAGCTGGACCACATCCGCTCGCTGTCGCTCAGCCGCGGCGAAAGCACCTGGCTGCGCGGCAATACCTTCTATGGCAAACGCCAGATGTTCCGCCCGGACTTCATGGAGTGGTTCGAGGGCCTGCGCCTGCCGCCCTACCACCTGGAGCGCAAGGGCGATCAGTATGAGCTGACGTTCGAGGGCAAATGGCACGAGGTCATGCTGTGGGAAATCCCGGCGCTTGCGGTGCTGATGGAGCTGCGCTCGCGCGCGGTTCTGGACAAGATGGGCCGGTTTGAGCTGCAGGTGCTCTATGCCCGCGCCATGACCCGCGTCTGGGAAAAGATTGAGCGCCTGCGCGAGATTGACGGCTTGACGATTGCCGATTTCGGCACCCGCCGCCGCCACTCCTTTTTGTGGCAGGACTGGTGCGTGCAGGCCATGATCGAGGGGCTGGGAGAGAAGTTCACCGGCACCTCCAACTGCCTCATCGCCATGCGCCGCGAGGTGGAGGCGATCGGCACCAATGCCCATGAGCTGCCGATGGTTTATTCGGCGCTGGCGGACAGCGACGCGGACCTGGCGCAGGCCCCCTATGACGTGCTGTCCGACTGGCATGATGAGCACGAGGGCAACCTGCGCATCATCCTGCCCGATACCTATGGCACCCAAGGCTTCCTGGACCGCGCTCCGGACTGGCTGGCGGGCTGGACCGGCATCCGCATCGACAGCGGCGACCCGGCCAAGGGCGCCGAGGTGGCGATCAACTGGTGGAAGGAGCGCGGCGAGGATCCGGCGGAAAAGCGGGTGATCTTCTCCGACGGCCTCGACGTGCCGCAGATCCAGGACCTGCACGCGCAGTTTTCGGGCCGCACCAAGGTCTCTTTCGGCTGGGGCACGTTGCTGACGAACGACTTCCGCGGCCTGGTTCCGGACGATGCGCTGGCGCCTTTCTCGCTGGTCTGCAAGGCGGTTGCCGCCAATGGCCGGCCGACGGTGAAACTGTCCGACAACCCGGAAAAGGCGATGGGCCCGCCGGAGGAAATCGCGCGCTACAAGCGCGTGTTCGGTGTCGGAGAGCAGGAGCGGCAGGACGTTATCGTCTGAGGGCACAGGAGGGGGCGCTGCCCCCTCGGCCTGGCGGCCTCACCCCCGGAGTACTTGGGAAAGATGAAAGAGGCGCGTGTCCTCAGCCGTGATGCGCCGCCACGGTCTTGAGCTGCGAAAACCCGTAGAGCGCCTCAAAGCCTTTCTCGCGCCCGTGTCCGGACTTCCCGACCCCGCCAAAGGGCAGCTCCACCCCGCCGCCGGCCCCGTAGTTGTTGAGGAAGACCTGGCCCGCCCGCAATTTCTTCGCCAGCCGCATCTGCCGCGCCCCGTCGCGGGTCCAGACGCTGGCGACCAGCCCGTAGTCAGTGGCATTGGCAACCCGCAGCGCGTCCTCTTCTGTGTCGAACGGGATCAGCACCTGCACCGGGCCAAAGATCTCCTCCCGCGCCAGCGCATGATCCTCCGGCACGTCCGCAAACAGGGTAGGGCGCACATAGGCGCCGCTTTCCGGCGCCTGGCTCACAATTTGCCCCTGTGCCGCCACGGGCAGGTCTGCCCCCTGTTTCAGATACCCTTCGACAATCTGCTTCTGCCGGGCAGAGATCAGCGGCCCGACCCGCAGATCCTCTGCCGCCGGACCCACGGTCAGCGCGCCATAGGCCTCCGCCATGCGCGTCTTCACCTCCTCATACACCCCGCGCTGGACCAGAATGCGCGAGGAGGCCGAACAGGTCTGGCCCGCGTTCTGGATGCCTGCATTGACCAGGAACGGCAGCGCAGCGTCCAGATCGGCGTCGTCAAACACGAGCTGCGGGGATTTACCGCCCAGCTCCAGCGTGACCGGCACCACATTGGCCCCCGCCGCCTGCTGCACCAGCGCCCCTGTGCGCACCGACCCGGTGAATGAGATGTGATGCACGCCGGGATGCCCGGCCAGCGCCGCCCCGGCCTCAGCCCCCAATCCCGGCACCACGTTCAGAGCACCCGCGGGCAGCCCGGCCTCCATGGCGATATGGGCGAATGCCAAGGCGGTCAGGCAGGCTTCCTCTGCCGGTTTCAGCACGCAGGCATTGCCCATCGCCAGGGCCGCGCCGACGGACCGGCCGATGATCTGCATCGGATAGTTCCAGGGCACGATATGGCCTGTGACCCCATGCGGCTCGCGCAGGGTATAGACGGTGTAGCCGTCCAGATAGGGGATGGTCTCCCCCATCACCTTGTCCGCCGCGCCGCCGTAGAACTCGCAGTAGCGCGCCAGCGCCACCGCATCGGCGCGGGCCTGGGTCAGCGGCTTGCCCACATCCATTGCCTCCAGCGCAGCCAGCAGCTCCACCCGCTCCAGCACGAACTGGCCGATCCGGTTCAGGATGCGGCCCCGCTCCAGCGCGGTCATGCGGCCCCATCCGCCGTCCAGCGCCGCCTGTGCCTCCTGCACCGCGGCCTCGATATCCGCCGCGCCGCCGCGGGCGATGTGGCAGATTTCGCTGCCGTCCGAAGGGTTCACCAGCGGCAGGGTGCCGCCGCTGGCCGCGGGCATCCACTTGCCGCCAATCAGGCAGAGTGCGGGGTCGAACCATAGCGGGGAAGTGTCAGTCATCATGCGCTCCTGCGATGTCGAAGCTGTAGCTTTTAATCTGATGTTCGGTGAAGGGTGCGCCTTCGCGCAAGTCCCGGATGCCGGGCATGGCGCTGAGGCTGGTGCCCCAGAAGGCCACCGCCTCACGCGAGTGTTTCGAAAGCCCCATGCGCCAGCGGCCCGGAAACTCGCGCAGGATGATCCGGGCAGCCTGCTGGCCCCAGCCCAGGCGGCGGTGCTGCGGCAGGATGCAGAATTCCGACAGCTCGCGCCGGTCGTCGGGCAGGTTCAGCACGATGGCAAAGCCGATGCGCTGGGTGTCCTTGCGGATCCAGAAGGCGGTCACGTCCTTGCGGTTCAGCATCTGGCCTGCGCGGACCGTCGGGTCGATGGCGGCATCGGGCGCCACCTCTGCAAAATAGGGCGCCAGCGCCGCTGCCAGCAGCGCCTGCTCCCGCGGCACGATCAGCGACAACGCCAGGCTCATGCGGCCCCCTGATCCAGATCCGGCAGCACCGGCGCGGCGGCGATCAATTGGCGCGTGTAGGGGTGCTGGGGATTGGAAAACACCTCTTCAGTCCCGCCCTGTTCGACGATTTCGCCCTTTTGCATCACCAGGCAGCGGTCTGTGATCGTGCGCACCACGCTCAGGTCGTGGCTGATGAACAGATAGGTGAGGCTGTAGGCCGCGCACAGCTCTGCCAGCAGGTCGAGGATGCGGGCGCGCACCGAGACGTCCAGTGCCGAGACCGCCTCGTCAAAGATGATCAGCTCCGGCCTTGTGATCAGGGCGCGGGCAATGGCGATGCGCTGGCGCTGCCCGCCGGAGAACTGATGGATGTATTTGCCGGCATCCTCCGGTTTCATCCCGACGGCAGTCAGGGTTTCGGCGATCAGATCCCTGCGCGCGGCGCCAGAGGGCGGATCGGGCAGCATATGGAAGGGTTCGGTGATCAGCCGGTCCACCCGGTGGCGCGGGTTGAAGCTGCCGTAAGGATCCTGAAACACCACCTGCATCTTGCGCCGGATCGCGGGATCCAGCTGAGTCGTCACAGGTGCGCCATCCAGCCGGATCTCCCCGTCCTGCAGCGGCTCCAGACCCAGAATTGCCCGTGTTAGTGTCGACTTGCCGCAGCCGGACTCACCCACCAGTCCCAGCCGTTCACCGCGGTTCAGGGTAAAGGAGACATCATTCACCGCCCGGAACGTGCCGGGTTTGGCAAACAGCGACGGGCGCGGGGTTTTGTAGTCGCGGACAGCCCCTTTGACCTCCAGCAGCGGGGCCGGGGCGGGCGGATCGGGCAAGGCCACCTTGTGGTTCGAGGCCGCGAACAGCATCCGCGTGTAGGGGTGGCGCATATTGCGCAGCAGCCAGCCGGTGTGGCCGGTCTCCACCACCTCGCCATGGCGCATGACGACGATCCGGTCGGCCAGATCCGCGACCACCGCCAGATCGTGGGTGATAATCAACAGCCCCATGCCATAGTCCTGCACCAGATCCTTCAACAGGCCGAGGATCTGCGCCTGTGTGGTCACGTCCAGCGCCGTCGTCGGCTCATCCGCGATCAGCAGCTTGGGGCGCAGGGCGATAGCCATGGCGATCACCACCCGCTGGCGCTGGCCGCCCGACAGCTCATGCGGATAACGGCTGAGCGGGAAGCGGTCCTCCGGCAGCCCGACCCGCTCCAGCACTTCGCGGGCGCGGGCCTCGGCTTGCTCGCGCGGCATCGCCTTGTGGATCAGGATGGTTTCCATCACCTGCGCACCGATGGTCTTGACCGGATTGAGCGCCGTCATCGGCTCCTGAAACACCATGCCGATGGACTGGCCGCGCAGGACGCACATCTGCGTCTCGGACTGGTCCAGCAACTGCGTGCCGTTCAGCGTGACATAGCCCTTGGCCCGGGCCCGCTCAGGCAGCAGTTGCATCACCGCCAGCGCGGTCATCGACTTGCCAGAGCCGCTTTCGCCGGTGACAGCGACGATTTCGCCCGGCTCGATGTGGAATGAGACATCCTTCAGCACCGGATAGCAGCCGATGTCGAGTGACAGATGGGTTACATCCAGCAGGGTCATGTCCGCGCCACCCGCAGTTTCGGGTCCAAATGGTCGCGCAGCCCGTCGCCCAGCAGGTTCAGCCCCATCACCGTCAAGATGATCGCGGTGCCCGGCACCAGCGCCAGATGCGGCGCAAAGCTGACCATGGTCTGCGCATCGGCCAGCATCCGCCCCCAGCTGGGGGTTGGCGGCTGCGCGCCCAAGCCGACATAGGACAGGCCCGCCTCGGCCAGAATGCCAAGCGAGAACTGAATTGTGCCCTGCACGATCAGCAGATTAGTGACGTTGGGCAGGATATGCTCCGCTGAGATCCGCGCCGCGCTTTTCCCGGCAACGCGGGCGGCCAGGATGAATTCCCGCTCCCAAAGGCTTAGTGCCGCGCCGCGGGTGATGCGGGCAAAGACGGGGATGTTGAAGATCCCGATGGCGATAATTGCGTTGATGGCGCCAGCCCCCAAAACAGCAGTGATCAGGATCGCAATCACCAGCGAGGGGAAGGCAAAGACCAAGTCATTGCCGCGCATGATCATCTCATCCAGCCAGGAGCCTTTGCGCGCCGCCGCTGTCAGCCCCAGCGGCACGCCAGCGCCCATGCCGATGCCAACCGCGACCAGGGCGACGGCGATGGAGGTGCGCGCGCCCACCATGATCATCGACATCAGGTCCCGCCCGAAATGATCGGTGCCCAGCCAGTGCTGCGCGTTTGGGGTTTGCAGCTTGGCCGGGATGTTCATCGCAGTGTGGTCAAACGGCGTCCAGACAAACGACACCAGCGCCGCCAGCAGCACCAGCGAGGAGAGAACAGCGCCAAGGATCAGGTTGCGGGTCATGCCCGGCTCCTCAGCCGCGGGTCCACCAGCGCATAGGCGAGATCGACCAGGAAGTTCACCGTGATGACGGCAAAAACCAGCAGCATCACAACCGATTCCACCACGATCAGATCGCGCGCGGAAATCGCCTGGAACACCAGCCGTCCAAGGCCGGGCAGAAAGAACACCTGCTCGATGATGATGGCGCCCGCCAGCAGGAAGGAGAATTGCAGGCCGATGATCGTCAGCACCGGGATCAGGGCGTTGCGCACCCCGTGCCGCCACAGCGCTTGGCGCCGGGTCAGACCCTTGGCGCGGGCGGTGCGCATGAAATCCTCACCCAGGATATCCAGCAGCGCCGAGCGCATGACGCGGGTGAGAATCGCCGCCTGCGGCAGGGCCAGCGCAATGGCGGGCAGGGTAAGGGCATGCAGCCCGGCCCAAATCCCCGCCTCCCAGCCCGGAAACCCGCCGGCCCCGAACCAGCGCAGGTTGATGGCAAAGATCAGCACCAGCATCATCGCAAACCAGAAGTTCGGGACTGCCACCCCCAGCTGGGTCGCGCCCATCACCGCCATGTCGCCCGGCTTGCCGCGGCGGGCGGCGGCGTAAATGCCCGCGGGAAAGGCGATCAGCGTCGACAGCGTCAGCGCAAAAAGCGCCAGCGGCAGCGACACCCACAGCCGGTCGGCGATCATCCCCGCAACCGGCGTCCGGTAGGTGTAAGAGGTGCCGAAATCGCCGCCCAGCATCCCTGCCACCCAACTGAGGTAACGGGCGGCTTTGCTTTGATCCAGACCCAGCTCCGCCCTCAGGGCCGCCACCGTGTCCGCCTGCGCATTGACGCCCAGCATGAACGATGCGGGGTCGCCGGGCGCCACCTCCACCACAAGGAAAATCACCAGCGAGGCAACAGCCAGGCTGAGGATCAGCGATAACAGGCGTTTCAGGGCGTAACGCAGCATAGCCGCCACGTTAGGAGCGCGCGGCGGTGCGGTCTAGAGGGGCGCGGCGGCAAAACAGCCGCGGAGTGTAATAAAGGCGCAGCGTCAAAGGGTTGGGGCGGAACTGCCGGTGCGGGGCGGTATGGCGGCAAGCAGGGCTTCCGCATGCAGGCAGGAGCAGGCTATCACTGTGCCATGCTGTCCCGCCCCCTGTTCATCGGTTCGGAAATCTACCGCACCTCGTCCTATGGCCGTACCCATCCCTTGCGGGTGCCTCGGGTGTCTACCGTGATGGACCTCTCGCGTGCGCTGGGCTGGCTGCCGGATGCGGTCTATGTGAACTCACCCCGCGCCAAGCCCGCGGCGCTGACGGTCTGGCATACGCCGGACTACGTCGCAGCACTGCAGGCAGCAGAAGCGGCGCAGGCGGTGAGCGAAGCGGTGCGCGCGCGGCATCATCTTGGCACCATCTCCAACCCGGTGTTCCCGGAAATCTTCCGCCGCCCGGCCACGGCTGCGGGCGGGTCGATCCTGGCGGGGGAGCTGCTGGCGCAGGGCGGCATCGTCTATAACCCCGCGGGCGGCACCCATCATGGGATGCCGGACCGGGCCAACGGCTTTTGCTATCTGAACGACCCGGTTCTGGCGATGCTGTCGCTGCGCCATCACGGCGCGCAGCGGATCGCCTATGTGGACATCGACGCGCACCATTCCGACGGGGTGGAGCACGGCTTTGCCGGCGACGCGGATGTGCTGATGATCTCGGTGCATGAGGAAAACCTCTGGCCGAAGACCGGCACGCTGGAGGAGGACGCGGGCGGTTCCGCCCTGAACCTGCCAGTGCCGCGCGGTTTCAATGACGACGAGATGGCCCATATCCGCGATGCACTGATCCTGCCGGCGGTAGAGGCGTTCCGGCCGGATGCCATCGTGCTGCAATGCGGGGCGGATGCCGTTACCGAAGATCCGCTGCCGCATCTGGACCTCTCGAACAACGCCCATTGGGCGGTGGTGCGGGCGCTGATGGGCTGGCGCCGCGCTATCTGGTGCTGGGCGGCGGCGGCTATAACCCGTGGTCGGTCGGGCGGCTCTGGGCCGGGGTCTGGGCCGCGCTGAACGGCTTCGAGGTGCCCAAAAGGCTGCCGGCGGCGGGCGAGGCGATCCTGCGCGGGCTGGAGTTCAACGGCAACCGCCTGGGCCGCAACCCGCCGGAGCATTGGTTTACTACATTGCGCGATCAGCCGCGGGGTGGAGAGGTGCGGCAGGAAATCCGGGAACGCGTGCAGTTCTTGCGAACAAGACGCAGGCTTCAAAGTTAGCACCGCCTGGCCGCAGGCCGGGCAGCGCCCGTCCCGCCCCCCACGGGGCGGGCGCTTCGCTTCCCACCCCGCCGGGACGGGCGCTGCCCTTCGTGAACAGGGGCGATCGCTACTCCGCCCAGCTGATCGCCGTCAGGTCAATGGCCGCTGTCGGCGCGTTCTCCCACAGCCCCTGCAGTCCGGCTTTGGCCACGCCCAGTTTCGCCAGCTGGAACAGGTAGCCGTTCACATAATCCGCCGCGATCATCTCCTGCGCCTCCTGCAGCAGCGCGGTGCGGCTGTCCGGGTCGGTGGTCGCGTTCAGCTTGGCCATCAGTTCCTGAACCGCCTTGCTGTCATACTGAAAGTAATACTCGGGCCGGGCATAGATCCCGATGTCCATCGGCTCGGTATGGCTAACGATGGTGAGGCCAAAGGTCTTGCCGCGGAACACGGTCTCCAGCCATTGCGCCCATTCGACGTTGATGATCTCGGCCTTGATCCCCACCGCAGCCAGCTGTGCTGCGATGATCTCTCCGCCGCGCCGCGCATAGGAGGGCGGCGGCAGGTGCAGGGTGGTCTCGAACCCCTCCGTGAAACCGGCCTCCGCCAGCAGCGCCTTGGCCTGCTCCGGGTCATAGGCGGACATGCCGGTCAAATCCTTGTAGGCCGGATGGTGCGGCGCAAAATGGGTGCCGATCGGGGTGCCGTAACCAAACATGGCGCCGTCGATGATCGCCTGCCGGTCGATGGCATGGGCCAGCGCCTGGCGCACCCGGATGTCGTCAAACGGCGGCTGCTTGTTGTTGGTCGACAGGATCGTCTCACCCTCGGTCGAGCCGACCAGCACCTGGAACCGCGGATCGGCCTCGAACTGCGGCAGATTCTCCGGCGCCGGGAAGTTGTCGAAGGCGTCGATATCCTCCGCCATCATTGCGGCGAACGCAGCGGTCGGGTCCGAGATGAACTTGAACTTGGCCGAGGCCAGCGCGGGCTGCTCCCCCCAATAGTCCGGGTTGCGCGCCAGCGTGATACGGTCGCCCTGCACCCATTCCTGGAACGTAAAGGCGCCGGTGCCGACCGGATTGGTCTTGATGTCCTCAACGCTTTCGGGTGCCACGATCACCGCGTCGCCCCAGGCAAGGTTGAAGAGCAGGCTGCCGTTCGGCGCCTCCAGCGTGATCCGCACCGTCTGCGGGTCTACCGCCTCGACCGCTGTAATCCCCTCAAACAGCGCCTTCTGCGCATTGGTGCTGTCCTCGGCCCGGGCGCGGTCGAGCGAGAATTTCACGTCTTCCGCATCCATCGCGCTGCCGTCGTGGAAGGTCACCCCCTCCCGCAAGCGGAACGTATAGACGGTGCCGTCCCCGGAAATTTCCCAGCTTTCCGCCAGCCCCGGCACCACGGAGCCATCGCCCATGAACCGGGTCAGCCCCTCGAAAATGTTGCTGTAGACAACCGAGTCGATGGCCTGCGCGGCAGCACTGGTCGGGTCCAGATGCGGCGGCTCCAGCTGCATGGCGATGGTGACGCTGTCCTTGGCCCAGGCGCCGCCCGCCGCCAGGGCCAATGCGGAACCGGCCGCAAAAACAAGTGATTTCAATGCCATTGGAAAACTCCCCGTGTACAATCTGCGGGCCGTGTTCGGCGCCTATTGGAAACGAGTTTCCCTGTTTCCCAAGCGTAATCAAGGGTGGGGGACATTTCGCCCACTGGAAGCACGCGGCGTAAATTGATAATCCGTGCCCACTCTTGAACCGCGGACAGGAAGCCATGAGCGCAACAGCCAAGAAACAGGCGCCCAACGCCGAAGACATCCGGGCCCGCAAGGGCGGAACCCCTTTGGTGAGCCTGACGGCCTACACCACGCCGATGGCGCGGCTGATGGACAAGCACTGCGACTTCGTGCTGGTCGGCGACAGCGTCGGCATGGTGCTGCATGGGCTCACCTCCACTCTGGGCGTGACGATGGAGATGATGATCCTGCACGGCCAGGCGGTCGCGCGGGGGCTCAGCCAGGCGATGCTGGTGATCGACATGCCCTTCGGCAGTTACGAGGAAGGCCCGCAGCAGGCGTTCCGCAACGCTGCCCGGCTGATGGCGGAAACCGGCTGCGCCGCGGTCAAGCTGGAAGGCGGCGTGGAGATGGCCGAAACCATCCGCTTCCTGGTCAAACGCGGCATCCCGGTGATGGCCCACATCGGCCTGACGCCGCAGTCGATCAACACCCTGGGCGGCTACAAGGTGCAGGGCCGTGACGCGCAGGCAGAGGCAGTGCTGGCCGATGCCCGCGCGGTCGCCGACGCCGGGGCCTTCTCAGTTGTGCTGGAAAAGGTGCCGCAGAAACTGGCCGACAAGATCACCGCAGAGGTCGCGATCCCCACCATTGGTATCGGCGCCAGCGCCGGCTGCGACGGGCAGATCCTGGTGGTTGATGACATGCTGGGCTTCTTCACCGCCTTCAAGCCGAAGTTCGTGAAACGCTACGCCGACCTTGGCCCGCTGGCAGAGGCCGGCATCTCCGAATACGCCGCCGAAGTGCGGGCGCGGACCTTCCCCGCGGCAGAGCACGTCTTTGCCGATCAGGCGCCCTCCAAAGGATGACTGCTGACATGACTGCCCCGATCCTGCGCCGCCTGGCTGATCTGCGCGCCAAGACGGCGGACTGGCGCCGCGCTGGTGAAACCATCGGCCTGGTGCCGACGATGGGGGCGCTGCACGCAGGCCACCTGTCGCTGGTGGAGGCCGCCAAACAGGCCTGCGACCGGGTGATCGTGACCATCTTTGTGAACCCCAAGCAGTTCAACAACGCCGAGGATCTGGCGAATTACCCGCGCACCGAAAACGAAGATGCGGAAAAGCTCGCGCCCTATGGCGTTGATCTGATCTATGTGCCGGACCCGGATCAGATCTACCCCGATGGCTATGCCACCAATGTCTCCGTCGGCGGCAGCATCACCGCGGTGATGGAGGGCCCCTTCCGCCCCGGCCATTTCGACGGGGTTGCGACGGTAGTGGCCAAGCTGTTCCTGCAGACCAGCGCGGACAAGGCGTTTTTCGGCCAGAAGGACTATCAGCAGCTGATGGTGGTGACCCGCATGGCCCGCGATCTGGATATCCCGATCGAGGTGATCGGCTGCGAGACCGTGCGCGAGCCGTCGGGCCTTGCCATGTCCTCGCGCAACCTGCTGCTGCCGGAAGAGGCGCTGGCCAAGGCCGCGGCCCTGAACGCGGCCATGCGCGAGGCGGCCGCCAAGGCCACCGCCGGCGAACCCTGGGAACCGCTGGAAGCCGCCGCGCGCCAAGCGCTGGCTGAGGCAGGGTTCGGCGACGTGGAATACTTCGACCTGCGCTGCGCCGAAACGCTGGAGGCACTGGAGACCCCCTCCCGTCCTGCCCGTCTTCTGGCCGCCGCCTGGCTGGATGGCATCCGTCTCATCGACAATATCGCGGTTCCTCAACTAAATTCTTAGTAGGGGCTGGCAGCGGTAACACTTTTACGTTTATGCTCTCCGGTCAGAGGAGACTGGAGGGCAGCCGATGACCTATATTCTGGCAATTGATCAGGGCACCACGTCGACCCGGGCAATCCTGTTTGATGCGGGAATGCAGGTCGCGGGCACCGCACAGCAGGAATTCACCCAGCATTACCCGCAGGCGGGCTGGGTGGAGCATGACCCGGAGGAGATCTGGGAGACCACCGTCGCGGTCTGCCGCAAGGTGATGGCGGACCTGGATGTTTCGGCCAAGGAGATTGCCGGCATCGGCATCACCAACCAGCGCGAAACCACCGTGGTCTGGGACAAATCCAGCGGCAAGGCCATCCACAACGCCATCGTCTGGCAGGACCGCCGCACCGCCGCCATCTGCGAGGAACTGCGCGCAGCGGGCCATGCTGACATGGTGGCTGACCGCACCGGTCTGCTGCTGGACCCTTATTTCTCCGGCACCAAGGTGAAATGGATCCTCGACACGGTTCCGGGCGCGCGGGACCGGGCCTCGGCGGGGGATCTGCTGTTCGGCACCGTCGACAGCTTTCTGATCTGGCGCCTGACCGGCGGCGCCTCCCACGTGACAGACGCCACCAATGCCGCGCGCACGCTGATGTATGACATCCGCAAGGGTCGCTGGAGCCGCACCATCAGCGATCTTCTGGACGTGCCGCAGCAGATGCTGCCGGAGGTGAAGGACAGCGCCGCGGACTTCGGCACCACCGACCCGGAAATCCTGGGCGGCGCTGTGCCGATCCTTGGCGTGGCGGGCGACCAGCAGGCGGCCACCATCGGCCAGGCCTGTTTCCAGCCGGGAATGATGAAATCCACCTATGGCACGGGCTGCTTTGCCCTGTTGAATACCGGCGATCAGCCGGTTGTGTCCAAGAACCGGATGCTGACCACCATCGCCTATCAGCTGGACGGCAAGCCCACCTATGCGCTGGAAGGCTCGATCTTCATCGCCGGCGCTGCGGTGCAATGGCTGCGCGACGGGCTGGGCATCATCGAACAGGCTGCTGAGTCCGGCGAACTGGCCCTGCGCGCCGACCCGGGCCAGGACGTGATCCTGGTGCCCGCCTTCACCGGCCTCGGCGCACCCTATTGGGAGCCGGAATGCCGCGGCGGCATGTTCGGCCTCACCCGCAACTCCGGCCCCGCGGAATTCGCCCGCGCCGCGCTGCAAAGCGTTGCCTACCAGACCCGCGATCTGTACGAGGCGATGCGCTCCGACTGGGAGGACGACAGCCACCACACCGTGACCCTGCGCGTCGACGGCGGCATGAGCGCCAGCGACTGGACGATGCAAAGCCTGTCGGACCTGCTGGGCGCAGCCGTCGACCGCCCGGTGATGCAGGAAACCACCGCGCTGGGCGCCGCCTGGCTGGCGGGGATGCGGGCCGGGATCTATCCGGATCAAACCGGCTTTGCCGACACCTGGAAGCTCGACCGCCAGTTCGCGCCGCTGATGCAGCCCGCTGCGCGCGAGGCAGCATATGCCCGCTGGCAGCGCGCGGTGCAGGCGGTGATCGGGGTATAAAGCAGCAGGCGGGGCGCTCCCGCCTGTTCTGCCGCATTCAAAGAATGCGCCTCACAGTTGGGCGTGGCGCCGCGCTTTGCGCGGCGCTTTTTTGTCTGCCGAGACGCGGTTCAAGGGCAGGGCTGCCCTTAAACGCGCCTTGCCGGGGGTCTGTGCCTCCATCCGTGCCTCAAGGGTGAACTGTGCCTGCAGCAAGGCGGCGGTGCCGCCCTTGACCCGCGGCTGGCCGCAGGCAGGCCTCAGCTGACGCGCGCGCCTGCCGGGAGGGTCGGGGGGCGGGCGTTCAGCTCTTCGATGGAGAAGCCCGCAATGGATTTGTACTTGGCGGCATGGGAGGCCAGGTCCGCCTGCGGGATCACCTCGCTGATGTCCCCGAAGTCGCCGCCGCAGAGGTCCTCAACCCGCTGCAGCACCCCGTCCGGCCCGCCGCCTGCGCGGTTGGCGAGGCCCACGGCCGTGGTCACCGGGCGCACGTCTGCCTCATAGGCCTGCAGCGCCGCGGCGCTGATGCCGTGCTGCAGCAGCTTGGCGCCGATCACCCGCGCGTCGACGATGGCCTGGCTGGCCCCGTTCGACCCCACCGGATAGGTCGGATGCGCCGCATCTCCCATCAGCGTGACGTTGCCGTCCGTCCAGCGCGCCAGCGGGTCGCGGTCCACCATCGGGTATTCATAAACCACCTCTGCCTCACGGATCAGGCCGGGCACGTCGATCCAATCAAATTGCCAGCCCTCGAAGTCCGGCAGGAATTCAGTGATATCCGCGGGCCGGTTCCAGTCCTCCCGGCGCCAGGGCGCTGAGGGGTCAGAGCTCTTTTCCGCAATCCAGTTCATCGTGACGCGGCCGTCTGCGTCCGGCTGGGAGATCGGATAGGCCACCAGCCGCAAATGGTCGTGGCCGATCATCGCCATCGCTGCGCCGCCCTTGAATCCGGGCGCCCGCGTAGTGGCCCGCCACAGGATGCGGCCGTTCCAGATGGGCGCGCCTTCCTCCGGCACCATCTGCGCGCGCAGGGCGGAGTGGATGCCGTCGGCGGCGACCACCAGCGCGCCGTCGATCCGCCGCCCGCCTTCCAGCAGCAGCGCGGCGCCATCCGCGGTGTTTTCAAACCCTGCCGCCCGGGCGCCGGTCTTGAAACAGTCCGCCCCGGCACGCTCTACCAGCGCGCGGTAGAGCATCATCTGCAACTCGCCCCGGTGCACCGAATACTGCGGCCAGGCATAGCCCGCGCCGGTGCCGCGCGGCTCCTCCCAGATCGTCTTGCCCAGCTTGCTGTAAAACCCCAGCTGCCGGGTCCGGACGCCAATCGCGTCCAGCTCCGCCTCCAGCCCCAGGTCGAACAGCTCCCGCACCGCGTTGGGCTGCAGGTTGATGCCAACCCCCATCGGCTTCAGCGCCAGCGCCGCCTCAAAGATCCGGAACGGCACCCCTATCTGGTGCAGGGTCAGCCCCAGGGTGAGCCCGGCAATGCCGCCGCCGGCGATGAGGATGGACATGATAAGTATGCTCCCTAATTCTGCGGGCAGATAACCACGGCGCAGGCAGCAGGGCAAGCGGACAGAGGGGGGAAAGTGTTCAGCGCCGTCCGGCGATGATCAGGTCGGGGCCGAAAATCACATCGGCATAGTTGTGCAGGTAGATCTTCAGCCAGGGGGTGAAGCGTTCGGGATGGCGGCTCACCTCCGCCAGCAGGTCGTGGTAGTCGACCCACCGGGTCTCCATTACCTCATCCGGGTTCGGGGTGACCTTCAGCGGGCGGTGGGCATGAGCCAGGAACACATCGACCGCTTCATGCTCGACCAGCCCGTTGCCGACATCGGCGCGGTATTCCAGGTGGTGGCGGAATTCGGGGTACAGCCCGGTGATCCCCAGCTCCTCCTGCATCCGCCGCACCGCGCAGGCCGAGGCCTGCTCCTCCCACATCGGATGGGTGCAGCAGGTGTTCGCCCACAGGCCCGGCGTGTGGTATTTGCCCATCGCCCGGCGCTGCATCAGGATTTCGACGCCTTTCACCACAAAGACGGAAACCGCCTTGTGTTTCAGCCCGCGCTCATGCGCGGCAAGCTTGTCAACAGGTGTCAAATCGCCGTTCACCCAGGCGGGGATCATGTGGCTCATGCTGTGTCCGTGACGTGTTTCCCTGGCCGGCCTGCCGCAATTGCGATGGCCTGGCTCCTACCGCTAACGCCTGCCGGCGCCGAAAGCAATTACGCGAAAAGCCGCGGCGAAAATGCCGCGGCTTTGATGCAGTGCTTGCCGGAAATCCGGGCGTTATTCGGTGGCCGCTTCCTGGCCTTCCTCAGCTTCGGCACCCTCTGCCGGGGCCGGGCCGTGGCTGGCCAGGAAGGCATAGATGTCTTCGCCGCCCTTTTTCAGGCGGAATGACATTTTCGACTTGGCCTTTTCATTGCCGGTTTCGGCCCGCAGGAATTTCTTGGGGTCGGTGGTGAAGGCAACAAATTTCTCTTCATCCCAGACCAGGCCGGCCTCGCCTGCGGCGGTCAAGTCATCGCTGTATTTAAAGCCTTCCACGGCGCCTGCAGTGCGGCCGGCAACACCCCACAGGTTGGGGCCGGTCTTGCCGCCCTTGACGATCACGTCGCCGTCATCCGACACGACCATGTGGCAGGATTTGCATTTGTTGAACCCCTTTTCGCCCTTGGCCGGGTCGCCTTCGGCGAAGGCGGGGGCGGCAAGGAGGCCGAAAATGGCGGCTGTTACGAGAGGTTTCATATTGCTTGCTCCGGTTATGAGTTGGCACGTGTGACTCATGATCCAATAGCCCGCAGTGTCAACCGGCAGTTTGACGCGCATCAAAGTTCCGGCAGGAAACTGCGGCAATTCAGGGGGCTGACCAGCAGGGCAGCAGATCGCCGGGTTCCGGGCGGGCGTGAAAGACCGCGCGGGCGATGGCCCGGCTGAGGCACAGCGCAGCGGCATGGCACAGCGTTTCAAGCTCCGCGTCCGCAGCCTCCAGCGCCCGCGTGCCGGTGCTGGCGGCAAACACCAGATCACCGTCGCCGGGGGTGTGCGCGGGCACGATGGCGCGGCCGATGCCGTCATGCGCCGCCGTGGCCAGCCGCTGGCACTGCGCCTTGCTGAGCGCCGCATCGGTGGCGACGATGGCAATGGTGGTATTGGCGCGCTCCGGCGGCAGCGGGGCACCGCCCGGTTTCTGGATCGCCTCGATCTTGCGGCTGCGCAGATTGCGGCCCAGTCCGGCGGCCGTGTCCGGGCCAAGCCCGCCAAACTCATCCCCGATTTCAAACGGCGCGGCCCAGAAATGCCGCTCGCCCGGGGTGGTGACGGCGCCCAGCGGATTGGCCGCCACCAGCGCGCCCACGGTGACGCCGCTGTCCAGCACCAGGGAGGCGGACCCCAGCCCGCCCTTCAGCATCGCTGTCAGCGCGCCGGCTCCGGCCCCGGCAGTACCAAGGCTGAAGTCCTCCGCCGCCGCCTCGAACGCCGCCCGCCCCAGGGCGCGGTAGGGATTCTGATCCCACGCCTTGTCCCCGCCGTTCAGCAGATCAAAAAGGATCGCGCCGGGCACCAGCGGCACCCGCGCGGGGCCAACCGGAAATCCGCGGCCCGCCTCGTGCAGCGCGTCCATCACGCCGGAACAGGCGTCGAGCCCGAAGGCAGAGCCGCCCGACAGCACCAGCGCGTCGATCCTGGCGACCGATTTATCGGGGGCCAGGAGGTCCGTCTCCCGCGTGCCCGGCGCGCCGCCCATCACATGGACCGAGGCGGTAAAGGGGGCATCCGCGGTCAGCACCGTGGTGCCGGATTTCAGCGCGGCATCCTGAGCGTTGCCGACAAGAATGCCGGGGACGTCCGTTATCAGGTTCCTGGGGCCGGGGAGCATGGCAGGCGGTCCTTTTTCTGAATGAAGCGCGCTGGCGCGCGCTGCCTCCTGCGGGAGTATGTGCCGCAAAGAAGAATACGGAGGCTAGATGCAGCGCCCGCCGTCCACCTCCATCGCGACACCGGTCACCATGCTGGCCTCGTCCGAGCACAGGAAGCAGGCGGCGTTGCCCATGTCCTCAGGCGTTGAAAACCGGCCGATCGGGATGGTCGACAGGAACTTGGCGCGCACTTCCGGGGTGTCCTCGCCCATGAAGGATTTGAGCAGCGGCGTTTCCCCCGCCACCGGGTTGATCGCGTTCACCCGCACCCCATGCGGCGCCAGTTCCACTGCCATCGTCTTGGTGGCGGTGATCATCCAGCCCTTGGAGGCGTTGTACCAGTTGAGGTTGGGGCGCGGCGACACGCCGGCGGTGGAGGCCACATTCAGGATCGCCCCCGCCTTGTTCGCCTTCATATGCGGCACCAGCGCACGGGCGGTCAGGTAGACGGACTTCATGTTCACACCCATGACCCGGTCAAAGTCGTCCTCGCTGATCTCCTCCAGCGGGGCGGGCAGATGGGTGACGCCGGCATTGTTGACCAGAATGTCCACCCGGCCAAAGGCCGCCAGCGCCGCCTCTGCCATCTCAGCGACCGAAGCTCCGTCCGAGACATCCACGGCCTGCGCAATCGCATTGCCGCCCAGTTCCGCCGCCATGCCCTCTGCCGCGGCACCGTTGATGTCGGCAATCATTACCCGGGCGCCTTCGCTCAGAAACTTGCGCACAATGCCTGCGCCAAAACCCGAGGCGCCGCCGGTCACGATGGCGGTTTTTCCTGCCAGCCGCATGATTTCCCTCCCAAACTGTTTCGCGACAGAATGCGGGGAGCGGGCGGCGGACGCAATCCCATGTCAATCCGGGTCGATCTTACCGCGCGTCTCTTTCAGCGCCCCGCGCTGCTTCTTGGCGTCCAGCCGCCGCTTGATGGAGCCGCGGGTGGGTTTGGTGGCAATCCGCCGCTTCGGCGCCACCAGCGCCTTGCGCACAAGCTCTGCCAGCCGCTCCCGCACGATCTCGCGGTTCCTTTGCTGCGAGCGGGTCTCGTCGCATTGCAGGATGATGGCGCCGTCCTTGGTCCAGCGGCGGCCTGCCAGCCGCTTCAGCCGGGATTTGACCGCGGGCGCCAGCGCCGGTGAGCGCGCGGCCTCGAACCGAAGTTCAACGGCGGTCGCCACCTTGTTCACATTCTGCCCGCCCGGGCCCGAGGCGCGCACAAAGCTCTCGGTCATTTCCCAATCCTGCAGGGAGATTTCATCGTTGATGCGGATCATGGCTCTTTATGAAACGGCGGCCCGAAAATCGAAAGGGCTGTTCCCACACGCGGGAACAGCCCTTCGAGATGATAGGAGGTGCACCGGTTAGGTCGGCACCAATTCAGGGGTCTATACGTACCAAGGGCTGCCTCGGCCGCACACCTTCTGAACTGTTCCGGCACTGCTCTCCATAGCTTCTCTAGACAATGGGCACCTCCTTTCTGATGTTTCGTGTGATCTCAGCCTGCCACAGATTCGGTTAATGTCAAAACAAAATCATGTGGTCTTTGCGGTAAGCTTACGCACGATGATGCGGAAGGGCACAAGCGCCAGCAGCGCCAGCGACAATTTCACCAGCCAATCGGCCACAGCCAGCGAGACCCACAAGGGAGTTTCAGGGCCGGTGCCCAGCAGCGGCAGGACCTCGCCAGCCCAGGACACGTCATTGACCGGTTCCAGCCAGCTGAGCGCGGCCGAAAACGCCACGGTAAAGAAAATCGCGGTGTCCACGGAGGAGCCGATCAGGGTGGAAGCCAGCGGCGCCCGCCACCACTTTCCTTCGCGCAGGGCAGAGAACACGGCCACATCCAGCATCTGCGCGGTGAGGAAGGCAAGGCCGGAGCCAAGCGCGATGCGCAGCGTGACTGCCGGGTAGGTGAAGCCATCGCCCTGCAGCATGATCCGGGTGCCGATGAGCGAGCAGATCACCCCGGCAACAAAGCCGGCAGCCACCACTTTGCGCGCGGCGGCGGCGCCGTAGACGCGGTTCATCACGTCGGTGACAAGAAAGGCGATCGGGTAGGTGAAGGCGCCCCATGTCAGCCACTGGCCGAACAGGAATTGCACCAGGATGTTGGAGGCCACCACCACGGCGGCCATGGCAAGAATGCCGGGGATATGCGAGCGGGTCATGGATCGGATCCGTTTGTTTCGGGGCGCGCGGGACGCGGTGCGCGGCAGCAAAAGACCGGCCCCTTTAAAATGCTCCGGCCCTTGGTGCAAGCCTGTGGTGCAAGCCTTCCGGCTGCAAGGGGGGCTTCCGCCCGTGCGCGGTGCATTCGGGGAATGCCCCCCTCCCGGTTGGGCCGGGCGCCGCTGGCGCGGCGCGGGGCGCTGATCAGCGGGGCAGGGCGTATTCCACCAGTTCCGTCCGCTGCAGCGGCAGGAAGTTGTCGTCGGATACCATGGTGGCGCGCAGCCGCCCGGTGTCATCGGTCCAGACCGACAGCCCCTCAAGATTGTCGTGGGTGCCGGGGCCGGTCTGCAGCAGGACTGTCTCGTTCACCGGGCCGGCGGCTGTCATGTCCCAGCGGCGCAGGCGGCTGCGGAAGCCCAGAAAGGTCAGGTCCCGCTCCAGCAGGTAAAAGCGCCCGTCAGGCCCGAAATCGGCATCCACCGGCAGGAAGCTGCCCGAGGGCGGCAGGCTGAAGGGGCGCGACCAGCGCCGCCCGTTCCAGCGCCAGACCGGGATCTGCCCGTTCTGGTCATAGGCCTGTTCCGGCAGCGTGTAGAGATGGCCGCGGGAATCGATGGCCAGGGTTTCCAGCGACTTGTTGGGCGGCAGCTTGCGGAAGGCCTTGGGGCGCGGCAGCACCTTGGCGCGGCCCTCGGGGCGGCGGTAGCGGACCACCCGCGCGGGCCCCTCAAAGGAGATGTAGCGGCTGCCGTCCGGCGACACCGCCAGGCCTTCGCTGTCTCCAGCAAAACCGCGCAGCACCTTGCCGGTGGAGGCCCGCAGCCCGTGGGCGCGCTGCGCGGTCACCCCGGAAATGGCGCCGTGGCTGCGCTGGATGCGGGTCGTCACCAGGGTGGCGCGGTCGCTCAGCACCGTCATCACCGTGCCGCCCTCGCTGAGCTTGAGCGCGGAAAAACCGCCGAACCACGGCTGCTTCAGCTTCCAGGTGTAGCTGCCCAGATACTGCGCCTTGGGCGCCACGGCAGCGGCGGGCCGGCTGACGGCAAAGGCCGCCGCCGTCAGACCGGCAGCGGCGGCCAGGGCCAGGGTCAGTTTGAGTGCAGAACGGCGGCGCATTGCTGGGGCAGGTCCGATAGGGTGTAGTCCCGCCGAGGTTTAGGCTTTGGCGCGTTGGGGTCAACCGGTTTCGGCGGCGGCGGGTTCAGGATGTTGTTCACCCACTGCTGCGCATCGGCGCAGCCGTCGCCCTTGGGCGGGGCCGCCTGGTCCACACAGCCGCGGGCGCCGCGGGGACAGGCCAGCCGCACGTGGAAGTGGTAGTGGTGCCCCCACCAGGGCCGGATCTTGCGCAGCCAGCGGCGGTCGCCCTTCTCGTCGTTGCACATCTGCACCTTGGCGCCGGGGAACACGAAAATCCGCGCCACCCGCCTGTCCTTGGCAGCGGCCTTGAGGATCTCGTGATGCGCCCGGGTCCAGCTGGAGTTCACATAGGCGCCCTTGGCCCGGCGCATGGAGATCGAGGAGATGTTCTCGCGCGCGCTGCGGCTGAGGTTCAGCCGGTCCGGCGGGCGCATCCAGATGTCGATGTCCAGGCCGATCTGATGGCTGCGGTGGCCCGACAGCATCGGCCCCCCGCGCGGCTGGCTGATGTCGCCGATATACAGCCCCTTCCAGCCGCGCTGTTTCGCCGCCACGCGGCTCAGGTCCTTGACGAAGTCAATCGCCGCCGGGTGCCCCCAGTTGCGGTTGCGGCTCAGCCGCATCGCCTGCCAGGTGGGGCCGGTTTCCGGCAGCTGCTCGGCGCCGGCAACACAGCCCTTGGCGTATGAGCCGAAGGGGGCCGGACGATGCGGGGAGGCGACCGGTTTGGCCCCGAACAGGGCCTTGGCGGGGGTCTGTGCGCTTGCCGGACTTAGTAAACCAGCAACCGCTAAACATGTGGCAAATAACAGTCTCAACCCTGATCTCCTTCTCCTTGAACCCAGAATAACAGTATCAATCCGATCAGAAACAGCCCGATGACGGGCGTGATCCCCAGCCGGGCGCTGCCGGTCAGCGTGGTCGCCAGGCCGATCAGCGCCGGCGCCAGAAACGCGGTGGCGCGGCCCGACAGGCCGTAAAGGCCAAAGCTTTCGGTCGCGTCCCTGGGGCTGGTGTGGCGCACCATCAGGCTGCGGCTGGCCGCCTGCAGGATGCCGCCGAAGCCGCCGATCAGCACGCCGCAGCCAAAGAACACCATATCCGGCAGCGTTGAGCCTTCGGCCAGTGCGAAGCCGAAGACCTGGGTGCGTGACATGCTGACGATGATCAGGCAGACGAATGACAGCACCAGGATCGCGGCGATGATCACCGGCTTGGGGCCGAACCGCCGGTCCGCCTTGCCGCCCAGCCAGCTGAACAGGGTGGCGGCAAAGGCTGCGACAATGCCGAAGATACCGATCTGGGTGATCTCCCAGCCCAGCACCAGCTTGGCGTAGACGCCGCCAAAGCCGTAAAGCCCGTTCAGCGCATCGCGGTACAGCATTGAGGACCCCAGGTAGCTCGCCAGGCTCAACCGGCGGCGCAGGCCGGCGACCAGCTTGACCACCATCTGCCAGGCCTTGCCCAACGTCGCCTTGCGGCCGGTCGCGCCTTGGTCCTTCACCCACAGGAAATAGGGGATCATGAAGATGGCAAACCAGATCGCGGTAAAGGGGCCTACGGCGCGGGTGCCTTCCTTGGCCTCCGCGTTCAGGCCCAGGGCCGGGGTAAGGCCGATCAGGGTTTTGCCGCTGCTTTGCTCGACAAACAACAGCAGCATGATGAACAGCGCAACCACCCCGCCCAGATAGCCAAAAGCAAAGCCCGAGCCGGAAATGGCGCCCACATCCTCGCGGCTGGCCAGCGTCGGCAGCTGCGCGTTGACAAAGATCAGGGCAAATTCGGCACCGATAAAGCCAAAGCCGAAGCTGACCAGCATCCACCACAGGTTGCTGCCCGCCGGGTCCATGTACCACAGGCCCCAGGCGCCGATCAGATACATCAGCGAAAACACCATGATCCAGGGCAGGCGCCGCCCGGTGATATCCGCCAGCGCGCCCAGAAACGGCGCCCCGAAGCCAATGATCAGCCCGGTCACGGTCAGGCACATCGACCAGACGGTCTGCGCCTGCGCCTTGGCGGCTTCGCCCTCCATCCCCAGGCCCATGAAATGCTCGGCGGCGACGGCGGCAAAGAACGGGCTGAAGACAAAGGTGACCAGCAGGGTCTGATACGGCTGGCTGGCCCAATCGAAAAACCACCATCCCCAGATCCGCTTGCGCGTGGACACCTGCTGCATACCCGGCCTCTTATTATTGTTGCCTTCAGGTATGGCAGGCGGGCAGGGGCCTAGGCAAGCCCGTCCTGCATCGGCGGCCAGGGGCGGCCCGCATCCGCCTGGCACCAGTCCTTGATCCAATCCGGCAGCTCGGGCGAGGCTTCCGCACCCTGTCCCAGCGCCTCCAGCACCTTGGCGGGCGGCACGATGCCGTTCTTGTCCGTCACCGCGGTGCGCAGCATCACATGGCTGGCGCAGTCGCCGTTTTTCTTCCACATGGATTGCTCGACATAGATGAATTTCTCATCCCAGCCAGCCGCGCGGCTGCGCATTTCAAAGCGCTCGAACCCCCGGATACGGCGGCGGTAACGCACCGAGGACCCCGCCACTGTCAGACCCCAGCGGTTCCTCTTCAATGCGCCGATCAGCCCGGCCCGCTGTGCCAGCATGGTGCGGCCCAAATCGTAAAGGGTCATGGTGCGGCCGTTGTTCAGCTCCATCCACATATCCAGATCCCAGGGCCAGCAGATGTGGCTGGAGACATGCAGGCCGGTGATCGGCAGCCGCTCCATCCGGCTGGCCAGAACGGTATCCTTGATCAGGCGGAAAATCGGGTACATCGCACGGCGCTCCTGTTTCGCATGTGCCCGTGATGCCACCCGTTTACAGCGCGTCAACCGCAACCTCGCGGAAGCCTTGCGTATTTCCTGCCGGCTGCTTACCTGTGTGGCTGTTCGAAAGAGGAAAGATAACAGATGGTCTCGCTGTTCCAAATCCTGATGCTGATTCTGGACATTGTCTGGTTCTTCATCATTGCCCATGTGATCATGAGCTGGCTGATCAACTTCCAGGTGCTGAACCTGCACCAGCAGCTGGTGGCCCAGATCTGGTACGGGCTGAACCGGATCCTGGAACCGCTTTACGCTCCGGTGCGCCGCGTGATCCCGAACATGGGCGGGATCGACCTGGCGCCGCTGGTGGTGCTGGTCGCGGTCTATGCGCTGCGCATCATCCTGGTGAACAACATGGCGGCGTTCTACTGATGGATCTTCCGCCCGGCCGATAGGCCGGGCAGCGCCCGACCCTCCACACGGGAGGGCGCTTCACGCCCACCCAGGGTCAGGCGCTGCCCTTGTGGCAGGAACGCAGCCTCATCGCCCCTTGCCGCCCCATGCCTCCTGTGGGATTGTGCCTGCCAAGTAAGAGCAGACCACCATTTTGAGGCCCTTCGCCCCCATGACAGCCCCGGCAGCCCTGACAGGCGCGTCCCCGATCCTGCGCGAGATCTTCGGCTTTGACGCCTTCCGCCCCGGCCAGGAAGAAATCGTCGACGCCGTGACCGCCGGGGAGAACGTGCTGGCGATCATGCCCACCGGCGGCGGCAAGTCGCTGTGCTACCAGTTGCCCGCGCTGCTGCGCGACGGCATCACCGTGGTGATCTCCCCCCTCATCGCCCTGATGCGCGACCAGGTCCGCGCCCTGCAGGAGGCCGGCGTCACCGCAGGCGCGCTCACCTCCGGCAACACCGACGAAGAGACCGAGGCCGTTTGGGAGGCGATTGAGGCCGGGCGGCTGAAGCTTCTGTACATGGCCCCCGAACGCCTCGCCTCCGGCGCCGCCATGGGGATGCTGCGCCGCATCGGCGTCAGCCTGATCGCGGTGGACGAGGCGCATTGCGTCAGCCAATGGGGCCATGACTTCCGCCCTGACTACCTGCGCATCGGCGAGCTGCGCCGCGCCCTGGACGTGCCGCTGGCCGCCTTCACCGCGACAGCCGACCAGGAAACCCGGGAAGAGATCGTCCAGAAACTGTTCGACGGCGAGCCCCCCCGCAGCTTCCTGCGCGGCTTCGACCGGCCCAACATCCACCTGGCCTTCGGCGCCAAGGACAGCCCGCGCCGCCAGATCCTGGAATTCGCCGCCGCCCGCAAGGGCCAGTCCGGCATCGTCTACTGCGGCACCCGCGCCAAGACAGAGGCGCTGTCGGCCGCCCTGCGCGAAGCGGGCCACAGCGCCTGTTTCTACCATGGCGGGATGGAGGCCGAGGACCGCCGCATCGTCGAGACCCGCTTTGCCCGCGAGGACGGTCTGATCGTGGTCGCCACCGTCGCCTTTGGCATGGGCATCGACAAACCCGACATCCGCTGGGTCGCCCACGCCGACCTGCCGAAGTCCATCGAGGCTTATTACCAGGAAATCGGCCGGGCGGGGCGCGATGGCGCGCCAGCCGAAACCCTGACGCTTTTCGGCCCCGATGACATCCGCCTGCGCCGCAGCCAGATCGACGAGGGCCTCGCCCCGCCCGAACGCCGCGCCGCCGACCACGCCCGCCTGAACGCGCTCTTGGGCCTGGCCGAGGCACTGCACTGCCGCCGCCAGAAACTGCTGGGGTATTTTGGCGAGGAAGCAGAGCCTTGCGGTAATTGCGACCTTTGCGACAGCCCGGCTGATGTGTTCGACGGCACCACCGTGGTGCGAAAGGCGCTGTCAGCGGTGCTGCGGACAGAGGAATGGTTCGGCTCCGGCCATCTGATCGACATCCTTTTGGGCGCCGATAACGAGCGGATCCGCGCCAAGCGACATGACGAACTGTCGGTCTACGGCTGCGGCAAGGAGTTCGGCAAGCGCCAGTGGCAGGCGGTGTTCCGGCAGATGATGGGCCACGACCTCTTGCGCCCCGACCCGGACCGCCACGGCGCTCTGCGCTTTACCGAGGCAGCGCTGCCGATCCTGCGCGGCGAACAATCCATCGAGCTGCGCCGCGACACCATCAAATCCGCGGACCGCCGCCCGGCAGTCAAGGCGCTGGTCTCCGAGGAGGACGCGCCGCTGCTGTCCGCGCTCAAGGCCAAGCGCCGGGCGCTGGCCGAGGCGCAGAAAGTGCCGGCCTATGTGATTTTTCCGGACCGCACCCTGATTGAGATGACAGAGATGCGCCCGGAAACGCTGGACCAGATGGCGCGCGTCAGCGGTGTCGGCGCCAAGAAGCTTGAACGCTACGGCGATGACTTCCTGAGCGTGATTACCGGCGCCACGGAGCAGCTGCACCCGGCGCGGCGCAAGCTGGCAGGGCGCAACTCCGGATCCGTCTATGACGGGCTGCTGGAAGTGCAGGCGCAGCTGGCGCGCGGCGAATGCGGCACGCTGAAACCGCTCACCTGCTCGGCATCGCTGCTCGCCAAGGTGGCGCAGATGCGCAGCGATGACGAGGCCGGCATCACAAGGCTGTTAGGGGAGCGCCGCGCCGAACGTTTCGCTGCGGCGTTTCTGGACGTCCTGCGCGGCGCGGGCTAGGGTCGCGCCAAGAATCCGGGCTAGGAAAATTTGGGGGCAGATATGCTGGTAGTGACCTCTCCGGCCAAGAAGCTGGACTGGGCGGAACGGGATCAGGACATGACCTGGCCCGCGCTGCACGACGACGCGGTGGACCTGGCCGGGGTGGCCCGCGAACAGTCGGTGGCGGATCTGATGAAGCTGATGCACATCAGCGAAGATCTGGCCAAGCTGAACTACGACCGTTTCCAGGACTTCGCCGCCGATCCGAAAACCGAGGCCACCCGTCCGGCGGCGCTGGCCTTTGCCGGCGACACCTACCAGGGGTTGGAAGCGTCCTCTCTGGACGCGGAGGAAATGGCCTGGGCGCAGGAGCATTTCCGCATCCTGTCCGGCCTTTACGGCGTGCTGCGGCCCTTGGATGCGATGCAGCCCTACCGGCTGGAAATGGGATCGCGCCTGAAAAATCCGCGCGGCAAAAACCTCTATGAGTTCTGGGGCAGCCGGATTTCCGAGGCCCTGAATGCGCAGGCCGAAGCCGTGGGGGCAGAGGTGCTGGTCAACTGCGCCAGCCAGGAATACTTCGGCGCGGTGGATCTGGCGGCGCTGAAGCTGCGGGTGGTGACGCCGGTCTTCATGGAAGACAAAAACGGCACTCCCAAGGTGGTGAGCTTCTACGCCAAACGCGCCCGCGGCGCGATGACACGGTTCATCATCCAGCACCGGCTGGCAGAGGCGAATGCCTTGAAGGACTTCGATGCCGGCGGCTATGCCTACCAGCCGCAAATGTCAGAGCCGGACAAGCCGGTCTTCCTGCGCAAAGCTTGACCTGAAGGGGGGCGGCTCCCGCCCGCTCCGGCACAGTCAAAGACTGCACCGTCCAGGTTGGGCCCGGCAGCGCGCGTGCCGCGCGCTGCCGGGCCCAAGGCCGCACAAAGGGCGTTCCGGCGCAGCCGGTGCGTCCGCGGGCGCGGGAGAGCCTGGCTGCGGAACTTCTCCCGGGCGCAGAAAAAAGCCAGGACAGAGCGGCTTGCGGCTGACCGGCTGGTCCGCACGGCAAGGCCAGGGCAGGATACAGGCGCCGCTTCCGCGGTGGCGTGTTTTCTCTGCTGAGCGCAGCCCGGGCCACCCGCATTCCAGCCGCGCGTTACCCTCCGGCTGCCTGGGCCGCAGGGGGGCTGCCGGGGTCCAGCGGCCTGGTGCCGGGAGGGGCAGAATCGCGGATCTTTTCGTGGATCAGGGCCTTGCGCAGCGGCTTGGTCAGGTAATGATCCAGACCGGCTGCCAGTATGCCCTCGGAATCGCCCGCCATAGCGTGCGCGGTCAGCGCCACCACCGGCACGTGACGGCCGGTTCCGGCCTCGATCTTGCGGATCTCCGCGGTGGCTACCTTGCCGTCCATCTTGGGCATCGAGATGTCCATGAAAATCAGATCCGGCGCAAAGCTCCGGTAGGCGTCGACCGCCTCCAGGCCGTTGCTGGCGAACTTCAGCTCGATGTCCAGCTCCTTGACCATCTTGCGGAACACCAGCTGGTTGGTCTTGTTGTCCTCTGCCGCCAGCACCCGCATCCGCCGGGCTTCGGGGGCCGCCGGCGGCGCGGGCTGTTCCGGCGGCGCGGTCAGGGGGATGGCTGCGGCGGCAGGCGCCGTGTCCGGGCCGGGGGCCGTCGGGGCAGCGGCGGGCTTGCCGGCGCCGGCCAGTTTGGAGAGCTGACTGAACAGCTCATCGCGCGGCACCGGGTTCTGCAGCACACCGTTCACCAGCCTGCGGATTTCCGGATCGTTGGCAGCCTGCGGGCTGGAGTTCAGCAGCAGCACCGGCACGTCGCTCCAGCGCCCGGACTTAAGATCCCTGGCCAGTTGCACGCCATCCAGCACCGGCAGGTTGTGGCCGCTGATGACCAGGTCGATGCTTTCCTGCATTGCCCCCAGCGCGGCAGCGGCAGTGCCGGCGGCGGTGACCTGGATCCCCAGCATCAGCAGATGCTTTTGCAGGATCTCGCGGTTCAGCGGCAGGTCGTCCACCAGCAGCACATGGCGCAGGGTGCTGGGCAGCGCCGGAACCGCCGCCTCCGGGCCGGCCTCGACCGGCAGCGGCAGGCGGAAGCCAAAGCAGGAGCCCTTGCCCTCCTCGCTGTCGACCCAGATCTCGCCGCCCATCATCTCAATCAGCCGTTTGGAGATCGCCAGCCCCAGGCCGGTGCCCTCGAACTGGCGGTTGCGCTCGTCCTCGACCTGGTTGAACTCGCCGAAGATGTGGCCGATCTTCTCCTCCGGGATGCCGATGCCGGTGTCCTCGATGTTGACATGCACCGCGCATTGCTTGTCGTCAGGCGAGGTGATGCCGGTCACCCGCAGGGTCACGTGCCCCTCCTTGGTGAACTTCACCGCGTTGCCTGCCAGGTTGGTCAGCACCTGCCGGATGCGGCCCGGGTCGCCGGTGAACCGGGTCGGCAGGAACAGGTCGTAATCGACCAGCAGGGCCAGCCCCTTGTCCCGGGCAGTGGGCTGCAGCAGCATCACCACCTCATGCAGGCTGCGCTCCAGGTCAAAGGGCTCCGGATGCAGCTCCAGCTTGTCGGCCTCGATCTTGGAGTAGTCGAGCACGTCGTTGATGATGACCAGCAGCGCCTCGCCGGAATTCTTGATGGTGCTGGCATACAGCCGCTGCTCTTCGTCCAGCACGGTGTCGCACAGCAGTTCCGCCATGCCCACCACCCCGTTCATCGGAGTGCGGATCTCATGGCTCATATTGGCGAGAAAGGCGGATTTGGCGCGGTTGGCGGCTTCCGCACGGGCGCGGGCGGCGCGCAGCTCCTCCTCATAGCGCACGGTCGATGTGATATCGAGCGCCAGCGTCACCATATCGCCGTCATGGCCGCGCTGGTCGATCAGCCGCAGGTAGCGCTCGTCCCACAGCTGGATCACCACCGGTTCGGGCGCGGGCGAGAGCCAGCGCTCGTTCATCATCGCCCGCCAGGAATCCGCAGCCATGTCGCCGGTGTTGATCAGCCCCTCGTCGGTCAGCAGCTGCAGAATGCGCATGTAGGAAATGCCGGGCGCAACCTCCTCCAGGCCGTCGAAGATGTTGAGATAGGCGGTGTTGGCGCCGATCAGGTTGCTGTCGGTGTCGAAAAAGGCAAAGCCGTCCTGAAACGCCTGGATCGAATGCCACAGCCGCCGCTCCGCGGTTTCGATTTTTTCGTTGGCGGTGTGAAGGTCGGATTTCACCTTGGCGTTTTCGACGCGGACGGTGGCCACTTCGGCCTGGGTCTGGCCGATCTGCTTGGTCAGCGCCAGCGCATGGCGGCCCAGTTTGCGGTTGGCGGCAGACAGCTCCGCCTGCTTGAGCTCAAGCAGGCGTTCGGCGGCCAGCCGGGCCCGCCTCTCTTCCGCTAATTTGTCGGCAAGGCTCATCCCTGCGAACTCCGGCAATGCATCAACACAAACAACGCGCGGCCATTTCCGCACGGGCGGCAGCATGGCTGCCCTTCACGTGTTACGCGGTGGAATCTTGCTATGACGTTAAGCCCGTGCCAGCCTGTCGCCAGTATTGGAGGGTGCCATGCCGCGTCTGTTTGCTTCTGCCTTATTGTATTTTATTGCTTTTATTACGTTTTCACCGGCTGTCTGGGCCGGTCCGGAGGTTCCTGACTACCGCTACCGCTCTTACGCGGACACGGATTTCTACGGCGCCGACTTGCAGCCGCTGTTTGACACGGACCTTGAATCCTGCGCCCGTGCCTGCTCCGCCCAGGCGGACTGCGCAGGCTTTGTTTTCAATCAGCGGGCAAACGCCTGCTTCCCCAAATCGGTGCTGGCGCAATCCAGCCCCTACGCCGGCGCCATGTCGGCGGTGAAACAGCCCGCCGCACCCGCGCTGGCTGCGGCAGCGGCATCACGCGCGGCGCGGCTTGATTTCCTGCCACAGCAGGACCTGCAGCGCGCGGCCGCCTTCGCCCGCACCCTGGGGCTGGATTACCCGCTCACCGCCAATGACCCGGCTGAGGCCCGCGCCGCCGCCCGCACTCAGCTGCGCGAGGGCGATCCCCTTGCGGCCCTGCGCTGGATGGCGCAGGCGGTGGTGCTGGGCGATGAGGCCGCGGATTGGACGCAATTTTCCGCACATTTGCTGCGCGCCGCCAAAGACAGCCGCAGCCGCAGCCAGCAGCGCCGTTACTTCGCGCAGGCGTATGCCGCGGCGCTGAACGGCTATCTGCGGGCCGCCGCGCCCGCAGCCCAGGCAGAGGCGCTGGCAGCCGCCGCTGACGCGCAGCAGGTGCGCAGCCAGGGCCGCGCCATGCTGCCGCTGTTGCGGCTGGCACAAGACATCGCGCCCGATGCCGCCCGCGCCGCGCAGCTGGAGGATGCGATTGCCAAACACGGCTTCCGGGTGCTCACCAGCACCGTCGAAAGCGACAGCGCCGCACCGCGCATCTGCGCCGAGTTCTCCGAGGATCTGGAGCAGGCCGGCACCGATTACGAAAACTACGTCCGCCTGCCGGAGGGCAGCCTGGCCGTCACCGCCCAGGGCCGCCAGCTGTGCCTCGACGGGGCAGAGCACGGCAAGCGCTACCGCATCACCCTGCGCCGCGGCCTGCCCGCGGCCGGCGGCGAGCAGCTTTATAAGGACGTGGAGCTGACCCACTACGTGCGCGACCGCGCCCCTGAGGTGCGCTTCCCGGGCCGTGCCTATGTGCTGCCGGCCGGCGGCTTGGCGGCGCTGCCAGTGGAAACCGTGAACCTCACGGAACTCGACCTGCGCCTGCGCCGGGTCAGCAGCCGCAACGTGCTGCGCACCCTGCAGGAGGGCTACTTTGCCAAGCCGCTCTCACAGTGGGAGGACAAGCATTTCGCCGCGGACATTGCCGAGGAAATCTGGACCGGCAGCGCCGAAGTGGACACCGCGCTCAATCAAGCGATGACCAGCCGCCTGCCGCTGGATGAGGCTCTAACGGGCGCGAAACCGGGCCTTTATGCCCTCACCGCGCGGCTGCCGGGCGCTGATCCTTACGAGGACGCCGGCGCCACCCAGTGGTTCGTGCTGACCTCCCTGGGTCTGTCCACCATGTCCGGCAGCGACGGCCTGCATGTGCAGGTGCAGGGCCTGGCGGATGCCAAGCCGCAAGCCGGCGCCGAGGTCAGCCTGATCTCCTCCGCCAACGAGGTGCTGGCAACCCGGACCAGCGACGCCAGCGGCTATGTGCATTTCGCCCCCGGCCTCACCCGCGGCGCCGGCGGCGCCGCGCCCGCGCTGATCACCGCGCGGGCAGGGGAGGGCGATTTCACCTTCCTGCCCCTGAACGATGCGGCCTTTGACCTGTCCGACCGCGGCGTGGCCGGCCGCCCCGCGCCGGGACCGGTGGATGTGTTCCTGGCGACCACCCGCAGCGCCTTCCGCGCCGGCGAAACCGTGCATGTGACCGCGCTGGCCCGCGACAGCAAGGCACAGGCGATCGACGGCCTGCCGCTCACCGCGATCCTGCTGCGCCCCGACGGCGTGGAATACACCCGCCAGACCTCTGCCAGCGGCCATCAGGGCGGCCATGTCTTTGCGCTGGCCACCGGTCCCGCCGCCCCGCGCGGCACCTGGCGGATCGAGATCAAGAGCGACCTCGAGGCCCCCGCGCTCGCCAGCCGCCAGATCCTGGTCGAGGACTTCCTGCCGGAACGCATCGACTTCACGCAGCAGGTCGCCAATGCCCATAGCCTGCAGCCCGGCGGTGCCGCTCAGATCGCGCTGCAAGCCGACTACCTGTTCGGCGCGCCGGGTGCCGGGCTGAAGGTGGAGGGCGATATCCGCCTCACCGCCGCCAGCACGCTGGACCAATGGCCGGGCTTCCGCTTTGGCCGCTATGACGAGGCCTCCTCCGCCCAGACCGAATATTTCGGCGGCCAGGAAACCGGCCCTGACGGCGCCGCAGCTTTCACGGCAAACCTCCCCGCCGCCACCCCGGCGGAAGGCAAGCCGCTGCTGGCCACCCTGACCACCCGCGTCGCTGACGGTTCCGCCCGCCCGGTGGAGCGCACGCTGGAGCTGCCCGTCCGCCCCGCTGGCCCTGTCCTCGGCATCAAACCGCAGTTTGACGAGGTCGCAGCCGAAGGCTCTGAGGCAGGTTTCGAACTCATCGCCCTGGCCCCGGACCTCACTCCCATGCCGATGCGTGTGAAATGGACCCTGAACCGGGTCGAGACGCGCTATCAGTGGTATCAGCTCTACGGCAACTGGAACTGGGAGCCCATTACCCGCCGCACCCGCATCGCGACGGGCGAGGCGCAGCTGGGCAGCGACCCCCTGCCGCTCTCACAGCCTGTCGACTGGGGCCGTTACGAGCTGGTGGTTGAACGCCTCGACGGCGAATATGCCTCAGCCGCCTATGATTTCTACGCCGGCTGGTACGCCCCCGAAGGCAGCACCGAAACACCCGCCCGGCTGGAGCTGTCACTGGACCGCGAAAACTACGCCCCCGGCGACACTGCCCGCCTGCGCATCGTGCCGCAGGCCGCGGGCACCGCGCTGGTCTCTGTAGCCTCCAACCATCTGATCCACCGGATGGCGGTAGAGGTCCCCGCTGGCGAAACCGTGATCCCGCTGGAGGTGACACAGGACTGGGGCAGCGGCGCCTATGTGACCGCCACCGTGATCCAGCCCGTTGAAGGCGACCGCGGCCGCACGCCGTTGCGCGCCCTGGGCCTCGCCCACGCCAGCGTCACCCAGCCCGGCCAGCAGCTGCAGGTCGCGATTGACGTCCCCGAAGTGGCCCGCCCGCGCGGCACCCAGGTGGCGAAACTCCGTGTCGATGGCGCGGCAGAGGGCGAGGAGGTCTGGCTCACCGTGGCTGCAGTGGACCTCGGCATCCTCAACCTCACCGGCTTCACCAGCCCCGATCCCAGCGCCCATTACTACGGCCAGCGCCGCTTAGGCGTGGAACTGCGCGACGTCTACGGCCGCCTGATTGATCCCGGCAACGGCGCGATGGGCCGCATCCGCTCCGGCGGCGATGCGGACAGCGGCATGAAGATGCAATCGCCGCCCCCCACCCAGGACCTCGCGGCGCTGTTCTCCGGTCCCCTGAAAGTGGACGCAAACGGAGAGGCCGAATTCCCGATGACGCTCCCCGCCTTCAACGGCACCGTGCGGCTGATGGCGGTCGCCTGGTCAGGCAAGGCCGTGGGCCAGGCCGAGGCCGACATGCTGGTGCGCGACCCGGTGGTGGTCACCGCCGCCCTGCCGCGCTTCCTGGCGCCGGGGGATCAAAGCCGCGCAAGGATCGAGATCGTCCATGCCGATGGCCCGGCAGGTGAGATGGCGCTGACCGCAACCACCGCAGGCGGCCTGACGCTCGGAAGCCTGCCTGCCGCTCTCACCCTGACGGAGCAGGCCAAGACAGTGCTGGAATTGCCAGTGACAGCAGAAACCGTGGGCGACCACGAGTTGACCCTCACCCTCACCACCCCGGACGGGCAGGCGCTGCGGCAGGACCTGCGCCTGCCGGCCCGTGCCAATGACCCGGTGACCTCTGAAACCCGCCGCTTCACCCTCGCGGGCGGCGACACCTTCCTGTTCAGCCAGGACGTCTTTGCGGGCCTGCGCCCCGGCACCGCCCGCGCCACCATCTCCTCTGGCCCGCTGGCGAAATTCGACGTGCCGGGCCTGCTGGCAGAACTGGACCAGTACCCCTACGGCTGCACTGAGCAGGTGACCTCCAAGGCGCTGCCGCTCCTCTACCTCAGCTCTGTCGCCCAAGCCGCAGGGCTGGGCAGCGGCCCGGCGGTGGACGCCCGCATCAACGCGGCAATCCGCCAGGTGCTGACCCGCCAGGCCCCATCGGGCGCCTTCGGCATGTGGCGCGCCGACAGCGGCGAGTTCTGGCTGGACGCCTATGCCAGCGACTTCCTCAGCCGCGCCCGCGCCCAAGGGTATGAGGTACCGCAGCAAGCCTTTGCCCAGGCGATGGACAACCTGCGCAACCGCATCAACTACGCCGCCGATTTCGACACCGGCGGCGAGGAGATCGCCTATGCCCTCCTCGTGCTGGCCCGCGAAGGTGCGGCCCAGATGGGCGACCTGCGCTACTACGCGGATGTAAAGGGAGAGGCCTTTGCCACGCCCCTTGCCGCCGCCCAGCTGGGCGCCGCGCTTGCGGCCTATGGCGACCAGCGCCGCGCCGACCGGATGTTCGCCCGCGCCGCGCAGATGATCGGCAATGATACGCAGAACGAGGCCCGCCTCTGGCGCGCCGACTTCGGCACCCGTCTCCGCGACACTGCCGGCGTCCTGGCGCTGGCGGCAGAGGCCGGATCAGAGGCCGTGGACCGTGACAGACTGTCGGCGCGTCTTGCGAACGCCAGCGGCGCCCGCTCCACGCAAGAGGCCGCCTGGACGCTGATGGCAGCCCGCGCGCTGGCGCAGAACCCTGAGGCATCTGGCCTCCTGGTCAACGGCCAGCCCGTCGAGGGTCCCTTTGTCCAGGCCGCAGACGCGCAGGACATGTCGGAGCTCGCCCTGACCGCCGCCAATGGCCGCACCGCGGACATCACCCTCACCACCCTCGGCGTGCCAGAGGTCCCGCCCGCTGCGGGCGGTTTCGGCTACACCATCGAACGCAGCTACTTCACGCTGGAAGGCCAGCCTCTGGACGCTGGGTCCGTGCAGGCTGGCGCACGCTTCGTGGCGGTCCTGCGGGTGAAGCCGCATGAAAAAACCGGCGCCCGGCTGATGATCAACGATCCGCTGCCCGCGGGGTTTGAGATCGACAACCCCAACCTCCTGCGTTCCGGCGATCTGCGCGATCTCGACTGGCTGAACCCGGCTGAGGCTGAACACGCCGAATTCCGCAGCGACCGCTTCCTGGCGGCGGTGAATGTGCGCGATGCTGCGCCGGTGACGCTGGCCTATGTGGTCCGCGCGGTGACGCCCGGGACGTTCCACCACCCTGCGGCCTCGGTCGAGGACATGTACCGCCCCGCCTACCGCGCCCGCACTGGCACGGGGCGCGTGGTCGTGAAGTGAAACGCTGGCTGACCAAAGCGAAGGGCAGCGCCCGAGCCTGGGTGGGTGCGAAGCGCCCTCCCATGGGGAGGGTCGGGCGCTGCCCGGCGGTGCCGCCGGGCGGGAGGTGGAAACGGAGCGCTTTGGCCTTAGCGCTTCTGATTGCGGTAACGGTCACCGCCTACCGCAGCTTCGACACTTGGATCGAGAACACGAACCTCCCCCTCACCCTGACAGAAACCTCCACCGAGGTCCTCGACCGCAACGGCAAGCTCCTGCGCGCCTACCCCGTGGGCGACGGCCTCTGGCGCCTCGCCGTCCAGCCCCAGGACGTCGACCCGCATTTCCTGAACATGCTCCTGCGCTACGAGGACAAGCGCTTCCGCTCCCACGCCGGCGTCGATCCCATCGCCCTGATCCGCGCCGCAGGCCAGGCGCTGCGGAACGGGCGCGCGGTCTCCGGCGGCTCCACCCTCACCATGCAGGTCGCGCGCCTCTTGGAGGACGGCACCACCGGCCGCTGGGCGGGCAAGCTGCGCCAGATGCGCGTCGCGCTGGCGCTCGAACGCCGGCTCAGCAAGGATCAGATCCTCACCCTCTACCTGACCCACGCCCCCTATGGCGGCGCGGCAGAGGGCATCCGCGCGGCAACCTACAGCTGGTTCGGCAAGGAGCCGAACCGCCTGACGCCCGCAGAGGCCGCGCTGCTGGTGGCCCTGCCGCAATCCCCCGGGCGCCGCCGCCCCGACCGCTTCCCCGACGCCGCCAGCGAGGCCCGCAACCGCGTGCTGGCCCGGATGCAGCGCCAAGGCATCGTCACCGCAGAACAGGCCGAGGCCGCCCGCCGCACCCCGCTGCCGCACCGCATGGCCGCCTTCCCGCGCCTCGCCCCGCATCTGGCGGACCGGGTGACCGCCCAGCACCCCGGCAAACGCCAGCTGCGCCTGACCCTCGACGGCGCGGTGCAATCCCGGATGCAGCAGCTGCTGGCAGAGGCCGCCCGCAGCACCGGCCCGCGCCTCTCCGCCGCCCTCATCGCCGCCGATCACCAGACCGGCGAAGTGCTGGCGCTGGTTGGCTCGCCCGGTTATTCGGATGCGCAGCGGCGCGGCTTTGTCGATATGACCCAGGCGATCCGCTCCCCCGGCTCCACCCTGAAACCGCTGATCTACGGCCTCGCCTTCGACCAGGGCCTGGCGCACCCGGAAACCCTGATCCACGACGGCCCGGTCAACTTCGCAGGCTACGCGCCGCAGAATTTCGACGGTGAATTCCGCGGCGACATCAAGCTGCGCGAGGCGCTGCAGCTGTCCCTCAACATCCCCGTGGTGAAGCTGACGCAGGAACTGGGACCGGCGCGGGTGATGGCGTCCTTGCGCGCAGGCGGCGCCAAACCGGAACTCCCCGGCGGCGCGCCGGGCCTGGCGCTGTCGCTCGGGGGCCTCGGCATCAGCCTGCAGGATATGGTGCAGCTCTACGCCGGGCTGGCGGCAGGCGGGCAGGGGCCTGCCTTGCGCGTGCTGCAGGGTGAGGCGCCCGCACCCGCAGGCCGCCTCACCTCGCCCGAGGCCGCCTGGCAGGTTGCCGACATCCTGCGCGGCCTGCCGGTGCCCGCTGGCGCGCGCGCAGGCACGATCGCATACAAGACCGGCACCTCCTACGGCCACCGCGACGCCTGGGCGATCGGCTGGGACGGGCGCCACGTGATCGGCGTCTGGATGGGCCGCGCCGACGGCACACCTGTTCCCGGCATCTTCGGCGGCGATCTGGCCGCGCCGGTACTGTTTGAGGCCTTCGGGCGGCTTAAGCCCGCGCTCGATCCTCTACCGCCGCCGCCCCCCGCCACGCTGATCGTCAGCTCCGCAGACCTGCCGCAGCCGCTGCAGCGCTTCCGCCCCCGCGACGCCGCCTTCTCCCGGCCTGCCGGTGCGCCGGAGCTGATTTTCCCGCCCGAAGGCGCCCGGCTGGCACTGGACGACGCAGACCTGACGCTCAAACTGCGCGGCGGCACCGCGCCGTTTCTGGTGCTGGCGAACGGCCGGCCGGTGCTGTCAGGCCAGCGCCGGCGCGAATTCTCCGTCCCCAGCCCCGGCCCCGGCTTCTCCTCGCTGGTGATTGTGGATGGCGCAGGCCGCTCGGACCGGGTCAATCTGCGGATCGACTAAGGTGCGGATCAGCCGGGGCGGGGCTGTTTTCCAGAAACCGGGCCGGGCCCAACGTTCGCGGGATTCGCAAGAAAACCTGCGAAGGGCGGGAGAGCCCCGGGGTGCGAAAGCCGCCTACCTCCGCCCCTCGCGCAGCCAGCCGGCCACCAGAAAAAACGCCGCCATCACCAGCGCCAGCCAGGCCGGCAGCAGCGGCCCCTGGGACACCGACAGCGTCTCATAAGCCTCCCGCGGCGTCAGCCCGATCCAGCCGCGCCCCGAGGCCGGGCGCCCGGCGCGCACGCTGCGCAAGGACGGCATCCCGTCCTCCAGCCGCAGAACGCCGCCGCGCAGAGGCTCCAGCACCGGCGCCAGCACGGAGCCTGTGGCAATGGTTTCCTCAAACTCCTTGGGGGCGGCAGGGCCAAGCCCGACCACAGTGCTCTCTTCACCTTCCTGCAGCCGGTACAGACCCGGCTCCGGCCCCTCATAGCGGGTTTCCCACTGGCCCGGCGCGGTTTGGCGCAGATCCAGCTCCACCGCGGAGCCATCCGGATTGGTCACCGTGACCGGCCCGGCCTGCCCGGCCAGCGTGCGGCGCAGGATACGCATCCGCTGGCCAGAGGTCTCGGCCCACAGCGCCTCTTCCTCCAGCTCCGGCTCCTTCATCATCCAATGCGCCAGCCGCCGCAGCAGCTCCAGCTGCGGCCCGCCGCCCTCGTACCCGCGGCTCCACAGCCAGGCGTGGTCCGAGGCCAGCAAGGCGACCCGGCCCTCGCCGACCCGGTTCAGCACCAGCAACGGACGCTCCCCCGCGCCGCTCATCAGCACATGTCCTTCCGGCGTCCTCAGCTCAATCTGGCGCAGCCAGCGGCCCCAGTCCGCAGCCCCCTCCAGGCCCGAGGTCACCGGGTGCTGCCTGCCCAGATCCGTCACCGCGGGCCGGTACGCCTCCTCCAGCACCCGGGCCGAGGGTTCGGCAGGCAGGATCAGCGACAGCGGCGAGCGGTAGATGCTGTCGGCGCTGGCAAAATCCGGGCCGGCCGCCACCAGCACCGCGCCGCCGCCCATCGCGTAATTGGCCACGTTGTCCAGATAGACCGCAGGCAGGATGCCGCGCCGCTTGTAGCGGTCAAAGATGATCAGGTCGAAATCGTCGATTTTCTCCAGGAACAGCTCGCGGGTGGGGAAGGCAATCAGCGACAGCTCCTCCACCGGCACCCCGTCCTGCTTTTCCGGCGGGCGCAGGATGGTGAAATGCACCAGGTCCACCGCGCTGTCGGATTTCAGAAGGTTGCGCCAGGTGCGCCCGCCCGCGTGCGGCTCGCCCGACACCAGCAGCACCCTCAGCCGGTCGCGCACCCCGTTGATCTGCACCAGCGCGGCGTTGTTGCGCGCGGTCAGCTCGCCCGGCTCTTCCGGCACGCTGAACTGGATCACGTTGCGCCCGCCGTGCTGCAGCACCATCGGCAGCTCGAAATCCACGCCCACGGGCAGGGTAAAGCGCTGCGGTTCATCGCCCCCGACCGAGATGTCCAGATCGGCAAAGCTGCCCTCAGCCGGCGCCGCGCCCTGATCCTCGATCCTGAGCGTCAGCGTGACCGGCTCGCCGATGATGGCAAAGCCGGGGGCGTTCTTGACGATCAGGCGGCGGTCCCAGTCGTCTTCGCGCCCGGTCAGCAGCAGGTGCATCGGCGCAGGCAGGCTGACCGCCTGGTCCGCGTCATGCACCTGGCCGTCGGACAGGGCGATGATGCCTGCGACCCGCGCCCGCGGCTCGTCCGCCAGCGCCTGCGCAATGGCCGCCATCAGCCGGGTGCCCTCGTCGCCCTCGCCATCCGGCACGGTGACCCAGCGCACATCGGTGCCGGGCCGGTTTTCCAGCGCTGCCCTCAGCTGGCTGCGGGCACGCTCCATCTGCTCCGGCCGGCCGCGCAGCTGCTGGCTGGCGGTCTGGTCCTCCGCCACGATCACGATGTCATCCAGCGGCGCGCGGTCCTCGCTCTGATGCACCGGCCCGGACAGCGCGGCCAGCAGCACCAGTGCCGCCAAGGCCCGCAAGGCCCAGCCCGACAGCCCGTTCCACAGCCCCAGCAGCAGCGCCGCCAGGGTCACGCCGCCCGCGGCCCAGATCACGGGCCAGGGCACCAGAGGGTCAAACAGGATCGTCTGTGTCATGAAACCACCCCTATTGCCCCAGCCGGTCCAGGAGCGCCGGCACATGCACCTGGTCGGATTTGTAATTGCCGGTCAGCACATGCATCACCAGGTTGACGCCGAACCGGTAAGCCAGCTCCCGCTGCCGCTCGCCGGCATAGCCGCGCCCGACCGGCAGCAAGGGCCGCCCGTTTTCATCCACCGCCCAGGCTGCGGCCCAGTCGTTGCCGCCGATCACCACCGGCGTCACCCCGTCGTTCAGATTGCGGAAGGGGATGCCCTCGGCCTGCTCCGCATCCGGCGACGCGGCCTCGACCCAGACCGGGCCGCGGCTGTGGCGGCCGGGGAAATCCTGCAGCAGGTAGAAGGCGCGGGTCAGCACATGGTCTTCCGGCACCACCTCCAGCGGCGGGATGTCCAGCGGCAGCGCAATCTGCTGCAGCCGCCGCGCCGCCGGGCTGCTGGCGCCGGCAGAGGCGAGATCGGCGTCGCGGGTATCGAACAGGATCATCCCGCCCGCCCGCAGATAGGTGTTCAGCTTCGAGTAAGCCTCGGAGGAGGGCAGCGGCTGGTCCCGCGTGACCGGCCAGTACAGCAGCGGGAAAAACGCCAGCTCATCCCGCTCCAGGTCGACGCCTGCCGGGTTGGCCGGCTCCACCGAGGTGCGGAAGAACAGCGTGTCCGACAGCCCGCGCAGGCCGGCCTCGGCGAGGCGGTCGATCTCCGCGTCGCCGGTCAGAACATGCGCCAGCACCAGTTCCGAGGCCAGCTCTGCCGCCCGGAAATCCGCCTGCGCCTGCTGCTGCGGCGGACCCTCCTGCGCGCGTGCATCCTGGGGCGCCGCCAGCGCCGCCAGCCCAACCGCCGCCGCCAGCGCGGCGGTGCGGGCCCGGCCCAAGAGACCGGACACCAAGAGCGTGCCCAGCACATCCAGCGCCAAAAGCATCAGCGCCAGCGTCAGCAAGGCCCCGCCCAGCGGCATCTCCTGCGGCGCGTCATAGCCGCTAACCTCCACCGAGGCAGGCCAGCGCGCCGCCAGCAGCTCATCTTCGGGGCGCAGCACGTTGCGTGCCAGCATCCGCCGCCCGCCGTCGTAGACACCGGGGCGCAGTTCCGGCCCCGCGGGCGCCGCCACCAGATCCGGCCCCTTGACCCCCGGCAGCGTTTCCGCCGCCTCCAGCCGGCCGAACCCGTCCAGCACCTCCACCGGGGTCCAGGTGGTGCCTTCCAGATCCTCGGCCTTGGGCGCAGCGGCAGAGGAGGACACCGCCAGCCGCTCCAGCATTGCCACGAACAGGCCCGACAGCGGCAGGCTGCTCCACTCCGCATTCGCCGTCACGTGAAACAATACCACCTGGCCCTGGCCCAGCGTCTTGCGGGTGACCAGCGGGGTGCCGTCGGCCAGTTCCGCAATGACGCGGTCCGCCAGCTGCGGATCGGGCTGCGCCACCACTTGCGAGCTGATCGCCACCTCCCGCGGCACCTCCAGCCCGTAAAAGGGCGAGTCTTCGGCAAACGGCGCCAGCGTCTTCGGCTCGCCCCAGCTCATCGCGCCGCCGATGCTGCGCCCGCCAATGCGCAGGCGCACCGGCATCAGGGGCTCCTCGCCGCTGCGCGCGGTGTCGCTGGCCGCCAGCCGCGGCCCGGCAAAGCGCAACAGCAGGCCGCCGTTTTCCACCCATTCGATCACCGCCTCTTCCTGCGCGGGCGCCAGCCGCGCCACGTCGGCCAGCACGATCACATCCGGGTTCGCAGGCAGCAGATCCCGCAGCGCGCCCTCCAGCAGCTCGGCCGAGGGCGCCAGCGCCTGGCGCAGGTAATGCAGCGGCGACAGCAGCGCCAGGCCTTCATCCGCGCTTTCGGAGGAGACCAGCGCCACCTCGCGCCGCCGCAGGCTGTCGTCGGTCAGCGCCACCGCGCCCGCCGATGTCTCGCCGCGGATTTCGAACCGCGACAGCCGCGCCCGCAGTTCGGCGGGCAGCGACAGCTCAGCCGAGGCCGCGCGGGCGCCATCCGCAAACCGCAGCGGCAGCGCAGCCAGACTGCGCTCGGTGCCGCCGGGATCCTTGCCCTGCGCCACCACCGCAACCTCCTGCGCGGGTCCGGCGCGGCTGCGCTGGACCGTCAGTTCAATCGCCCCGCCGGTATAGCGCGCGGGCAGCAGGCCCAGCACCGGCAAGGGCTGCTCAAAGACCTCAATCCCGCCGCGCCGGCTCAGCGCCTCGATCAGCCCCTCGCGGCCCGGATACTCCAGCCCGTCGCTGAACCAGACGGTGTCAAATCCGCCCTCCGCCCCGTCAATCGCCGCCAAAGCCTGCTCCAGCTGCTCCGGCCCCGGCTGCCAGGGCAGGGGCGCCAGCCCCGCCAGCTGCCGCTGCCAGTCGCTGGCGGCGCGGAATTGCAACACCTCCGGTGCGCTCAGGCGCAAGACCGCCACCGGGCGTTCCGCCCGGCCCGCTTCCTCCAGCTGCACCCCGGCCTGGGCGCTGGTCTGTTCCCAGCCCGCCGCGCCGCCCCAGCTGGCGTCCATCACAATCAGCAGCGGCCCGCTGCCGCCCGCGTCTTCGGTAGAGGGGTTCAGCACCGGCCCCGCCAGCCCGATTATCGCCGCCGCCACCGCCAGCAGCCGCAGCAGCAACAGCCACCAGGGCGTGCGGTCCGACAGGCTCTCGTCATCCTTCAGGCCCAGCAGCAGTGTCACCGCCGGGAACGGCTGGCGCTTGGGCGCGGGCGGGATCGCCCGCAACAGCAGCCACAGCACCGGCAGCGCCAAAAGCCCCAGCAGCAGCCAGGGCGCGGAAAAGCCGATGCCTGCAATCATTGTCATGGCGCGGTCCGTTCCAGTGCATGGTAAAGCCACATCAGCGCCGCCTGCGCCGGATCGCCCGTGTGATGCTGCCCGAACCGCCAGCCGGCCTCGCGGCAGAGGCGTTCCAGCGCGCCCCGCCGTTCTGCCAGCCTGTCCAGATAGCGCTCCTGCAGGGCAGAGGCCTTCAGTGTTTCATGTGTGACACCGCCGCCCATGCTTTCAAACAATGTGCGCCCGGAGAAGGGAAACGCCTCCTCCGCCGGGTCCAGCACCTGCAGCAGCACGCCGCGCACCCCGCGCGCGGCGGCCTTGGACAGGGCCTGCTCCACCGGTTCATACGGCCCCAGAAAGTCAGAGATGAACAGCGCCCGCGCATGCGGGATCAGCGCGCGGTGGCCGGGCGGGGCGTAATCTTGCGCATCATCCGCCGACAGTGCCTCCGCCAGCCGCAGGATCTGCACATTGCCGCGCCGGGGCGGCAGGCTGCCGCCGGTCAGGCCGACCCGCTCACCGCCTTGCACCATCAGAACAGCGGCGGCCAGGCCCAGCAGCCGGGCCTGATCCACCTTCTGCGGCAGCTTGGGAGAGGAGGCAAACCGCATCGACGCGCCGGTATCCACCCACAGATGCACCGTCTGCGAGATATGCCATTCCCGCTCGCGCACATATTGCACATCGCCCATTGCCGACCGCCGGTGGTCGATCATCCGGCGGCTGTCGCCGGCCTGCGCCGGGCGGTACTGCCAGAAATCATCGCCCGTGCCGGCCCGGCGGCGGCCATGCTCGCCCATCAGCACAGAGCCCGCCAGATGCCGCGCCTGCACCAGCAAGGGCGGCAGGGCGCTGGCCTCGGCCTCCGCCCGGTGCCGCAGTCCTGCTGCTGCCTGAGAGGCGGCGGGCCTGGTCACGCGGCGGCCCCGGTCCGGGCCAGTTCGCTCGCGGTTTCCCCGATCAGCGCCGCCAGGCTTTCACCCCGTGCCCGCGCGGCAAAGTTCAGCTGCATCCGGTGGCTCAGCACCGGTTTCGCCATGTCCAGCACGTCGTCTGCATTGGGCGCCAGCCGCCCCTGCAAGAGCGCCCGCGCCCGCACCGCCAGCATCAGCGCCTGCGCCGCCCGCGGGCCCGGCCCCCAGGCCACGGTCTGCGCCACATGGTCAGAGACGCCGGGTTCCTCAGGGCGGAAGGCGCGCACCAGGTCCAGGATCATCTCCACCACCGATTCGCCCACCGGCATCCGCCGCAGCAGGGCCTGGGCCTCAATCAGCTCGGCGGCGGTAAACACCTGATAGGCCTCCGCTTCCTCTGCCCCGGTGGTGGCCAGCAGAATATCCCGCTCGGTCGCGCGGTCGGGGTAATTCACGTCGATCTGCAGCAGGAACCGGTCCAGCTGCGCCTCCGGCAGCGGATAGGTGCCTTCCTGCTCAATCGGGTTCTGGGTCGCCAGCACATGGAACGGCGCCCCCAGGGAGCGGTCCTCGCCCGCCACCGTCACCACCCGCTCCTGCATCGCCTGCAACAGCGCCGATTGGGTGCGCGGGCTGGCGCGGTTGATCTCATCCGCCATCAACAGCTGGCAGAACACCGGCCCCGGCACAAACCGGAACGAGCGGTGGCCGTCGGCGGCGGTGTCCAGCACTTCGGAGCCCAGAATGTCGGCGGGCATCAGGTCCGGGGTGAACTGAATGCGGTTGCCATCCAGCCCCATCACCGTGCTGAGGGTTTCCACCAGCCGGGTCTTGCCCAGGCCGGGCAGGCCGATCAGCAGCCCGTGGCCGCCGCACAAAAGCACCGACAGGGTGAGGTCCACCACCCGCTCCTGGCCGATGAACCGTTTGGTGATCGACGCGCGCGCCTCTTGCAGCTTGGCTTCCAGCGCCTCGATGCCGGCCAGCAGATCGTCCGTTTCAGGCATGACATTCCTCGTTTCCCGGATGTATGCTGTTACTCTATCGTGCTGACAGGAAATGGCAAAAGCAATGAGCGGACAAAAACCTGTGACCCCCGATGCCGAAGGCATCGCCGCGGCGGCCAAAGCGGCCGGAAAAGGGAAGGGATTGCCGCCCGTGCACCTGTGGAATCCGCCGTTTTGCGGCGACCTGGACATCCGCATCGCCCGCGACGGCAGCTGGCATTACCTCGGCACCCCGTTCAACCGGTTTGAACTGGTCAAGCTGTTTGCCTCCATCCTTAAGCTGGAGGACGGCAGGTATTACCTTGTCACGCCTGTGGAAAAGGTCGGCATCACCGTCGATGACGCGCCCTTTGTGGCGGTGGATTTCGACGCGGCGGGGCAGGGGCGCGAGCAGGTGATCACCTTCACCACCAGCCTCGGCGACACCGCCGCAGCGGGCCCGGAGCACCCGATCCGGGTGGAGCGCGACGGCGAAAGCGGCGAGCCGTCTCCCTATGTCATGATCCGCGCAGGCCTTGAGGCGCTGATCGACCGTAAAAGCTTCTACCGGCTGGCGGAGCTGGGCGAACACCACGACGGCTGGTTCGGCGTCTGGTCCAACGGGGAGTTTTTTTCCCTGATCCCCTCAGCAGAGCTGGACGCGGAGTAGACCGCCCGCCGCCAGCGGCAGGCCCGGGCGCAAACCGGACCTGCCGCCCGGCAGCTATCCCTTGAAAATTTAGCGAAAACTTGCCGGTTTTGCCGCCGGCAGCCAAGGTTTGCGGCCGCTGCCTTGCGGGAAAGCGACAATGCGTCTTTTTCTGTGTCTTGGCCTCATGGATTCGCGCGAGATAAACCACCGTGAAGCCAGGAGGACCCGCATGCCCAGATTCGCAGCCAACATTTCGATGCTGTTTGCAGAGCTGCCCTATCTCGACCGGTTTCCGGCCGCCGCCGCCGCCGGGTTCGAGGCGGTGGAGATCCTTAACCCCTATGAGCTGGCCGCCAAGGAGACCCAGCGCGCGCTGCTGGCCAACGGGCTGGAACTGCTGCTGATCAACGCGCCGCCGCCGAATTACACCGGCGGCATGCCCGGCTACGCGGCGGTGCCGGACGGGGCGGACCGCTTCCAGCGCGACATCCGCCGGGTGCTGCGCTACGCCGAGGCGCTGAAGGCGGGCAAGATCCACGTGATGGCGGGCTATGCCAAGGGCGATGCCGCGCTGCAGACCTTTGTCGAAAACCTGCAATGGGCGGCCGACCGGGCGCCGGGCCAGCAGTTCACCATCGAGCCGTTGAACAGCGGCGACCAGCCCGGCTATTTCCTTGATGACTACACCCTGGCGGTAGAGGTGCTGGACGCGGTGGACCGGCCCAACGTCGGCCTCCAGTATGACGCCTACCACGCCCAGCTGATCCACGGCGACGCCGCCAAAGTGTGGGAGACCTTCGGCAGCCGCGCGGTGCATGTGCAGATCGGCGCCGCCCCCGGGCGCTGCGAGCCGGGTACCGGGCCGGTCGATTTCCAGCGGCTGTTCGCGGCCATCGACGCCAGCGGCTATGACGGCTGGGTCAGCGCCGAATACACCCCCTCGACCCGCCGGACCGAAGACAGCCTCACCTGGATGCGCTGAGCCGCCGCAGGGCGGAAACACATTCGTGAATTGAAATGTGATGCGGCGGACGCCATAAGGCGGGGGTGAGTTGACCAAGGAGGCCGCCGATGCTGCCCGCCCGTTTTGCGCCTGTGCTGTTCAGCCTGATCCTGTCGGGGCTGATGTCCTGCATCGTGACCTGCGTGGCGACCTGGAAGGCGCTGGGGCTTGGCGCGGGTTTTGCCCAGGACTGGATGCAGGCGTGGATGGCCAGCTGGCCGATTGCCTTTGCCGTCGCCTTCACCGCCGCGCCGCTGGTGCGGCGGCTGGTGGCGAAACTGGTCAAGCAGCCGCTGCAGGGCTGAGGACCGCAAGGGCGGCTCCCGCCCGCTGCACGCTGCATCGCAGATGCAGCAGCAGCCGTTGGGCCGGGCGCCGCTGGCGCGTCGCAGGTTTCTTGCTGAGAAGCCCCTAAGGGCAGGGCTGCCCTTGAGAGGCGTTTCCGATTGTTTTCAGGGCAGGCCGCGTCAAGGGCAAGCCGCGCTGAACGCGCGGAGGCTGGCGCCTCCCTTGACCCGGAGCCGAACCGCTGCGCGTCCCGTCACGCCGCGCCAGCGGCGCTGGGCCCAACGGGGTGAGACCGGCAGGCCGAAGCCGGGCGGGAGCGCCCCGCCGGCCTTGAGAAACCTGACTTAATGCGCCTCGGCCCAGTTCTGGCCGCGGCCCGCATCCACCACCAGTTTCACATCCAGATGCACCGCCGGATCGGCGGCGTTTTCCATCACCTCGCGGGCGGCAGCGATGGTGTCCTCCACCGCCGCTTCCGGCACTTCGAACAAGAGTTCATCGTGCACCTGCAACAGCATCCGCGCGGGCAGATGGGCAATCGCCTCCGGCATCCGGATCATCGCCCGGCGGATCACGTCGGCGGCCGTCCCCTGGATCGGCGCGTTGATCGCCGCGCGTTTGGCAAAGCCGGCCTTCGGCCCCTTGGCGTTGATCTCCGCAGTGTGGATCTTGCGCCCGAACAGGGTCTGCACATAGCCATGCTCCTTGGCGAACTCCACCGTCGAGTCCATGTATTTCCGGATGCCCGGGAAGCGCTCGAAATAGCGGTCGATGAAGCCCTGCGCGTCCTTGCGCGGGATGCGCAGGTTGCGCGCCAGGCCAAAGCCCGAGATGCCGTAGATCACACCAAAGTTGATCGCCTTGGCCTGACGGCGGATCTCCGGCGTCATCTCCTCCAGCGGCACCTCGAACATCTCCGAGGCGGTCAGCGCGTGAATGTCCTGCCCCTCGGCAAAGGCCTGTTTCAGCGTGTCGATTCCAGCCATATGCGCCAGAATGCGCAGCTCGATCTGGCTGTAGTCGAGCGACAAGAGCACATTGCCCTCTTCCGCCACAAAGGCTTCGCGGATGCGGCGGCCTTCCTCGGTGCGGACGGGAATGTTCTGCAGGTTCGGATCGGTCGAGGCCATGCGCCCCGTGCTGGCGCCGGTCTGGGCATACGAGGTATGCACCCGGCCCGTATCGGGGTTGATGTGGTCCTGCAAAGCGTCCGTATAGGTCGACTTCAGCTTGCTGAGCTGCCGCCAGTCCAGCACGCGGGCAGGCAGGTCGTGTTCTGTCGCCAGATCCTCCAGGATATCGGCGCCGGTGGAATACTTGCCGTTCTTGCCGCGCTTGCCGCCGGGCAGGGACATCTTGTCGAACAGGATCTCGCCCAGCTGCGCGGGCGAGCCGACGTTGAAACTTTCGCCCGCCAGCTCGTGGATCTCCGCCTCCAGCGCCGCCATCTTCTGGGCAAAGGCATTGGACATGCGGCTCAGCGTGTCGCGGTCCACCTTGATGCCGTTGCGCTCCATATCCGCCAAGACCGGCACCAGCGGCCGCTCCAGCGTTTCATAGACCGTCGTTACCCGCTCCTGATGCAGCTGCGGCTTGAACAGCTGCCACAGGCGCAGGGTGATGTCGGCATCCTCAGCCGCATAAGGCACCGCATCGTCAATCGGCACCCGGTCAAAGGTGATCGCCGATTTGCCGGTCCCCAACAGCGGCTTGATCGGGATCGGCGTGTGATCCAGATAGCGCTCCGACAGCGTGTCCATACCATGCCCGTGCATCCCCGCATGCAGCGCATAGGACATCAGCATGGTGTCGTCGACCGGCGCCACATCCACCCCGTAGCGGTGCAGGATCTTGGCGTCGTATTTCATGTTCTGGCCGATTTTCATGATGGCCGGGTCTTCCAGAACCGGCTTCAGCATTGCGACCGCCTCCTCCAGGGGCATCTGCCCCTCGGACAGGCCCTCGCCGCCAAACAGGTCATCGCCCCCGGCCTTATGCGCCAGCGGGATATAGCAGGCCTCGCCCGCCTCCACGCACAGCGAGATGCCGACCAGATCCACCACCATCTCATCCAGGCCCGTGGTCTCGGTGTCCACCGCCACCCAGCCGCGCTGGCGGATGCGGTCGACCCAGGCTTGCAGCGCTGCTGCATCGCGGACGCATTCGTATTTGTCCTTGTCAAACGGCACCGCCTCCGGCGCCTCTGCCGCCGCGGAGACCGGCGCTGCGGCGGGCGCGTCCGGGATCGCCGGCGCCTCAACGCCCAGCCGGTCGGCCATGCGCTTGGACAGGGTGCGGAACTCCATCTCGGTCAGGAAGCCCATCAGGGTCTCGGCGTCCGGCTCCATCACCTCCAGATCATCCAGGGTGAAGTCCAGCTCCATATTGCAGTCCAGCTGCACCAGCTTCTTCGACAGCTCGATCTGCTCCCGCATCTCGATCAGCGTCTGCCGGCGCTTGGGCTGCTTGATCTCCTCGGCGCGGTCCAGCAGCTCTTCCAGCGAGCCGAATTCGTTGATCAGCAGCGCGGCGGTCTTGATCCCGATCCCCGGCGCGCCCGGCACGTTGTCGACGCTATCACCGGCCAGCGCCTGCACATCCACCACACGCTCGGGGCCGACGCCGAACTTCTCCACCACGCCGTCGCTGTCGATGCGCTTGTTCTTCATCGCGTCCAGCATCTCAACCCCGCCGCCAACCAGCTGCATCAGGTCCTTGTCCGACGAGATGATGGTGACCCGCCCGCCCGCATCGCGCGCCTGATGCGCCAGCGTGGCGATGATGTCATCGGCCTCAAAGCCCTCGATCTCCTTGCAGGCGATGTTGAAGGCCTTGGTCGCCTCGCGGGTCAGCGGGAACTGCGGCACCAGATCCTCGGGCGCGGGCGGGCGGTTGGCCTTGTACAAATCGTACATCTCGTTGCGGAACGACATGCCGGAATGGTCAAAGATCACCGCCACATGAGTCGGCGCATCCGGGCCCTTGGCGTCCTCCACCTGCTTGAACAGCATGTTGCAGAAGCCCGCCACGGCCCCGATCGGCAGCCCGTCGGATTTGCGCGTGAGCGGCGGCAGCGCATGATAGGCGCGGAAGATGAAGGCCGAGCCGTCGATCAGATGCAGATGGCAGCCCTTGCCGAATGTTGTCCCGCTCATGTGCGCCGCGCTCCCGTTGGAAATCCGTTCGTGTTCTGTTTCCCGGTTATCGGTGATCCGGGCAGGAAGGGCAATTGCCGTTTGCCGCCGGCGGCAGGAACCGGCAGCGGCGGTCCGGCGCCGCCTCAGCCCGCCCCATGTTCCAGCCGCGGCCCGCCTGTGATAGACCTGCGGCTTCCCTTCATTGCACAGCAGGATCGAACCCCATGCAGCTCAACGGAAAAACGGTCATTGTCACGGGCGGCAGCGATGGCATCGGCAAGCATATCTGCCTGAAACTGGCCGCCGCGGGCTGCAAGCTGGCCATTCTGGGCCGCAACCGGGACCGGCTGGACCAGGTGGCAGAGGCGGCCCGCAGCCTCGGCGCGCCTGAGGCCCGCAGCTACGGGGCGGACATGACCGATCCGGCGGCAATTGCGGCTGCTGCGTCGGCTATTCTGCAGGACTTCGGCAGCGTGGATATCCTGATCAACAATGCGGGCATTTGGCACAAGGCGGGCCCGCTCGACAGCATTTCCGAGGAGATGCTGATGGCCACCGTGCAGACCAACCTGACCGGCCTGATGCAGCTGACCCGCCACCTGCTGCCTGCCCTGCGCACCCGCGATGAGGCCGCGATTGTGAACGTCGCCTCCAAATCCGGTGTCGTGGCGCAGGCGGGGCAGTCCGTTTACACCGCCACCAAATACGGCGTGCGCGGCTTCACTGATGTGCTGAAGGTCGATGAGGCAGAAACCGGCGTGCGCGTTGCGGGCCTGTATCAAAGCGGCACCAACACCGGCATGTTCGCCAAGGCGGGCGAAGACGTCCCCAACCATATCTTCACCGAGCCGGAAGACCTGGCGGATGTGGTGGTCTTCATGCTGTCGCGCCCGCCGAAGCTGTGGATGCACGAGGTGCGCGTCGAGCTCTGACCGCCGCCGCCCGCCGCGGGGCAGGGGCCTAGAACACCCCCATTGCCAGGCCCGCCCCCAAGGCCAGCCCCAGCTCGCGGCAGGCGTCCAGCTCCTCCTCCGGAATCACCTTTTCCGCCAGGATCGCTTCGGGTGTCTGCGCATGGGTGCAGACGATCAGCGGCGCCTGCACCTCTTTCAGGCGCCAGCCAGTGGCAATGCGGGCGGTCTGGCGGGCGGCGTTTTCGCCGTCCGATCCGGCGCAGACCATCTGCGCATAAGGCCGCCCCTCGATCTTTCCCAGTACCGGGTAATAGCAGCGGTCAAAGAACTCTTTCATCTGGCCGGACAAGGCTGCCAGATTCTCCGGCGCGCAGAAGATATAGCCATCCGCCGCCAGCAGATCCTCCGGCCCGGCGTCTTCGGCCCGTTTCAGAACGGTCTGGGTCTCATCCCGCGCCGCCGCTGCCGCGGCCTCCGCCATCTGGCGGCTGCCGCCGGTGCGTGTGTGGTAAACGATCAAGAGCTGTGCCATCGCTGCCGCCCGCCTGTTGCGCTCCCGCGGCAGCTTACCGGGCGCCTGCAAATTTCTTCAAAGAAATTTGGCCGGAAAATTCGAATTTTCCGGGACCCGGGCTCTGCCTGAACGGCGTCACGCCGCCCGGATCACTCCGCCGCCTTGGCCGCGTCCCGGTAGACGTATTTGCAGTCGCAATAGGGGCATTCCACAAAATTGTCGTCCTCGGGGATCAGCAGATAAACCCGCGGATGCCCCAGCGCGCCCTCGCTGCCGTCACAGGCCACCTTGCGGCTGTCCACGATCTTGGTTTCCGGCGCTTCGATGCTCATGGCTGGCAGTCCTTTCGGTTTTCGGCTAGGCGCATTTATGAGCCAAGCAAAAACCGGGGGCAAGAGCGGCGATGAGTGCAGATGCAATCCAACTCAAAGCTTTGCGCAAAATCTATGGCGGCTACAAAGGCCAGCCGGAGAAACACGCGCTCAAGGGCGTCGACCTGACGGTGCCGCGCGGCTCGGTCTTCGGGCTGTTGGGGCCGAACGGCGCGGGCAAGTCGACGATGATCAACATCCTGGCGGGGCTGGTGCGCAAGACCTCCGGCAAGGTGACGATCTGGGGCTTCGACCAGGACGAGAACCCGCGCCAGAGCCGTGCCGCCATCGGCGTCATGCCGCAGGAGCTGAACCTGGACCCGTTCTTCACCCCGCGCGGCGCGCTGGAGGTGCAGGCAGGCCTTTACGGCGTGCCGAAGAACGAGCGCCACAGCGATGAGATCCTGCGCATGGTGGGGCTGGAGGACAAGGCGGAGGCCTATGCACGGACGCTTAGCGGCGGTATGCGGCGGCGGCTGTTGCTGGGCAAGGCACTGGTCCACCGGCCGAGCGTGCTGGTGCTGGATGAACCCACCGCGGGCGTCGATATCGAACTGCGCCAGATGCTGTGGGAGAACATCCGCAAGCTGAACGCGCAGGGCATGACCATCATCCTCACCACCCATTACCTGGAGGAGGCTGAGGAGATGTGCGACGAGATCGCCATCATCAACCAGGGCGAGGTGGTCGCGCGCGACAGCAAGGCCAGCCTGCTGGGCCGTCTGGATGCCAAGACCATGGTGGTGCATCCGGCAGAGCCCGCCACGGCGCTGCCGCAGGGCGAGGGGATCGAGGCCAGCCTGCGCGAAGACGGCGCCGTGGTGCTGCGCTACCGCAGCCAGGCGACCAGCGCCGAGGACGTGCTGGCCGCGGTCCGCGCCGCCGGGATCAGCATCCGCGACGTGAAAACCGAGGAGGCGGACCTGGAGGATGTGTTCCTGTCGCTGACGAAATCCGCCTGAGTGATTAGAATGCCTGTTCCGTCCGGCCGCGAGGCCGGACTGAGCCTGCCTGCACGTCAATCCGAAGGTTTGCCTCTGGCAAAACGGACAGGCGCATTCGCGCCAGCCCAGGCAGACGCAGCCCTCAATGTTATGCGGCTACGTTGCCGGCTTTGTCCTTTACGCTAATTCACCCCCGGTCAATGCGCGCCTGATAGCAGTTGTTGCGCGACGACCGGATGTGGATGTAGTCCACCCGCTCATCCGCAAAGATCGCTTCGGCCCGCGCCATCATTTCCGCCTGCGGGATCACGATGCCGGTGCCATAGACGATCCGGTGACCGGCGCTGTAGCCCTTGATCAGATAGTCCGGCGCGCGTTCCAGTACCTCGGGCAGGTCCTCCCCCTGATGCCGCTGGCAGTGATCGGCACACAGGAAGATCGGCCCGGTCTCGGCATAGGGCTGCGCCGCAGGAAAGGGCCGGTGGGCCAGGATCAGCATTTCTGCGCCTGCGGGAATGTAGTTCAGGCAATGGCGGCAAGGGTTGGCGCCGCCGTCCGAGACCGCACGCTCCGGCGTCTGGCCGTGGGCATCGGGGCCGCCGTTTTGCAGCGCGCGGACAATATCAGTGGGCAGGGCGGTGATTCTGGTCATGGGTGTCTCCTTTTGCTGACGGAACCTTGGCGCATCCGCCGCGCGGCAATCGACCCGGATCCTGCGCATCCCGCAGACCGCCGGGGGCGCTCCCGCCCGCCGGGCGGGCATTGAAAATGCCCTGCGGCGGTTGGGCCGGGCGCCGCGCTGGCGCGCGGCGCGGGGGCACGTCGCGGCAGGCCCGTCCGGTGCGACTCCACATGAGAACAAAACGGGAATATCATGCGACTCATGTTTGCCGAATTCGCCTGCCTGTCCAACTTCACCTTCCTCACCGGGGCCTCCCACCCCGAGGAGTATGCGGCCCGCGCGCTGGAGCTGGGCATCGCGGCGGTGGCCATTGCCGACGAAAACTCGGTGGCAGGCATTGTGCGCGCCCATGCGGAATGCCGCGACATCAGCCGCCGGGTACAGGAGCGGCAGGCCTGGGACCGCCGCAACACCCCCATCGGCCCGCCGCGCCCCGCAGATATTGCGCAGCCTCCCTCGTTCCCGGTCTATGAAACCGTGCGGCTGATCCCGGCAGCGCGGCTGGTCTTCACCGACGCGCCAGAGGTGATTGCCCTGCCCGTGAACCGCACCGGCTGGGGCAGCCTGACCCGGCTGATCTCCGCCGGGCGGCTCAGGGCGGAGAAAGGCAGTTGCATCCTGCACCTTGCCGACCTCTTGGAATTCGCGGACGGCCTGCATCTGCTCTTGCTGCCGCAGGCGCAACATCTGCCCGGCGGCGCGGGCGGATGGGGGCCGCATATGGACGCGCTGACGCGCCGCTTTGAGGGCCGCATGCACCTGCTGATGGCGCCGGCCTATGACGGCGGCGACCGGGCGCGGTTTGCCGCGCTGGCGGAGCTGGCGGAACATCTCAACCTGCCGCCGCTCGCCAGCGCCGCGCCCAGGATGCACCACGGCCGCCGCCGCCGCCTGGGCGATGTGCTGAGTGCCATCCGCCTGCGCTGCAAGGTGGAGGAGCTGGGCCGCGCCGCCATGGCCAACGCGGAACAGCGCCTGCGCTCTGAGGCGGAGATGCGCCGCCTGTTCCGGGGGTATGAGACGGCGGTGGACAACGCCGCCCGGCTGGCGGACCGGCTCAGCTTTTCGCTGGATGAGCTGCGCTATGACTATCCGGATGAGGGCAGCGAACAGGAAACCCCGCCGCAAAGGCTGAGACGGCTGGCGGAAGAGGGGCTGCGCTGGCGCTACCCGGGCGGCGCGCCGGACAAGGTGCGCCGCCTGCTGGAGCATGAGCTGGCGCTGATCGCCAAGCTGAAATACGACCCCTATTTCCTGACCGTGCGCGACATCGTCGCTTTCGCCCGCTCCCGCGGGATCCTGTGCCAGGGCCGCGGCTCGGCGGCGAACTCGGTGGTCTGCTACTGCCTGGGCGTCACCTCGGTCAGCCCGGAACTGGGCACCATGGTGTTCGAGCGTTTCGTTTCCGAGGCCCGCGACGAGCCGCCCGACATTGATGTGGATTTTGAGCACGAGCGGCGCGAGGAGGTGATCCAGTGGATCTACGAACGCTACGGCCGCCACCGCGCAGGGCTTTGCGCCACGGTGATCCATTACCGCGGCAAGCGCGCCATCCGCGAGGTGGGCCGCGCCATGGGCCTGACCGAAGATACGATCTCCGCCATGTCCTCGCAGCTGTGGGGGTTTTTCAGCACCAAGGGCGTAGAGGCCGAGCGGATGCGCGAGATCGGGCTGGACCCGAACAGCCGCCGCCTGCAGCTGACGATGGAGCTGGTGGAGCAGATCATCGGCTTCCCGCGGCACCTGTCCCAGCATGTGGGCGGCTTTGTCATCACCCAGGGGCGGCTGGACGAATTGGTGCCCATTGAAAATGCCACAATGGAGGGCCGCACTGTCATCTGCTGGGACAAGGACGACATCGACACGCTGGGCATCCTCAAGGTCGATGTGCTGTCGCTCGGCATGCTCACCTGCATCCGCAAGGCGTTTGACCTGATGCAGCAGCACCACCAGCTGGACTACAGCCTCGCCACCCTGCCGCCGGAGGATCCGGCAGTCTACAACATGCTGTGCCGCGCTGACAGCATCGGCGTCTTTCAGGTCGAAAGCCGGGCGCAGATGAACTTCCTGCCGCGGATGCGGCCGCGCAATTTCTATGATCTGGTGATTGAGGTCGCCATCGTCCGTCCCGGCCCGATCCAGGGCGATATGGTGCACCCCTATATCCGCCGCAGGAACGGCGAGGAGCCGGTGCATTTCCCCTCCGACGCGCTGGGCGAGGTGCTGGGCAAGACCCTCGGCGTGCCGCTGTTTCAGGAGCAGGCGATGCAGATCGCCATCGTCGGCGCCGGTTTCACGCCGGAGCAGGCCGACCGGCTGCGGCGGTCCTTGGCGACCTTCAAGAAGCACGGCAACGTCAGCGAATTCCGCTCCCTGTTCCTGCGCGGCATGGCGAAGAACGGCTATGACGCCGAATTCTCCGAACGCTGTTTTTCCCAGATCGAGGGGTTCGGCTCCTACGGCTTTCCCGAAAGCCATGCGGCGAGTTTTGCGCTCTTGGTCTATGCCTCGGCCTGGATCAAATGCCATCACCCGGGGATCTTTGCCTGCGCGCTGCTGAACGCCCAGCCGATGGGGTTTTATGCGCCCGCCCAGATCGTGCGGGATGCCCGCGCGCACCGGGTGGAGGTGCGGCCGGTCTGCATCAACAACTCCTATTGGGACAACGTGATGGAGCCCGACGGCCACGGCGGCCTGGCGCTGCGGCTGGGGTTCCGGCAGGTGAAGGGCCTGCGGGATGAGGATGCCGCCTGGCTGACGGCCGCGCGCGGCAACGGTTACCACGAGGTCGAGGACGTCTGGCGCAAGGCAGGGCTGGCGCCGCCGGTGATCGAGCGGCTGGCAGAAGCGGATGCCTTTGCCGCGCTGGGGATGAACCGGCGGGAAGCCTTATGGGCGGCCAAGGCGATCTCCGCCCGCAAGCCGCTGCCGCTGTTTGCCCGCGAGCTGGACGGCGAGGCGATCCATGAGCCGGAGGCAAACCTGCCGCAGATGGGGCTGGGCGAGGAGGTGGTGGAGGATTACGTCGCCATGCGGCTGAGCTTGCGGGCGCATCCGGTGGCGCTGATCCGGCATCTGCTGACGCCGCAGAACCCGGGCGGCGGTGCGGAGGGCGGACCGGGGATTTGAGTATTTGGGGAAAGATGAAAGGCGCAGGGCGGGGCATTGCCGCCGCCACGCGGCCTGATAACGCCAACTGCGGCAGGAATGGCGGTTCACCCCGGCGCGGCGAGGCGTTAGAAGGCTTGCGAACCTTTCCTTGCCCCGGAGCCTGACCCATGACCGCACCCAAACCCGTTGTCCTGTGCATTCTCGATGGCTGGGGCAGTGCGGAGCCGGGCAAGGCGAACGCGCCTTATCTGGCGAAAACCCCAACATTTGACGCCATCATGGCCAAGGGGCCGAGCGCGAAGCTGATCACCCACGGGCCGGATGTGGGCTTGCCGACCGGGCAGATGGGCAACTCCGAGGTGGGCCACACCAACATCGGCGCGGGCCGGGTGGTGGCGATGGACCTGGGCCAGATCGACCTGGCGATCGAGGATGGCAGCTTCTTTGAAAACGAAGCGCTGCAGGCGTTTATTGCCAAGCTGAAGGATACCGGCGGAGCCGCGCATCTGATGGGGCTGGTCTCGGACGGCGGCGTGCACGGGCATATCAGCCACATCCTGGCAGCGGTGAAGGCGATCACAGATGCCGGCGTGCCGGTCTGGCTGCATGCCATCACCGACGGCCGCGACGTGGCGCCGAAATCGGCGTTCGGCTATTTCCGCGAGCTGGAGGAGAAGCTGCCCGAAGGCGCGCGGATCGCCACCGTCACCGGGCGCTATTTCGCGATGGACCGCGACAACCGCTGGGGCCGGGTCAGCGAAGCCTATGACGCGATGATCCATGCCAAGGGGCGGCCGGGGCTGAATGCTCATGGCGCGGTGGACCATGCCTACAACCAGTCGGAAACCGATGAATTCATCGCGGCCACCGTGCTGGCGGGCTATGAGGGCATGAAGGACGGCGACGGGTTTTTCTGCCTGAACTTCCGCGCCGACCGCGCCCGCGAAATCCTGCGCGCCATCGGCGAGCCGGGCTTTGCCGAGTTCGGCACCGGCACGCGGCCGAAGCTGGCGGGCCTGCTGGGGATGGTGGAATACTCCGATGGCCACAATGATTACATGACCACCTGCTATCCCAAGGCGGCCATCGTCAACACGCTGGGCGAATGGGTCGCCAAGCAGGGCAAACGCCAGTTCCGCCTGGCCGAGACCGAGAAATACCCGCATGTGACCTTCTTCCTGAACGGCGGCAAGGAAGAGCCGGAGGAGGGCGAGGACCGCTATATGCCGAAGTCGCCGAATGTGGCGACCTATGACCTGCAGCCGGAGATGAGTGCGCCGGAGGTGACGGAGAAATTCGTCGAGGCGATTGAGGCGGGGTATGATTTGATTGTCACCAACTATGCCAACCCCGACATGGTGGGCCACACCGGTGACCTGAAGGCGGCCATGCTGGCCTGCGAGGCGGTGGACCGCGGGCTGGCGCAGGTGGTTGAAGCGCTGGAGAAGGCGGGCGGCGCGATGATCGTCACCGCCGATCACGGCAACTGCGAGGTGATGGTGGATCCGGAAACCGGCGGCGCCCATACCGCCCATACGCTGAACCTGGTGCCGGTGGCGCTGGTGGGCGGGCCGGAAGGCGCACGCTTGCGCGACGGGCGGCTGGCCGATCTGGCGCCGACCATCCTGGAGCTGATGGGGCTGGAGAAGCCGGCGGAAATGACCGGGGAGAGCCTGCTGTCATGATCCGGCGGGCGGGCCTGTTGCTGCTGGCGCTGCTGGCGGCGCCGCTGCCGGCGGCGGCAAATCCGGCGTCCGCTGCGCGCGGCGCGGCGGAGCAGCTGGAGGCCGCCTCGGTGCAATTGCAGGAGGCCGCCAGTTCCCGCGACCGGGTGAAGGCGCTGACCTCGACCGTGCAGGCCTATGAGGCCGGGCTGGCGGCGATGCGCGACGGGTTGCGCCGGGTGGCGCGGCGCGAAGCGCAGCTGAGCGCCCAGCTGGCGGCGCGGCAGGAGGAGGTCTCGGGCCTCTTGGGGATTATCCAGACCATTGAAACCTCGCCACCGCCGGTGCTGATGGTGCATCCCTCGGGCCCCCTGGGCGCGGCGCGGTCCGCCATGATGCTGGCCGAGGTGACCCCGGCGCTGCACGCCAAGGCGCAGTCGCTGAAGACGGATCTGGACGAGGTGCAATCGCTGCGCCTGCTGCAGCAGCGCGCGGCCAGGACGCTGGAGGAGGGGCTGGCGGGCGTGCAGTCCGCGCGGGTGCAGCTGTCGACCGCGATTGCCGACCGCACCACCCTGCCCAAGCGGTTCACCGCCGACCCGGTGCGCACCGCGATCCTGATCTCCTCGACCGAGACGCTGTCGGGGTTTGCCGACGGGCTGGCCGAAATCGCCGATGGCGAAATCGCCGACTCCAGCGCCGACATCAGCGATCTGCGCGGCACCCTGCCGCTGCCGGTCGAAGGGCTGGTGCTGCGCGGATACGGCGAGCGCGATGCGGCAGGCATTGCCCGCCCGGGCCTGCTGGTTGCGGCCCGCCCCCGGGCGCTGGTGACCGCGCCTGCTGCCGCCACCATCCGCTACCGCGGGCCGCTGCTGGATCTGGGCAACGTGGTGATTCTGGAGCCGCAGCCGGAGACCCTGTTTGTGCTGTCCGGCCTGGCCGAAGTGTTCGGCGAGGCGGGGCAGGTGATCCCCGAAGGCACCCCTGTCGGCCTGATGAGCGGCGAAAACCCCGGGCCGGACGCAATTCTGTCAACAAGCGGTGAAGGGGGTGGAACTGACCGGACAGAAACGCTCTATATAGAAGTGAGAATGGACAACAGCCCGGTGGACCCGGAAACATGGTTCCGCACTGGAAAAGGTGGATGAAGGCTTGATGAAAAAATTTGCGATGGCTGCCGTTGGCGGCACGCTGGCAGGGATTGTCGCCACGACATATGTTGCAGGCCCCTTGCTGGCGCAGGAAGGCACGCGCGAGGCCAATGTCTATGAGCAGCTGGACCTGTTCGGCGACATCTTCGAGCGCATCCGCGCGCAATATGTCGAGGAGGTCGACGAGAAGGAGCTGATCGAGGCGGCGATCGGCGGCATGCTGACCTCGCTGGACCCGCATTCCAGCTATCTGTCGCCCGATGATGCGAGCCGGATGCGGGTGCAGACCCGCGGCGAGTTCGGCGGCCTGGGGATCGAAGTCACCCAGGAAGAGGGCTTTGTCAAAGTTGTCTCCCCCATCGACGGCACCCCGGCGGATGAGGCCGGCATGGAAGCCGGCGATTTCATCACCCATGTGGACGGCGAAAGCGTGCTGGGCCTGTCGCTGGATGAAGCGGTCAACCTGATGCGCGGGCCGGTCGGCTCGGAGATCGTGATCACCGTGGTGCGCGAAGGCGAGGCGGAGCCGTTCGACGTGTCGATCATCCGCGACACCATCAAGCTGACCGCGGTGCGCAGCCGTGTCGAAGGCAATACCGTGGTGATGCGGATCACCACCTTTAACGACCAGACCACGCCGAACCTGGAATCGGGCCTGAAGAAGCGGATCGAGGAAGCCGGCGGCCTGGACCAGGTGAACGGCATCGTTCTGGACCTGCGCAACAACCCGGGCGGCCTGCTGAACCAGGCGATCCAGGTGGCCGACAGCTTCCTGGAATCCGGTGAGATCGTCTCCACCCGCGGCCGCGACCCGGAGGACGGCGAGCGCTTTAATGCGACCCCGGGCGATCTGGCCGACGGCAAGCCGATTGTGGTGCTGATCAACGGCGGTTCGGCCTCGGCCTCGGAAATTGTGGCCGGTGCGCTGCAGGACCACCGCCGGGCGATTGTTGTGGGCACAAAATCCTTTGGCAAGGGGTCTGTGCAGACGGTGATGCCGCTGAAGGGCGACGGCGCCATGCGCCTGACCACCGCGCGCTATTACACCCCGTCGGGACGGTCGATCCAGGCGCTGGGCGTGTCGCCCGATATCGTTGTGGAACAGCCCCGCCGCACCGCCGAGGCAGAGGAGGAGGACAGCCCCGCCCGCCGCTCGCGTTCGGAAGCCGACCTGCGCGGCAGCCTGAACAATGATTCCCTGAGCGAGGATGAGATCCGCCAGATCGAGGAAGAGCGCGAGAAGGCCGAGAAAGCCGCCGAGCTGCGTGAGGAGGATTACCAGCTGGCCTATGCCATCGACATCCTCAAGGGGCTGGTGGCGCTGGGGCCGAAGTAAACCCACCGCAAAACCGCAGCACAAAGGGGCCGTCCGGATGGGCGGCCTTTTTTCTGTGCTGCTGTTGCCGCCGGGGGGACGGGGTCTGGCTGGTTTATTTGCCGTCTCGGGGGGCCGGTAGATAAAGAGTGGCGGCGCCGCCGGGTGGAGTTGGACAGACCCCGCGGGGCCTGCTCGGACAGGATTTCCTGAGCGACCCCCTTTTTATCAGGGCCGGTCTCCGGGTGTTACGCAGGCAGCCACACAGATGCCTGCGCCTTGTATCATGGCCCTTGCGCGGGGCCATGGCGGGTGATCTCGATCATCCGGCAGTCTGGCATGGGGGAATGAGGATCACGTGAAGGGGGCGTGCGGCGGGGGCGCAACACCTTGCCCGGGTGAAGGTGCGCAGCCCTCTGCGGAAAACGGGAAACCGGAAACAAGGGGGCTGTGTTTTCTTTTGAGGCGGCCTCGCCCGCGCCCTTGCGTCATTGCGAAAATAAACGCCCGATATCCGGCGTACTGGCCGGGCAGGCTGGGCTATGCTCCGGCCATGATGTTTGACCTGCCTGATTCCAAAACCCTGTATCAAGCCTTGCTGGACCGCGATGCCGCATATGAGGGGCGCGCCTATGTCGGGGTGACCTCCACCGGCATCTTCTGCCGGCTGACCTGCCCGGCGCGCAAGCCCAAGTTCGAGAACTGCCAATTCCACGCCACCCCCGGCGCCTGCATCGAGGCGGGCTTCCGCGCCTGCAAGCGCTGCAAGCCGCTGGCCGCGGCGGCGGCTGGTGATCCGATAGTGCAGGACCTGCTGGCGCGGCTGGAGGCGCGGCCCGCCTACCGCTGGGGCGAGGGCGATCTGGTGCGGCTGGGGCTGGATGCATCGACCGTGCGGCGCGCCTTCAAGCGGCATTTCGGCATGACCTTTCTGGAGATGGCGCGCCAGCGCCGTCTGCGCGAGGGGTTCACCGCGCTGAAGGCCGGCGAGCCGGTGATTGCGGCGCAGATTGATGCGGGGTTTGAAAGCGCCAGCGCCTTCCGCGCGGCTTTTGCGAAACTGGTGGGGATTGCGCCGGGGGCGTTCCGCAAGGATGCGCTTTTGCTGGCGGACTGGATCGACACGCCCTTGGGGGCGATGATTGCGATCAGCTGCGCCCATCAGCTGCACCTGCTGGAATTTGCCGACCGCAAGGCGCTGCCGCGGGAGGTGGCCAGGCTGCAAAAGGCGCAGCCCGGGGGCCTGGGCTTTGGCCGCCCCGCACCGACGGAGCAGATCGCAGAGGAGCTGCGCCGGTTTTTTGCCGGTGAGCGCGCGCATTTCCAAACCCCGCTGGCGCTGCATGGCACCGCGTTTGAACGCGAGGTCTGGCGCTGTCTGCTGACCATCCCGGCGGGGGAGACCCGCAGCTATTCGCAGATCGCGCGGGAGCTGGGCCGGCCGTCGGCCACGCGCGCAGTGGCGCGGGCCAATGGCGCAAATCAGCTGGTGCTGGTGGTGCCCTGCCATAGGGTGATTGCTGCCGACGGCGCGCTGACCGGCTATGGCGGCGGCTTGTGGCGCAAGCAGCGGCTGATAGAAATTGAGACAGGCTACAGACAGAGGATTTCAGCATGACATATTCCGACCGCGCGGGCGCCTTTGCGGCGCTGCACCAGCCGGGCAATCCGGTGGTGCTTTACAACATCTGGGACACCGGCAGCGCCAAGGCGGTTGCCGGGGCAGGGGCCAAGGCGCTGGCGACCGGCAGCTACCCGGTGGCGGCGGCTCAGGGGTTTCCGGATGGCGAACAGATCCCGCTGGAGTTTGTGCTGGGCAATGCAGAGCGTATCGTCGCGGCCACCGATCTGCCGGTGACGATTGATTTCGAGGGCGGCTATGCCAGCGAGCCGGAGCAGCTGACCGTCAATGTGACGCGGCTGGCGGGCACCGGCGCGGTGGGGCTGAATTTCGAGGACCAGGTGGTTGGCACGGATGATCTGTATGGGATCATCGAGCAGGCCCGCCGGGTGACCGCGGTGCGGGCGGCCCATGCGGATATGTTCGTCAATGCCCGCACCGACCTGTTTTTGAAGGAAAAGGATGCCTCCAAACACGGAGCGCTGCTGTCGGAGGCGCTGGAGCGCGGGGCGGCCTATGCCGAAGCGGGCGCCAATGGGTTCTTTGTTCCGGGGCTGAGCGATCCCGATCTGATTGCCCGGGTCTGCGAGGCGAGTGCGCTGCCGGTCAACACGATGATGCGCGGCATCACGCTGGAGACGGCGCGGCAGGCCGGTGTTGCGCGCTGCAGCTATGGCCCGATCCCGCACGCGAAACTGATGCAGGTGCTGGCGGAGCAGTTCCAGGCGCTGGAGTGAGCTGGCTGGAAGGCGAGGCGGCGGCTCTATCGCGGTGAGCGTCTGCCCGGGCGGGTGCGGAACGCGCCCGCCGTGGGGCGGGCGGACGCGTGCCCGCCGCTGCCGCGACGGGCGATCTGGCTTTGTCTGCGCGGGCTGCGCTCAGGACGTCTCCAGGCAGTGGCGGCGGAAGGCGCGCTTGAGCATGTCCAGCTCGGCGCGCAGCAGTTCCACCTCGGCGCGCAGATCGTCCGCCACGGCCTCGCCTGCGATCAGGGTGAAATCGCCCAGCCGGGTGCTGCTGGCGGCATCGAAGATCACAAAGGTCTGCACCCCGTCGGCCACGGCCTCAGCCGGGACCGGCACGGACACGGTCCATTCGCCGCCGGTCTCACCCTCGCTCAGCCGGACGTCCTGCACCGGCTGATCCTGGAACATCACGGTGATGTCAGGCCTGGCGCCGCTGGCCGGCGCATTGCCGATCCGGCCTTCCCAGACGCCGTTGCGGAAGCGGATTTTGGTCAGTGTCAGGTCGCTCATGTCAGGTCCCTCATGGGGCAGGGTTCCTCAGATCGCCGCGCGGCGGTGGCGCGAGAAGGTCAGGTCGCGCAGGATCACCTGGTTCAGATCCGGCGCCTCGAAGATCAGGTCGAGCCAGATTTTCCCGATCCGCCTTTCGTTCAGCCGGGAATAGGCCAGGTCGAATTCCACCACGATGTTTTTCTCCCCCATCGGCAGTTCGCGCACGATCTGTTCTGTGTTGGGGCCGTTCTGGATGTTGAGCCGGGCGAAGATCTCGATCGGTTTTTCGGATTCGATGATGCTGTCCACCCGCAACAGGTGCTGGCGGGTCAGGCCGGCGGCGGCTTCGGGCGGAAGGTCTATGACCAGCGACAGAAAGGAGCCGTCGAATTTGAACACGTCCATGCGCAGGCCGAAGGGGGCGAGGTCCTCCTCGCGGGTGTTGCGGAGCTGGCGCAGGGTCAGTTCTGAGAAGGCGCAGTCGTGAAACAGCTGCACTTCACCGCCCAGCCGGGCCTTGGGCGGCGCCGAGGCCAGGCCGCGTTCGGGCAGGGGGCCGCGCCACAGTTCCGGGCGCCAGGACCAGTCGGTGCCATGCGGGCGCGGAAAGAAGGAAGAGCCGATTTGCGGCAGCGCCAGGCGGCCGTCGGCGGTGTGGATCAGCCGGTCCAGATGGGTGCGCAGCTGGCGGGCCTGGTTGCGCTGGCGGCGCAGCTCGGCCAGCGGCGCGCGCGCCGATTCCTCTGCCGCTGCGCGCCAGCGGCGCAGGCTGCGCAGGTGCATCAGCCGGTCCATGATCCTGCCCATCGCGCTTCCTCTTGCCTTATGTGCCGTGTTGCTGCCCGTGCCGCGCGCGCCCGGCAGCGGGAACTGGCGGCAGTGTAACCGGGCGGGGCTATTGAAATAAACCGGCAATCCGCCGGCCCAGCCCGCGTATTTTGCGGGGGCCGGCAGATTGGGCGGCGGTTTCCGGCGCTGCAGGCCGGGGCCGGGGCCGCAGGGCTGGCGCGGCTGCGGCGGGCGGAGCCGCCTGCGCCTGTTCCAGGGGCGGCAGGGTGGAGGCCTCCAGCGTGCGGTGGGTCACCTCGTTCAGCAGGGCGGCGCCGTGGCTGCCCAGGGCGCGGCTGCCCTCTGGCGCATAAAGCGCCAGCGCGATCAGGTGGCGGTCGAGCACAAAGGCACCGCGCCAGTGCACCGGGCTGGCGCCCTTGGCCACGGCCTGGGGGAACTCCAGCCGCACCAGCGGCAGCAGCTGGTCCTCGCGGCTTTCCAGCAGCCTGGCACCGGGGAACATGGCGGCGATGTCGCTGGCCCGCGGCGCCAGGGCATTCTGGCTGGCGGGACCGATGGAGGCGGTCAGCACCGCTGCCTTGCGGGCGCCGAACCAGCCGCGGCCCTCCAGGCGGCTGCAATGGGCGATCAGGGCAAAGCCGCCGCCGTCCTCCGGTGCGCTGCTGCGGCGGTCGAAGCAATAGCTCTCCGGCGCGGCCAGCAGCACGCCGCCGTTGGCAAAGGACATCACCTGGCCGTCCTGCCGGGGAATAAGGCCCGCGTCCCGGGCGGCAAAGGAGAGGCCTTGGGGCGCGGGGCTGCAAGCCGTCAGCACCGCGGCGGCCAGCGCCGCCGCAATTGACCCGGCCAATCGCCCAAAGCGCGGCGCCTTTCCGCCGGCGGGCGGGAAAGCACCGGGATTTCCGCTGGTTGTTCTGTTCACTGCTGCCCCTGCCGGTCTTGTTTTTTACAAAATCCATAGCGGGCAGGCGCGCAGCCGGGCAAGAGTGAACGGCCCGCCTGGCACGATGCCTTGCCTTGGCGTTGCAGCAATGCATAACGTTGGCGCAATTTGCCGCCACCCGGCCCGGAGGACACATGCAGCACAGGCACGGCTACAGGGCGCATGAGGCCATGGTGCGGTTTGCGCGGGCGCAGCCGCAGCTGTGGCGGCTGCTGCTGGGGCTGATGCTGGTGGCGGCGGTTAGCTTTGCGATGACAGCGGCGCTGCAGGTGACGGTGGCGGGGCTGTTCCCGGGAGCCTGGCTGCAGGGGCTGGCCGATGGCAGCAATCCCGGCGCCATGCTGGTGCTGCTGGGCAGCTTTGCCTTTCTGTCGCTGGGGGTTGCGATGGCGGCCCGGCTGTTCCACCAGCGCAGCTTCGCCACCGTGACCGGGCATCTGCGGCCGCTGGTCTGGCAGTTCGGCCGCGTGAGCCTGTATCTGCTGGGGCTCAGCCTGTTGCTGATGGCGCTGCCGCCCTACAGCATGGGGCCGCCGATGACCCCGAACCTGCCGTTCTGGACCTGGCTGGGCATCCTGCCTCTGTCGGCGGCCGCGGTGCTGGTGCAGACCGGGTCGGAGGAGATCCTGTTCCGCGGCTATATCCAGCAGGCGCTGGCGGCGCGGTTCCGCAGCCCCGCGGTCTGGCTGCTGGTGCCCTCGGCGCTGTTTGCGCTGGGTCACTACCTGCCTGTTGATGCGGGGGAAAACGCGCTGCTGATCACCGCCTGGGCCGGGCTGTTCGGGCTGCTGATGGCGGACCTGACCGCACGGGCCGGCACCCTGGGCCCGGCGATGGCGGTGCATTTCTTCAACAACGCCGCGGCGCTGTTGCTGTTTGCCTCGCCCACCAGCCTCAATGGGCTGGCGCTGTACCTGATCCCCTTTGATATGGCCGACACCGGCAACCTGCGCCCGTGGATGGCTGTCGACTTTGCGCTGATGCTGGTCAGCTGGCTGACAGCGCGGCTTGCCATACGCCGCTGATTGCAATTGCGGCCAAGGCGCCTTATCTGGGGGGCAAACCGCGCCCCCGGAGAGGCAAGCAATATGAACTGGATCACCAACTACGTCCGGCCCAAGATCAACTCGATCTTTTCGCGCCGGGAAGTGCCCGAGAACCTGTGGCAGAAATGCGATGAATGCGGCACCATGCTGTTTCACCGCGAGCTGAGCGACAATCAGAACGTCTGCACCAGCTGCGGCCACCACATGAACATCACCCCGCGCGACCGTTTCACCGCGCTGTTCGACGGCGGTGTCTTCACCGAGGTCGCGGTGCCGGAGCCGCTGACCGACCCCTTGAAGTTCAAGGATCAGAAGAAATACCCCGAGCGTATCAAGGCGGCGCAGAAGAAGACCGGCGAAAAAGACGCGATGCTGGTGGCCGCGGGCGAGATCGGCCGCACGCCGATTATCGCTGCTGCGCAGGACTTCTCCTATATGGGCGGTTCGATGGGCATGTATGTGGGCAACGCCATCATTGCCGCCGCTGAGGAAGCGGTGAAGCTGGGCCGCCCGCTGGTGCTGTTTTCCGCTGCCGGCGGCGCGCGGATGCAGGAGGGGATCCTGTCGCTGATGCAGATGCCGCGCACCACTGTTGCGGTGGAGATGCTGAAAGAGGCGGGGCTGCCCTATATCGTGGTGCTGACCCATCCGACCACCGGCGGGGTGACGGCCTCGTATGCGATGCTGGGTGATGTGCATATCGCGGAGCCGAACGCACTCATTTGCTTTGCAGGTCCCCGGGTGATCGAGCAGACCATCCGCGAGAAGCTGCCCGAGGGCTTCCAGCGGGCCGAGTACCTGCTGGACCACGGCATGCTGGACCGGGTGACCCCGCGCACCGAGATACGCGAAGAGCTGATCACCATCACCCGGATGCTGATGGGGCTGCCGCCGCAGGTGGCGGGCGATCTGCCCGCACCGGCGGAGGAAGAGGCGCCCAAGGCCGCAAACGCGCCGGCGGATGGCGCAGTCAGCGAAGAAGCTGCCGAGTGATCCGGTTTAAATAGATACGCCTGGCCGAGAAGGCCGGTCAGCGCCCGTCCCTCCCAGGGCGGGCGCTGTTCTTTGCCACACACGACTTTCCGACCTGACAGGACCCAGGCTGATGACCCAGACCTCCGACGCGATCCTCGCCCGCATGATGGCGCTGCACCCCAAGATCATCGACCTGACGCTGGACCGGGTCTGGCGGCTGCTGGCGGCGCTGGACAACCCGCAGGACAAGCTGCCGCCGGTGATCCACCTGGCCGGCACCAACGGCAAGGGCTCGACCCAGGCGATGATCCGGGCGGGCCTTGAGGGGATGGGCAAGAGCGTTCACGCCTACACCTCGCCGCATCTGGCGCGCTTCCATGAGCGGATCCGGCTGGCGGGTGAGCTGATCTCGGAGGCACATCTGACGGAGGTGCTGGACGAGTGCTATGCCAAGAACGGCGGCGAGAACATCACCTATTTCGAGATCACCACGGTGGCGGGCCTCTTGGCGTTTTCCCGGACGCCCGCGGATTACACGCTGCTGGAGGTTGGGCTGGGCGGGCGCCTGGACGCCACCAATGTGATCACGCCGGAGGTCTCGGTGATCACCCCGATCTCCATCGACCATGAGCAGTTCCTGGGCAACACGCTGGCCAAGATTGCCTCGGAGAAGGCAGGCATTATCAAGCGCGGTGTGCCGGTTGTGGTCGGCCCGCAGCCTGACGAGGCGATGGAAGTGATCGAGGCCACCGCCGCCCGCCTCGGCGCGCCGCTGATTGCCTATGGCCAGCACTGGCACGTCTTTGAGGAGCGCGGGCGGCTGGTGTTCCAGGATGAAAACGGCCTGCTGGACCTGCCGCTGCCCGCCCTGCTGGGGGCGCATCAGATCCAGAACGCCGGTGCCGCACTGGCAGCGCTGCGCCATCTGGGCGCGGATGAGGCGGCTTGCGAGGCCGCCATGCTGAACGCCGAATGGCCTGCGCGGATGCAGAAGCTGAAAACCGGCCCGCTGATCGAGGCGGCGCCGGAGGCCGAGCTGTGGCTGGACGGCGGCCATAACGCAGCGGCTGGCGCGGCGCTGGCGGATGTGCTGGCGAAACTGCCGCACCGTCCCACGCATCTGATCTGCGGCATGCTCAACACCAAGGACGTGAGCGGCTATATGGCGCCGCTGGCGCCGCATGCGGCGAGCCTGACGGCGATTTCGATCCCCGACGAGATCAACACGCTGAGCGCCGAAGACACTGAGGCGGCGGCCAAATCGGTCGGCATCAAGGCGGGTACGGCGCAGAGCACCATGGCGGCTTTGAAAGCGATCACCGCCGAGGACCCGCAGGCGCGGGTGCTGATCTGCGGCTCGCTGTATCTGGCGGGCCACATCCTGCGCGAAAACGGCTGAGGCTTGCGGTTGCGGCGGGGGAGGCTCTCCCGCCCGGCTTCGACCTGCCGGTCTCATCCCGTTGGGCCGGGCGCCGCTGGCGCGGCGCCTCCCCTGTTCATCTGGCCGTAAATATCCCGGGGGTGAGGCCTAGGGCCGAGGGGGCAGCGCCCCCTTCCTGCTGTCTGGCCCTAGTCGAGGACGTGGTTTACCGGCTCCAGCCGGGGCGGCGCGTCGCGGCCCAGGGCGTTGCAGACCGAGATTTCCATCACCCGGCACATGGCGCTGAGCGGCACCGAATTGGCCTGCTTGCGGAACGGGTGCTCCAGCTCATGCGTGACCTCGGCCAGGCCGAAGAACACATAGGCCACGACCGCGGCCACCAGCGGCTCGAACCAGCCGGCGCTGTCCAAGAGGGCGAAGGGCAGCAGCAGGCAGTAAAGATACGTGGTGCGCCAGACCAGCAGCGAATAGACGAAGGGCAGCGGCGTGGTCAGCAGCCGCTCGTTCCCGGCCTGGGCGGCGGGGAAGGCGGCGAGGCGTTCGGCCAGGGCGCGCTGGCCGAAACCGTCGATGCGGCCGTCCTCTGCCATCTGCCGCAGGCGGGTGGCGATGTCCTGCAGCGCCGCGTTCGGGGCGTTGGCGTTCTGCATCAGCGCCTCCGCGTCCTCCGGCCCGACCCAATGGCGGACGGTCTCTGCCACCTCGTCGCCGCGCAGCTGGGCGCGGTGCAGATGGTGGAAGGCGAGGATGCGGGTCAGGATGAACTCCTCGTCCGGGCCCTTGCCTGCAAAGATCCGCAGCTCCTGCGCCAGGCTGCGCACGTCGGAGACCATGCGGCCCCAGATCTGCCGCGCCTCCCACCAGCGGTCGTATGCGGCGTTGTTGCGGAAGCTGAGGAACAGCGACAGCGACAGGCCGAAGACCCCCATCGCGGCGATGGAAATCTGCGGCATCGCAACCACATAGCGGTCCAGCACCAGAACCAGCAGCGCCCAGAGCGCGGCGCCGGTGATGTTGGGCAGGATGCGCGGCACCACCGATCCGTTCAGGATCAGGAAGATCTCCCAGCGGCTGGGCGTGTCGCGGACGATCATGGCGCCGCCGTGCCCCAGTCCTTGTCCTGCATCTCGCGCAGGCGGGAGGCGGTGCGTTCGAATTCAAAGGTGCCCTCGCCCTCGACATAGAGCATTTCGGGCTGCGCCGCGGCTGAGCAGATCAGCCGCACCCTGGCCTCATACAGCGCGTCGATCAGGGTCACAAACCGCTTGGCTTCATTGAAGTTGTTGCGCGACAGGCGGGGGATGTCCTCCATCACCAGCACCTTTACCTCTTCGGCAATGGCGAGGTAGTCGCCCGGTCCCAGCATCTTGCCGCAGAGGTCATAGAAAGTGGCCCGCGCCACGCCGTTGCGGAAGGCGGGCAGGGTGACTTCGCGGCCTTTCACCTCCAGCGTCAGCGGCTGCGCCGGGCCGCCCGACAGATCCTCCCAGATCGCGCGGATCTGGGCGCGGGCCTCTGCGTCGGCCGGCGCGAAATAGACTTGCGCGCCGGTCAGCCGGTCCTGGCGGTAATCGGTGGCGCTGGCCATCTCGTGCACCTCCATCTGCGCCTTGATCAGGTCGATGAAGGGCAGGAACAGCTGCCGGTTCAGGCCGTTCTTATAAAGGTCGTCCGGCACCCGGTTGGAGGTGGTGATCACGGTGACGCCGGCGCTGAACAGCGCCTCGAACAGGCGGCCGACGATCATCGCGTCGGTGATGTCGGTGATCTGCATCTCGTCAAAGGCCAGGAGCCGCACCGACTCCGCGACCTCGGCCGCCACCGGGGCCAGCGCGTCCTCCACCCCGTTCCGGCGGGCCTCATGCATCTTGGCGTGGATTTCCTGCATGAAGGCGTGGAAATGCACCCGGCGCGACGGGATGCCGTCCAGGCTGTCGACAAACAGGTCCATAAGCATCGACTTGCCGCGCCCGACGCCGCCCCAGAGGTAGAGGCCCTTGACCGGCTCATACTGCGCCTTGCGGAAGAAGCCGCGCTTGACCGGCGGCGCCTGTAGGCCCTCGGCGATGCGGTCGAAATGGGGGAGGACAGCTTCCTGCGCCGGGTCCGGCTTCAGGTCGCCTGCATCAATCTTCTGCCGGTAAAGCGTGCTCAAATGGGTCATGGGAAAGGGATAGCGCGGGGCGCGGAGGATGGGAAGCGCGGGCAGCCAAGATTGAAACAATGCAGGCCGCAGATGATCTTGGGAGGGTCACATCAAAAATTCTTAATGGTGTGCGCAAAATTCCTGATTTGACCGGTGGCGGGATTTCACCGAGGGTCGCCAGGCTTCTCAGGAGAGACCCGATGGACCGTTCTGCGCCGCTGTTTACCCCCGTTCTGATCGTGGGCTGCATCATTATCATGGTGAGCTTTGCGGTGCGCGCGTCCTTTGGCGTGTTCCAGATCCCGATTGCCGAGGAGTTCGGCTGGCTGCGGTCGGAATTTTCGCTGGCGATTGCCATCCAGAACCTGGCCTGGGGCATCGGGCAGCCCATCTTCGGCGCCATTGCCGAGAAGATCGGCGACCGCAAGGCGATTGTCATGGGCGCCATCGTCTATGCGGCGGGGCTGGTGCTGAGCGCCTGGTCGACGACGCCGTTTGAGATGCAGGCCTATGAATGGCTGGTCGGCTTTGGCATTGCGGGCACCGGGTTTGGCGTGGTGCTGGCGGTTGTCGGGCGGGCGAGTTCGGACGAGAACCGCTCAATGTCGCTGGCGATTGTCACGGCTGCCGGGTCCGCGGGGCAGATTTTCGGGGCGCCGGCGGCGGAGTGGATGCTGGGTTTCCTGAGCTGGCAGAGCGTGTTCCTGATCTTTGCCGGTGTGGTGCTGGCGCTTATCCTGACCTTGCCGCTGATGCGGGCGCCGGAGGCGGCCAGCAAGGCAGAGCTGGAAGAGAGCATGGGAACCATCCTGATGAAGGCGTTCAAGGATCCGTCCTATACGCTGATCTTTCTGGGTTTTTTCAGCTGCGGCTACCAGCTGGGCTTTATCACCGCGCATTTTCCGGCCTTCGTGACCGAGATGTGCGGGCCGATCCTGCCGGGCGGGGCGCTGCATGCGATCGGCATCACCACAACCTCGGCGCTGGGGGCGGCGGCGATTTCCCTGATCGGGGCGGCCAATGTGGGCGGTACGCTGCTGGCGGGCTACCTGGGCAAGCGCCATTCCAAGAAATACCTGCTGGCGGCGATCTATACCGGGCGGACCATTGCGGCGGCGGCGTTCATCCTGTTCCCGGTCACGCCGCTGAGCGTCATCATCTTTTCGGTTGCGATGGGATCCCTGTGGCTGGCGACGGTGCCGCTGACGTCAGGCCTGGTCGCGCATATCTACGGGCTGCGCTATATGGGCACGCTCTATGGCATCGTGTTCTTCAGCCACCAGCTGGGCAGCTTTCTGGGCGTCTGGCTGGGCGGGCGGATGTATGACGCCTATGGCGATTACACCATGGTCTGGTGGATCGGCGTTGGCGTCGGGGCGTTCAGCGCGATTGTGCACCTGCCGGTGAAGGAGCGGCCGCTGGCGGCGGCTCCGGTTGCGGTGGCGGCGTAACGCAGCACGCTGCGTTTGCGGCTGGCGGAGGAACCTGGGCGCTGCCCGCTGCCATCGGGCTTGAACCGATGGCGCACCGATGGCTGCCCCGTAGTATTTCTGCAAAGGTGAAGCGGAAACGCGGCCCGCCGCGGATGTCACGCCAGTCCGCGGCGGTGGTTTGCGGCGATGATCTCCAGCACCTCTTCGGTGTGGGTATAGGGCAGCCCGTGGCCTGCGCCGGGGATGTCCTCCTGCCGGACAGAGCGGGCGCGTTCGGCCAGCAGGCCGGCGGAGGCGGGCGGGATCACCGCATCCTCCTGGCCCCAGATGGCCAGCGCCGGCACGCCCTTGCTGTGGAGGCTGCGGAGCTCTTCGGTGAAATCCTCGTTCAGGATACCGCGCAGGGAGGCGAGCACGGCGGGGATGAAGCCCCGGTAGCGCAGTTCCTGCTGCTGCAGGTCGATGATGCCGGGCACCGAGCTGGGCAGCTGGCGTTCCCGTCCGGTCGAGCGGATGTGCAGGGCCGGGTAGATGGCGTGCATCAGCCAGTCTCCGAGCAGGGGAACGTGGCGGATGATCTGCGTCATGCGGCCCTCGCTGCGGCCGAAGCCGGCAGGCGCCAGCAGGATCAGCTCGCGCAGGCGTTCAGGATGGGCGGCGGCAAAGGCGGTGGCGATGGCGCCGCCCATGGAATAGCCGATCAGCGTGACATCATCCCCGGCCTCCTGGTCCTGCAGCAGCTCCTCCAGCTGGGTGAGGAAGAAGGCGCGGTCCTGCGGGCCTTGGGGCCGGTCCGAGTAGCCGCGCCCGTAGAGGTCGTAGGTCAGCACCCGGTAGCCCATGGCGCCCAGGCCCTTGGCAATGCCGTTCCAGACAAAGGAGGGCGTGGTGAGGCCGTGCACACAGACCGCGACGGGGCCGCGCAGGGGGCCGGTCCAGCGGTAATGGGTGAGCCCGCCGGAAAGCCGGGCAAAGGCGCCGGGCGCGGTTTGCCGGGCCTTGGCATCAACAGGCTTGCGCAGCCGTTCACGCAGCGGCGGGGTGATGATCAGGACCAGTAGGGCTGCACCAAGGAGCAGCAGCCATATCATGATTTTGCCTGCCACTTTTGCAGGATGTGGTGGCTGGTCATCAGGTCCAGGTGGGCGCCGCCGCCGTTCTTGAACAGGGTGATCCGGGCCGGATCATAGGCGGGGAAGCTGTCCAGGCCGTAGAAATCCGCCAGCACGTCGCTGCGCTGGAGGGTGCCTGCGGCCAGCGGGATCTTGAATTCGCCGATGTGGTCGAGGGTGGTGTCGAAGCTGTCGCAGTAGATCTGCGCGCGCTTCAGCGCCTCGTCGTCGGCCTCGCGCATGTCGGGGCGGTAGGCGCCGATCATGTTGAGGTGCTGGCCGGGGCGGAGCCATTCACCCTTGATCACCGGGGCGGAGGACATGGTGCAGGTGACGATGATGTCCGCGGCGCGCACCGCTGGTTCCAGATCGGGCGCGGGTTTGGTGCCGGGGTATTGGGCGCAGAGCTCTTCCGCCTTTGATCCGGTGCGGTTCCAGACCCGGATCTGAGCCTGCGGGAAACCGGCGCCGAAGGCCTCGATCAGGGAGGCGCCGACGGTGCCCGCGCCGACGATCAGAACCTCTTGCGCGTCCGGGTTGGCCAGCCGCAGGGCGCCCAGCAGGCTGTCGCCGGCGGTCTTCCACTTGGTCACCAGGTGGAAGTCCACCAGTGCCTCCAGCGTGCCGTCCGTGTCGGAGTAGAGGCAGACAGAGCCGTTGATCATCGGCTTGCCCGCATCCGGGTTGCGCGGGAAGATATTGGCGGTCTTCACCGCGATGCCCAGCCCGTCGATCCAGGCGGAGCGGCTGAGCACGGTGTCGGGATCGCGGTACAGGAAGGTGTCGCCGATCTCTGCCTTGGGCAGGCTGTGGCTGGCTGCCAGCGCGCCGGTGAAGCTGACCCAATCGAGCAGCGCTTCGCCTTCCTCAAAACCGATGAATGGGATGCTCATATGCTTGTCTTACCTCCTGTGCGGGCCGTCTCAGGCGGCCTCTTGTTCCGTCAGCAGGCCTGCCTGCACCAGCCGGGCCGCAAAGGGCGCGGGGCTGGTGAACAGGTGGGTCTGCCAGCCGCGCGCATCGGCGGCTTCGATGTTCTCCAGGCGGTCGTCGGTGAACAGCAGCCTGTCCGGCGCCACCCCGGTTTCGCGTTCGAGAATGGCATAGATTTCAGGCTCTGGCTTGACCGATTTCAGATGCGCGGAGACAAATGTGCGGTCAAAGCCACGCAAGGCCGGGTAGGTCCCGCAGGCCAGCTCAAACGTCTCCGCGCCGAAGTTGCTGAGGGCAAAGACCGGGATGTGTTTGGCCTGCAGCGCCTGCATCAGGCGGAGCGTGCGGGGGATGGCGCGCGGCACCATCTGCAGCCAGCAATCGTGCCACCAGCGGATTTCCTCAGCCCAGTCCGGGTGCTGCTTTGCCAGGGCATAGACGCTGCCGCGGAAGGGATGGCCGCGGTCGACGTTGAGGTTCATCTCGTGCAGGGGGACCTCGGCGAACAGTTGCTTGCGGCGGGCGGGGCCGATGCGGCTGTCATAGAAGCGTTCCGGCTCCCACTCGATCAGCACGCGGCCAATGTCGAAAACAACGGCGTCAACGGGCATCGCGGTTATCCTTCTGCGCGCGGGCGGGGCCGCGGGGCGGGGCGGCTGCGGCGGGTCTCGCGCCAGACGGAGACCAGGCCGGAGGCGATGATCAGGGCGCTGCCGAGCCAGACCGGCAGGCCGGGCCATTCGTTGAAGATCAGCACGCCCCAGAGGACCGACATCGGCATGGCGATGTATTCAAACGGCGCGGCCAGCGCCGCCTCGTTCATGCGGTAGGCCTGGCTGACCAGATAGCCGCCGATGGAACCGGCGAGGCCGGCGCCGATCAGGTAGGGCCAGTCCTGCGGGTTCGGCCAGATCCAGGCGCGCAGGAGGAAGTCGAAGGCGGGGCTGTCGCCGCTGGCGAAACGCCCGTCGCCGAAGGCCAGGCCGGCCAGGGCGCTGAGGATCAGGAAGCCCATCATCGGGTAAAAGGCGAGCGTGGCGCCGGCCTCTGTCCCGCCTGCGCGGCGTGTCAGCACGTGCAGGGTGGCATAGCCGCAGGCGCCAAGGAACGGCAGGAGGGCGGCGGGCTGGAAGGTGCCCGCGCCGGGGCGCATGATGATCAGCACGCCGAGGAAACCGGCCACCACCGCGCCCCAGCGCCAGGGGCCGGGGCGCTCGCCCAGGAACAGGGCCGACAGGGCGGTGACGATCAGCGGCGTCGCAAAGGCGATCGCGACCGCCTCGGCCAGCGGCAGGATGGCGACGCCGGTGAAGAAGAAGATATTGGCAAAGAACACCACCAGGCAGCGCGCAAGGTGCAGCTTGGGCTGGTGGGTGCGCAGGAGGTGGTAGCCGCCCTCCAGCGGCACGATGATGGCCAGCATGATGGCCACCGCGATGACGGAGCGGAACAGGACCACCTCGTACAGCGGGTAATCGCCGGACAGGAACTTGAAGATCATGTCGATGACGGAGAAGGCAATGCCCGCGCCGGCCGCGGCGAACAGGCCGGGGACGCTGATTTTAACCTCTGCGCTCATCTGTGCCGCCTCCTGCTCCCTGACCTTGATCAGTGGCGGATTTGGTGCAGCCGGGCAATGGGGCGGGGGGCGGAAAGATGCAATTTTTCCGGGCAGAATTCCGGGCCGGAATTGTGGGGCGCGGACCAGTGAGGGAGGGGGCTGGGGAAAGCTTGGGTTTCTTGCTGAGAAGCGGTTCAGGGGCAGGGCTGCCCCTGAACGCGCCTGCCCGAGTGTTTGTCGGCCTGTTCCCGCCTCAAGGCCAAGCCGTGCTGCGCACGGTCCGCTGCGCGGAGCCTTGACCCGGGATCAGGCCTGTTTGGCGGCGCGCAGCTCGCGCTCCAGCGCGTCCAGGAACCGCGAACGGTCGGCCTTGGTGAAGCCCTTGCCGCTGCCGCCTGCGCCCAGCGGGTTGGCGGCGCGCAGATCCGCCATCAGGTCGCGCATCGCCAGCTGCTGGCCGATGTTGGCTTCCGTGAAGCGCTCGCCGTTGTGGCGCAGCACGCGGGCGCCGGCCTCGATGCATTTGGCCGCCAGCGGGATGTCGCCCGTCACCACCACATCACCGGGGCCGCAGCGCTCTGCGATCCACATGTCGGCCACATCGGCGCCCTCGGACACGATCACATTTTCCACCAGCGGGTTCTGCGAGGGGCGCAACCCGCCGTTTGAGACCACGAACATGCGCAGCCCGTGGCGGGTGGCGACCCGCTCGGCCTCCTGCTTGACCGGGCAGGCGTCAGCGTCGATGTAGAGCGCGGTCACTCTGCCGCCTTTTTGTCTGCCGCGGGGGGGAGCTCCGCCTTGGCCTCTGCCTTGGCTTTGCGGGCGGGTTTCTTGACCTTGAACTCCTCCGGGATCGGCATCCGGTTGAAGGCGTCAAGGCCGGCGATCTTATACGCCTCGGCCAGGGTCGGGTAGTTGAAGGTGTTCTGCACGAAGTAGTCCACCGTGCCCTTGAGGTTCAGCACCGCCTGGGCGATGTGGATCAGCTCTGTCGCGCCTTCGCCGACGATCTGCACGCCCAGCACCCGGCGGGTTTTCAGCGAGAACAGCATTTTCAGCATGCCGTGCTCCAGCCCCATGATGTGCCCGCGGGAGGTTTCGCGGAAGCGGGCGACGCCGACCTCATAAGGGATGCCGCGCTCTTTCAGCTCTTCCTCGGACATGCCGCAGGTGGACATCTCCGGCACCGAGTAGATGCCGTAAGGGTACCAGGGGCTTTCCGGCAGGGTCGGGGTTTCCAGCGCGTGGCAGGCGGCGACGCGGCCCTGCTGCAGCGAGGTGGAGGCCAGCGACGGGTGGCCGATCACATCGCCCGCGGCATAGATATGCGGCACCGCGGTCTGGTAGGTCTTGCGGTCGACGCTGAGGCGGCTGCGGTGGTCAGTCTTGAGCCCGACGGCCTCAAGGTTCAGGGCGGAAGTGGCGCCCATGCGGCCGGCCGCGAACAGCAGCATTTCCGAGCGCACATGGCGGCCGTTTTCGAGGATGACTTCGACATGCTCGCCGCGGTCCTCGATGCTTTCGACGGCGGAGCCGAGCCGCAGGTCGACGCCGTTTTCGCGGATCTGGTGGGTGAAATCCTGGATCAGGGTCTTGTCGATGAAGTCGAGGAAGGTCTCGCGCGGTTCGATCAGGGTGACGCGCACATCCAGGGCAGAGAACATAGTGGCATATTCCACACCGATCACGCCCGCGCCGATCACGGTGAGGGAGCGCGGGATCTCGGCCATCTCCAGGAACTCGTCCCCGTCCACCACGGTCCTGCCGTTGAAGGGCACGTAATCCGGGCGGTAGGTCTTGGTGCCGGTGGAAATCAGGAACTTTTCCGCCGTCAGCCGGGTGGTTTCGCCGGCCTCGGTCGCGACCTCCACCTCATTCGGGCCGATGAATTTTGCCAGCCCGTTCAGCGTATCGACATGGTTGCGGTTGAACTGGTGCTCCAGCACGTCGACCTCGTAATCGAGGGTCATGTGCAGGCGCGCCTTCAGATCCTCGGCGCCGATCTGGTCCTTGACGCGGTAGGAGCGGCCGTAGAACGACCGCTCGCGCCAGCCGGAGAGGTTCAGCACGGTTTCGCGCAGGGTCTTTGACGGGATGGTGCCGGTGTGCACCGACACGCCCCCCAGCCGGTCCTTGCGGTCGATCACCAGCACCCGGCGGTGCAGCTTGCCCGCCTGGATGGCGGCGGCGCGGCCCGAGGGGCCGGAACCGATGATGATCAGGTCATAATCAAATTCGTCACTCATGGCCGCGTTCCTTGTCTTTTAGTTCTGGTACAGCGCGTCGGCGTGGAAGGAGACATGCTCCTCCATGAAGGTCGACACGAAGAAATAGCTGTGGTCATAGCCCGGCTGCATCCGCAGGGTGGCCTGCTGGCGGCGTTCGGCCACGGCGTGGGCCAGCGCCTCGGGCTTCAGGAGATCGATAAACTGGTCGGAGGTGCCGGTGTCGATCAGGATCGGGCCGTCGAAGCCTTTGTCGCGCATCAGGAGGGTGGCGTCGTGCTTGGCCCAGTTTGCCTCGTCATCGCCCAGGTAGGCGCTCAGCTGCTTGCGGCCCCAGTCGGACTGGGTCGGGTTGGAGATCGGTGCGAAGGCGGAGACCGATTTGTAGCGGCCCGGCAGGTTCATCGCCAGCGTCAGCGCGCCGTGGCCGCCCATGGAATGGCCGGTGATCGCCTGGCGGTCCAGGTCGATGGCGAAGTTTTCGCCCAGCAGCGCGGGCAGTTCCTCGGCCAAGTAGTCCCACATGCGGAAATGCGGCGCCCAGGGGTCCTGGGTGGCGTTCACGTAAAAGCCCGCGCCCTGGCCCAGGTCATAGGCCTCGTCATCGGCCACGCCCTCGCCGCGGGGCGAGGTGTCGGGGAAGACGATGGCGATGCCCTGCTCGGCGCACCAGGCCTGGGCGCCCGCCTTGGTCATGGCGTTTTCATGGGTGCAGGTGAGGCCCGACAGATGCCACAGCACCGGCACCGGGCCGTCCTTGGCCTCCTCCGGCAGGAACAGGCCGAATGTCATATCGCCGCCGGTGGCGGTGCTGGCGTGTTTGTAGACGCCCTGGGTGCCGCCAAAGGCACGGTTCTCGGAAACGGTTTCCATGGGTGAGGCTCCTCAAATCTGTTAGCCCTATCGCTATCCGCAGATTGCCGCAGCGTCCAGCGGGAGGGCGGCAGCAATGCCAGTTTTTGCGGCAGAAGGCTTGCGAATCCGCAAACATCCAGAGGGCAGGCAGGGCATGGCTCCCGCCCGTCGCCGGAGCATGGGGCCTGCTCCGCTCCCGTTGGGCCCGGCCCGGCGCTGTGCGCCGGGCCGGGCCCAAGGCCGCCAAGGGCGCGCTGACGCCAGTCAGGGTGTCCTGCGGGCGCGGGAGCTTTCCGGGGCAGCCGGGCGGCGGCCGGGCGGCGGCTTCAGGAGACCCAGGCGATCACTGCCGGCACGGTGACAATCGACAGCACGGTGGAGATGAAGATGGCGGCAGAGGCCCGGTGCGGGGCCACGCCGTAGTGCTGCGCCAGCATGTAGACATTGCCCGCCACCGGCAGCGATGCGGCGGCGATGGCGACGGCGGCGGAGAACGGCGCCGCCGGGATCAGCCACAGCACGGCGATGGCGACGCAGGCCGGATGCAGCACAAGCTTGGCAAAGCTGAGCCAGCCGGAGATCCGGATCCGTTCGGCCGATTTCGAAGCGAGCGAGGCGCCGATGGCAAACAGCGCACCGGGGGTGGCGGCGCCGCCGAGGATGGTGAGGAAATCATTTGCGGGTTCCGGGATCGGCAGCGCCGAGGCCGACCAGGCAAGACCGGCAACGATGGACAGGATCATCGGGTTTTTCAGCAGGCCCAACCCCACCAGTTTCAGCGTTGCCATCCCCAGCCCGTTGCCGCGGCCGGCGTTGATCAGAATGACGATCAGCGAGGAGAACACCACCAGATCGACGCTGAGCACCACCATCATCGGCGCAACTGAGGCCGGGCCGAACAGGATCGCCATCATCGGCAGGCCGAGAAAGCCGACATTGCCGATGGCGGCGCATTGCGCCTCCACCGCCGCGGTGGGCATGTCCAGCCCGCGGGCCATGGCGACAGCTGTCACCAGCAGGTAGACCGCCAGCGTGCCGGCCAGGTAGCCGAGGATCAGCGTGGGGTCGAAGACCTCGGCAAAGGACAGGTTGGCGGCGAAGCCGAAGATCATCGCTGACAGCGGAAAGTAGAAGACAAAGCGGGTGAGATACGCGGTGGCCTCTTCGGTGAAGAAACGGCTGCGCCCGGCCCAGTAGCCAAGGCCGATGATTGCAAAGAAGGGCAGGGTGCGGAAGAAGATCTCGGCCATGGGGATTGGTAACAAGACCTGACCAATTGGCAAAGGCTGTTTTTTGGGCGGTTTTTTTGAACCGGCGGGGGCGCTCCCGCCGGTTCATGGGCAGTCCGGGGACTGCCCTTCACAGTTGGGCGTGGCCCCGTGCTGCGCACGGGGCAGGGTTTTTGCTGAGAGCGTCTGGTCAACTGTGTGACCGGGCTTTCCTGCGTCAAGGGTGAACCGCGCCAAGGCGCGGCGGCGGCACCGCCCTTGACCCAAGAAAGCCCGGTGGGGGAATACGCCCCCGCAGCGCGTCAGCGCTGCCGGGCCCAACCGGGGAGGGGCAGCCTTTGGCTGCTCCGGAGCGGGCGGGAGTACCCCGCTGCCGTGTTCAGTGCCGTGTCTAGCCGCTGCCGATCAGGGCGCCTGCGCCCAGCACCAGGGCACCGCCCAGCACCACCTGCATGGTGGCGCGCCAGAACGGGGTTTGCATGAACTTGTTCTGGATCCAGGCGATGGCCCAAAGCTCCACAAAGACGATCAGCAGCGCCAGCGTGGTGGCGGTCCAGAATTCCGGGATCAGATAGGGCAGGGCGTGACCCAGGCCGCCCACGGTGGTCATGATGCCGGAGGCCAGGCCGCGTTTGATGGGAGAGCCGCGGCCCGAAAGCTCGCCGTCATCCGAGGCGGCCTCGGTGAAGCCCATCGAGATGCCGGCGCCGACCGAGGCCGCCATGCCGACCAGGAAGGTGGTCCAGGTGTCCTGGGTGGCAAAGGCGGTGGCGAAGATCGGCGCCAGGGTGGAGACAGAGCCGTCCATCAGCCCGGCCAGCCCCGGCTGCACCCAGGTCAGCACGAACTGGCGGTGGGCGGCACGGTCCTCATCGTCGCGGGTGCCGTCGTCCAGATGCGCCTCCTGCAACTCACCGGCGCGGGCCTGGTGGCCGGCCTCGGCGGCGGCCAGATCGCCCAAGAGCTTGCGGGTGGCGGCGTCCCGGGTGCGGGCGGCAGCGGCGGTGTAGAAACGCTCGGCGTCGCGCTCCATCGCGCGGGCCTCGTCGCGGATGCGGTCGAGGCTCAGGTTTTCCATCAGCCAGACCGGGCGGCGGGCATAATAGCCTGCCACATGCTCGCGCCGGATCAGCGGGATCGCCGGGCCGAACCGATCCTCGTGCAGGGCAATCAGCCGGGCGCGGTGCTCATCCTCTTCCGCGGCCATGCCGTCGAACATCGCTGCGGTCGCCGGGTAGTCCGCCCGCAGCCGCGCCGCATAGCTGCGGTAGATGCGCGCATCGTCCTCCTCGGAGGCAATTGCAAGGGCCAGGATCTCCTGCCCGGTGAGGTCGGAAAAGTGCTTGCGCTGAGTGAAAAACCGCATCGTCTGCCCCTAGTTTAGAATTATTCTAAATATAGCGGATCGCCATGCCGCCGCAAGATGGCGCGCCAGCCTTGTTGCAAAGCGGCGGCCCGGATTACATTAGGGGCAGGCCCTGCACCCTGCAGCCCGTATCCTGAGGAGCCCTCATGAACCAGCAAGCCAGCGTCCTGCGCACCGGCCGGAAATTCGACCAGGTCCTGGAGGGCGCGCGCGAGGTTTTCCTGGCGGATGGGTTCGAAGGCGCCAGCGTCGACAATATCGCCAGGGCGGCGGGGGTGTCCAAGGCGACGCTCTACAGCTATTTCCCCGACAAGCGGGTGCTGTTCATGGAGGTGGTGCGCTCTGCCTGTGTGCAGCAGGCGGACGCGTCGCTGGAGCTGGCGCCGGGCACCCGCGGGCCGCAGGAGGTGCTGCGGGCGGCGGCGGAGCGGGTGCACGGGGTGCTGCTGGGCGGCTTCAGCCTGCAGCTGTTCCGCATTTTCGTGGCCGAGGCCGACCGGTTCCCGGAGCTGGGGCCGATGTTCTACGAAAGCGGCCCGATGACGCTGCACGGGGAGATCCAGGCCTATATGGAGGCCGCTGCGGCGCGCGGCGAGCTGAAGATCGAGGATGCCGACCTGGCCGCCGCGCAGTTCATCGAGCTGTGCAAGGCGGATATCTTTCTGCGGTTCCTGTTCAAGATCGACACTGAATTCACCGAAGCCGAGCGCGAGCGGGTGATCAGCGGCGCCATCGACACCTTCATGGCCCGGTTCGGCGCCTGAGAGACCGGCCCGCGGGGGCCGGGATCCGGTCAGTGTGTTGTGAAGCTGTTGGGCGTGCTGCGATAGGTTTCGTGGCAGCTGAGACAGCTTTGCATCAGGCCGGGCAGGGTGCGGCGCAGGCCGCTGAGCGAGCGGGTGTTGAGGTCCTTGGCCGCGGCTTTGGCAGTTTCGGCGCGGGTCTTGAAATCCTTCCACGCGTGCCAGATCAGCGGCCGGGCGTTGGACCGCGGGTCCAGCTGCGGCTTGCGGAAGTGCTTGCGGATGCTGCCGGTGGACCGGATCAGCTGCTTGCGCGCCGCGCGCGCCTGGCTGCGGTCAAAGGTGCTGCGCCCGGCAGTCATGCCGGTCAGCACATCCATGGCGGCCTTTTGCGAGGTCATCAGCGCGATCCGCTTGGTCACATGCTTGCTGTGGCTGCTGTCCCGGGCGGTTACCGGGGCGGTGCTGCCGATGGCCAGCGCTATGATCACCACGAGCAGGGCCGCGGCTTTGTGCAGGCGGAAAGATGTCACGATGCCTCCGGGCGGATTGACCGAATCGAGAAATAAGAACAAAATAAGAACATGCCGTATGTGCCTCCTGTTATCTGGCGGCCTTCCGGCCCCTGCTGCCCCTTGCCTGCCCAATTGCCCTGACCCGTTGCCCTGTGCCTGCTGCCATGCCCCACCGCCGCATTCTTTCGCTTTGGTTTCCGCGCCTTGGGGCGGAGCGTATCCTGCGGGCAGAGCGCGGCGGCATTGACGGGCCGCTGGCCGTTGCCGAGGAAGTTTCCAACACGCAGGTTATTTCCGCGTTAAACGCCGCCGCTTTGGCAGAGGGGCTGCAGCCGGGCCAGCCGCTGCGCGATGCCCATGCGATGTGCGCCGGCCTGACGGTGCGGCCGCGCAACCCGGCGGCGGAGGCGGCATTCCTGGCCGCGCTGAGGCGCTGGGCGGGCAAGTTCAGCCCCTGGGTGGCGGAGGCGGAGCGCGACGGGCTGACCATCGACCTTACCGGCTGCGCGCATCTGTTCGGGAGCGAGGCGGCGCTGATGGAGGCGGCGGGGCGCGATTGCGCGGAAATGGGGCTGAGCGTGCAGATGGGGCTGGCCGATACCCTGGGCGCGGCCTGGGCGCTGGCGCGTTACGCGGGCGAGGAGGCGGCGCCGGACCGCAGCGGCGACGCCATCGACCAGGAGGCCCGCGCCACCCGCGCCCGGGCGCAGAAGCGCAGCCCGGGGCAAGGCGCCAAGCGCCGCCACTGGACCCGCGGCGGCGCCGCGCCGCAGCTGCAGGCGCCGCCGCCGCAGATGGGGCGGATTGCCGAACCCGGGCAGGCCTATTGCGCGCTGGCGCCGCTGCCGGTGGCGGCGCTGCGGCTGGACAGCGCCACGGTGGCGCAGCTGAACCGGCTGGGCCTCCGGCGGATCGGCGATCTGCTGGGGCAGCCGCGGGCCAGTCTGGCGCGCCGGTTCGGGCGCGGGCTGGTCTTGCGGCTGGATCAGGCGATGGGCAGCGCGCCGGAGCCGGTTTCGCCCGCGCGCAGCCCGGATCATTTCGCGGTGCGGCTGACCCTGCCTGAGCCGATCGGGCTGATGGAGGATCTGCTGGCGGGCATCGACCGGATGCTGCCGCGGCTGTGTGCCCGGCTGGAGGCGCGCGGCAAGGGCGCGCGCAGCCTGCGGCTGGAGGCGCACCGCTGCGATCAGGAAATGGAGGCGGTGGCCATCGGTCTGGCCCGTGCCAGCCGCGACCCCGCCCGCATCCGGCCCCTGCTGGAGATGAAGCTGGAGCAGATTGATGCGGGCTATGGCATCGACATGCTGCGGCTGGAGGTGCTGCAGGCAGAGGCCATCCACGCCCGCACGCCCGCGGGCCATGCCGAAGCGGGCGCCGCGGCGCGGGCGCGGCAGGAGGATGGCGCGGCGCTGGAGGATCTGATCGGCCGTATCGGCGCGCGGCTGGGGCTGGAGGCGGTCACCCGCTATCACCCGGCGGAGAGCCACATTCCGGAAAAGACCTTTACCGTGCAGGCCGCCGCCTGGTCGGAGCCCGCGGCTGGGGACTGGCCGTTGCCGCCGCGGCCGCGGCCGCTGCTGATCTGGCAGCCCGAGCTGGTCCATGCGCCGGACCGGCCTGAGGTGCCGGAGCGCTTCCGCTGGCGCGGCCGCGACTGGGAGCTGGCAGAGGCTGAAGGCCCGGAGCGGATTGCCCCGGAATGGTGGCTGGAAGACCCCAACTGGCGCAGCGGCGTGCGCGATTACTGGACCGTGGTCACCGCCTGCGGCGCGCGGCTGTGGCTGTTCTTTGCCCATGGCGGCGCGCTGTCGCCGGGCTGGTTCTGCCATGGCTCGTTTGCGTGACGGGGCGGCGCAACAGTTCGCTGCGCGGCGAAGGGTTTTGCTTGGGTCTGCTTGAAGGGCGCGCGTAGAGTGGGGGCATGATCACACCGCGTTTCGACATTCTGGGCCAGGCGATTGCCGACGCCAGCCGCACGCAGATGCTGTGCGAGCTGATGGAGGGCCGCGCCTATACCAACAAGGAGCTGGCGGCGGCTGCGGGCGTGACGCCGCAGACCGCCTCGGCGCATTTGCGGCTGCTGCAGGATGCAGGGCTGGTGGTGGCGGAAAAGCGCGGCCGCTGCGTTTATCACCGGCTGGCAGGCGCGGAAGTGGCCCATGCGCTGGAGCAGCTGGCCGCGATTGCGCCTGCGGACAGCCTGCACCGCGCCCAGCAGCGCAAGGCGGGCGGGCTGGCGCAGCTGCGCAGCTGTTATGACCATCTGGCAGGCCCGCTGGCGGTGGCGATGACCGGCGCGTTCCTGGACCGCGGCATGCTGGTGGAGCAACAGGGGGCTTTCTGCGCCGTGCCGACCGGGGAGTGGCTGAAACTGGGCGTGGTGCTGCCGGAGCGGCCGGGCCGCCAGCCTTTTGCCCGGCCCTGCCTGGACTGGACCGAACGCAAGCTGCATGTGGCCGGGCCGATGGGGCGGCAGATCCTGGATCACGCGCTGACGAGCGGCTGGGTCAAGCGGCACCGGCACAAGCGCGGACTGATGCTGACGGCACCGGGGCGGGTGGCGCTGGAGCAGATTCTGGGCCTGCACTGCGGCGCGCTGGCGGAGGCCTGAGCGGCGTGAAAGCCGGGTAAAACAGGCCCGCCGCGCCTGTGCGCCTGCTGCACCACACGAAAAATCGAATGTTAAAAACCTTGATTTGCCGGGGAAATGGCGCAACCTTTTAGGTATGAGCTTTGATCAGGTGCAGCCTTTTCCCGGATCTCCCATTCCTCAGCAAGTCGCGTTTGACCGGCGGGAACTGTCGGTTATCATGACGCTTTATGGCCGTATGGTCGCCGCCGGGGAATGGCGCGATTACGGGATTGCCTCCCTGCGTGATCTGGCGGTGTTCTCTGTCTTCCGGCGCACGGCGGAGCATCCGCTGTACCGCATCGAAAAGCGGCCCAAGCTGCGCAACCGGCAGGGCCAGTATGCGGTTGTCGGGATGGACGGTCATATCCTGAAGCGCGGGGCGGATCTGAAGACCGTGCTGAGGGTGCTGGAGCGCAAGCTGATCCGCTCCGTGGAGTAGCCGCAGGGGTGCGGCGGAGCGGGGACCGGAAAATTTGAATTTTCCGGCCAAAAATCTTCGAAAGATTTTGTACCGCCTGCGGCCGCGGGCGGAGGCTATCCCAGCCGTTTGTGCGCGGTGACCGGGCCGTCGCCCTGGGCTTCGATCCGTTCGATAGCCGCAGCAATGGGTTCGATGGCCACCGCCATGTCATGGGCATTGGCGTGGATCAGCGTTTCAGCATCCCGCACCAGCGCAACGTGGCCCTTCCAGAACAGCAGGTCGCCGCGCCGGTAGTCTCCAGCGGGAGCCGGGCCGCCCAGCTCGGCCTCTTGCATGTCGCTGTCGCCGGGGCAGGGGGTGCCGCAGGCTAGCAGCGCGGCCTGCACCAGGCCGGAGCAGTCGATGCCGAAGCGGCTGTTGCCGCCCCAGAGGTAGGGCGTGCCGAGGAACAGTTCCGCCACTGTCACCGGGTCGCCGGTGTGGGCGCCCAGCGGCGAGAGGTGGCGGGCGGGGATGAAGCCAAGTGTGGTTTCCAAAAACCGGCCGGTGCCGCCCAGAACCTGCACCCGGCTGCCGTGGCTGAGGGCATGGGTTTCCGGCGATTTGAAATCATCTGCCGTATAGGCGTGGGTGGCCGGGGCGCTGACCCAGTGGGTCGCTTCGAAAGGCGCGGTCAGGGAGGGGCCGGGCACGTAGCCCACATAGGAATCCTTGGCCGCCTGCAGAAAGGCCCAGCCGTCGCGGTCCTCATACACCGTGACCGGCTCGCCATAGACAAGCTGGCGGTCGCGGGTGCCGTCCGGTGCGCGGAGGAGATCCGCAACCGGCACGCCGATGCGGGCGGCGGTGCCGTCGGCGCGCAGCAGCCCGTCCGGCGCATCGCGCAGATGGGCTGCGGCAACGCGCTCGTTCACCGGTGTGCGGCGGCGGTCTGCCATCCCGGTCACAGCTCCAACAGGTCCGGCAGCGCGGCAAACAGCGCGCGTGCGCCTTGCAGGGCGCCGCCCTTGGGCCGGCCCGGTGCAGCGCTGGGGGTCCAGCCATAGATGTCGAAATGCATGTAGCGGGTCTCTCCGGCAAAGCGGCGCAGGAACAGGGCTGCGGTGATCGAGCCTGCAAAGCCGCCCGACGGTGCGTTGTCCAGATCGGCGATGCCGGGTTCGATCATCGTTTCATAGGGATCGTGGAAGGGCATCCGCCAGACCGGGTCGGCGGTGCGGGACGCAGTGGCGGACAGGGCGGCGGCATCGGCATGGTGGTCCGTGTAGAAGGGCGACAGGTCCGGGCCGACCGCAACCCGGGCGGCGCCGGTGAGGGTGGCCATGGAGATCAGCAGGTCCGGCGTTTCCTCTGCCGCCAGGGCCAGCGCATCGGCCAGCACCAGGCGGCCCTCGGCGTCGGTGTTGTTGACCTCCACCGTCAGCCCCTTGCGCGACGTCAGCACGTCGCCGGGGCGGAAGGCGGGGCCGGAGACGGAATTTTCCACCGCCGGAATCAGCACCCTGAGCTGCAGGTCCAGCCCGGCGGCCATGATCATGCGCGCCAGCCCCAGGACATTGGCGGCGCCGCCCATGTCCTTTTTCATCAGCGCCATGCTGCTGCCGGGTTTCAGGTTCAGCCCGCCGGTGTCGAAGCAGACGCCCTTGCCCACCAGGGTGAGCTTGGGGCCGCTGCCGCCCCAGCGCAGGTCGATCAGCCGCGGCGCGCGGTCCGAGGCGCGGCCCACGGTGTGGATCAGCGGCAAATTCTGCGCCAGCAGATCCTCGCCGAGAATCGTGGAGATGTCTGCGCCGAAGTCTTCCGCCAGGGATTCCGCCGCGGCCTGCAGCTCTGCCGGGCCCATGTCGGAGGCGGGGGTGTTGATCAGGTCACGGGTCAGGCATTCGGCGGCGGCCAGCGATTCGATGGCGGCGGCATCCACCCCGTCAGGAGCCGCCAGCGCGGCGGACTCATCCTTGCCTTCCTTGTAGCGGCCGAAGCGGTAGCCGGTCAGCAGCCAGCCCAGGGATTCGGTTGCGGCGGCCTCTGCCGGGAGGCCGGAGGCAATCCGGTACGTGCCCGCGGGCAGTTTCTGCGCCGCTTCGGCCAGTACAAAGCGGCGGCGCGCGCGCTGGGCGGCGCTGCCGTATCCGGCCAGGGCCATGTCAACGGCGCCATCGTCGCCCGGCACCGCCAGCGCCTGGCCGCAGGCGCCGGTGAATCCCTGCGCCTTGGCCCAGGCCTGAACGCGCTGCGGCTGGCTGGAGAGCCAGCTGTCGAAAGTGTCGCTTGCGATAACATGCACAGGGCAGGCGTCCGCGCCGGCTGCGGCAAAGACTGGCGGCATCGAAATACTCCGGTTGCAATCATTTCTGATGCGCCAGAGTAGCCGCCGCAGCGCGGCCTGCAAGCCCTGCGGGAAGCGGAGGTATCAGATCGTCATGTCCTGCTGGTCCCAGACCGCGGTCAGCGAGCGTTCGCCCACGCGCATCAGGCGGAACAGAATCGCCGCTACCGCCGGCGCATCCTCGGCGTCGATGGCTGCGGTCACGTCATTGGCAATCGACGCCAGCGCCGTCATGCCGATCTGATCGGCAATCGCGATCAGCGACCGGGCGCTTTTGCGCAGGTTCGCCATTTCATTCTGCCGCCACAGACGCTCGCAATGCGTCAGGCGGACAGCCATCTCTTCGATTGCACGGCAGACGACGTCCTCGGCGCCGGTTTCGCCGAGCTGCTCATACAGCGCGGTGAGTTTGTCAGGATCGAGGCGCACTGTTTCCGAGTGCATTACTGTTAGTATATTGGCCACCACTTTCACCCAAATTCTTTATGCCCCCACGGCACGTCTGCCAATCTGCGCCCGACAAGTTTTCAAAAGGTTTCCAGCAGGGTGTTCAAATCTCTCGAATTTGCGGACAATGCAGGGTATCAAGCCCGGCAACACGAATGTTGACAGGACATGACAATGGAATTTGCCAAACCCCTGCCCAGTTATCTGGTGACCCGCTACCATGGATGGAAGGCCACATCCTATGAGGAGAATCAGGGCTGGTACCGCCGCCTGGCAACCGAAGGCCAGCGGCCGCGGGCGATGGTAATCTCCTGCTGCGACAGCCGGGTGCATGTGACCTCGATCTTCGGGGCCGACCAGGGCGAGTTTTTCATTCACCGCAATATCGCCAACCTGGTGCCGCCCTATGCGCCGGACGGCGACCATCACGGCACCTCGGCGGCGGTGGAATATGCGGTGACCGCGCTGAAGGTGGCGCATCTGATCGTGCTGGGCCATTCGCAGTGCGGCGGCGTGCAGGGCTGCATCGACATGTGCAAGGGCCAGGCGCCGCAGCTGGAAGAGAAGACCAGCTTTGTCGGCCGCTGGATGGAGATCCTGAAGCCCAAATTCGAGGGTGTGGCGGATATCGAGGACCCGGTGGACCAGGCGCGCCAGTTTGAGCGCCAAGCCGTTGTCGCGTCTATGGAAAACCTGATGACTTTCCCGTTCATCGAATCGGCGGTCAAGGCCGGGGAGCTGAGCCTGCACGGGCTGTGGACCGATATCGGCGAGGGCGGGCTGGAATGCTACGACCCCAAGACGGGGGCTTTTCTGCCGGTCTGAGGTCAGACCTTTTCTTTGCCGTTTCCGAATGCAGCCGCCAGATTGGCGGCTGCTTGCGTATAGCCGCCCGCGGCCCCGTCGACAAAATGCACATGGGCGTCCTCAACCGGGGAGGGCACGATGCAGGTGACCAGCGCGGCGTCCTGTTCATGCAGGCCGAACTCAACCAGCCCGGCCTCTGCCGCCCGCTCCAGCTGGCGGCGGATCCGGTCGCGGATGCCGGCCGTGCAGTCCAGCGTCATCTTCAGGCCGTCGTCGAACTTGCGGAAATCCGAGTTGGCCTTGAGCACGGACAGGTAATGCACCGGGTCAAACCTGCCGGCCCGCCGTTTGCTGAGGAAGATCAGCCCGGCGAGGGCGCTGTGCGCCAAAAGATAAAGCTTCCGTAAAATCAGAGGGGTTTTGCCGCGCGAGGATTGCGCCTCCAGCGCCAGCCCGGCGGGCGGAAAGCCCAGTTTGGGCCCGGTTTCGGGGACCGGGTGGCCGTTGTCTTTCAGTTCGCCGGCCACAGCCAGCAGGCGGGAGGAGAACCGGGCAAATGCCTGCGGGTCCGCGCCGGGCGCGGGCTGTGCCACCACCGACAGGATGATGCCGTTGCGCGCGGGCGTGTTGCTCCAGCGGCAGGAGAGGCCGGAGAGATCGGGCGCTTCGGCCTGCGGGTCAGGCGGCACCTCGAAGGCGCCCGCCTTCATCTGCGCCTCGGCCCAGGCCAGGCCGCCGCCGCTGAACATGGCGAAATCGGCGTGGTCCGACACCGCATAACGGGCGATTCTCACGTCCTGCCCCTCTGTCCGGATCCAGCGGAGCGGCAGCATGGCGGCGCGCAGGCTGACGCCGAATTCCGTCTCGGTCCAGCTGCGCAAAGCGGCCAGAACGCGCCGGGCGGTCTCCTGGTGGCGCGGCGGCACCGCAAAGGCGGCGCCATCGCCGCCGAAGATGTACGGAAAGGCCTCGCCCGGCAGCGCGTTGCGCATGGCGGCGATCACCGCGGCACCGATCATGTTCACAGTCTTGTAGCGGCCGGCCGCGACCAGCGCGGTGGAGTTCACGATATCGGTGCAGCACAGGTGCCAGTCCGGCGGCAGCGGCGCAAAGGCTTCCGGAGCGGACAAGCTGTCAAAGCTGCGGACCTTGGGGAGGCTGTCGTAGAAGCTGTCCGTTGTCATGCGTTCCCGCTCCGGTCCTTGGCCCCGGTGATCCGTGCCAGAGGTCTGTTTTTGTGACCTGCGGTTTCTACCTAAACAATTTGTGCGCCGGGGCCAAACATGCAAGCTGTGCGGCGGAAACAAAAAACGGGGACGGAAGATGCAGGCCGGATTGATCTTGTTGTGCCTGGCCTATGTGCTGAGCCAGTTTTTCCGCGCTTTCCTGGCGGTGCTGTCGGGGGTGCTGGGGCAGGATATCGGCGCGGCGCCGGATGACCTGGCGTTTGCCTCGGGCATGTGGTTCCTGTCCTTTGCGGCGATGCAGCTGCCGGTCGGCTGGGCGCTGGACCATGCAGGCCCGCGCCGGACAGCGGCGGTGCTGCTGCTGCTGGGCGGCGGCGGCGGCGCGGCGCTGTTTGCCGCGGCCACGGCGCCCCTGCATGTGAGCATCGCGATGTTCCTGATCGGCATCGGCTGCTCGCCGGTGCTGATGGCGTCCTATTATATCTTTGCCCGCCAGTATCCGCCCGCCCGCTTTGCCACCCTGGCGGCGCTGATGCTGGGGGTGGGTTCGGCCGGCAATCTGGTCGCCTCGTATCCGACCGCGCTGGCGGTGGATCTGTTCGGCTGGCGCGGCACGCTGGCGGGGCTGGCGGCGGTGTCGGTCGCGGTGGCGGCGGGGATCTTTGTGACGGTCAGCGACCCGGACAAGCCGGATGGCGAGCATAAAGGGTCAGTGCTGGACCTGCTGAAGATGCCGGTGATGTGGGCGATCTTCCCGCTGATGCTGGTGGCCTATGCGCCTTCGGGCGCGCTGAGGGGGCTGTGGATCGGACCCTACCTGAGCGATCTCTACGGGCTCAGCACCCAGCAGGTGGGGCTGGCGACCCTGGTGATGGGCGCGGCTATGATTGCCGGGACCTTTGCCTATGGCCCGCTGGACCGGATGCTGGGCACCCGCAAATGGGTCATTCTGGGCGGCAACCTGCTGGGCTGCGCGGCGCTGGGCGGGCTGATCCTGGCGGGCGGGCTGCCGGTCTGGATGCCGGTGGTGCTGATGGCCGCCGTTGGGTTCTTTGGCGCGTCTTTCCCGGTGATCATGGCGCATGGCCGGGCCTTTGTGCCGCCGCACCTGGCGGGGCGCGGCGTGACGCTGCTGAACTTCTTTGGCATTGGCGGCGTGGGAATCATGCAATTCGCCACCGGCCGCATTCACGCAAATCTGGCTGGAGCAGACCCATCCTTGCCCTATACGGGCATTTTCGGCTTCTTTCTGGTGTGCCTGGCGGCGGGATGCGCAATTTATCTGCTCAGCCGCGACAGCATGGACTGATCCGCCCCTTTAAACTTTTGCCCGGAGGCATTATCACTCCCGCGCCGGCCATGGGGCCGGGCAATACTGGAGAAACAGACAAATGGGTTACCGCATCGTCGTCGTTGGCGCCACTGGCAACGTGGGCCGCGAAATGCTGAACATCCTGGCCGAGCGCCAGTTCCCTGTGGATGAGATTGCTGTGCTGGCAAGCCGCAAATCTCTCGGCACCGAAGTCAGCTTTGGCGATAAGACACTCACTACCCAGGATCTGGACACCTTTGATTTCACCGGCTGGGACATGGCGCTGTTTGCCGTGGGCTCCGCCGCGACCAAGGATTACGCGCCCAAGGCGGCGGCTGCCGGCTGCACCGTGATCGACAACTCGTCGCTGTACCGCTACGATCCGGACATCCCGCTGATCGTGCCGGAGGTGAACCCGCAGGCGATCCACGGCTATGCCAAGAAGAACATCATCGCCAACCCCAACTGCTCCACCGCGCAGATGGTTGTCGCGCTGAAGCCGCTGCATGACCGCGCCAGGATCAAGCGCGTTGTGGTGTCGACCTACCAGTCGGTGTCCGGCTCCGGCAAAGACGCGATCGACGAGCTGTGGGATCAGACCAAGGCGGTTTATAACCCGACCCAGGACGTGCCGCCGAAGGTCTATCCCAAGCAGATCGCCTTCAACGTCATTCCGCATATCGACGTCTTCATGGACGACGGTTCGACCAAGGAAGAGTGGAAGATGGTGGCCGAGACCAAGAAGATCGTCGATCCGGCGATCAAGGTCACCGCGACCTGCGTCCGGGTGCCGGTGTTTGTCGGCCACTCTGAATCCATCAACATCGAGTTCGAGGACTTCCTGGACGAGGACGAAGCCCGCGATATCCTGCGCGAGGCGCCGGGCATCATGGTGATCGACAAGCGCGAAGCCGGCGGCTACGTGACCCCGGTGGAATGCGTCGGCGATTTCGCCACCTTCATCAGCCGCATCCGCCAGGATTCGACCCTCGATAACGGCCTGAACCTGTGGTGCGTCAGCGACAACCTGCGCAAGGGCGCGGCGCTGAACGCGGTGCAGATTGCCGAACTGCTGGGCCGTGAGGTCCTGAAGAAGGGCTAAGCCTTATATCCTTTTGGTGAGGGGGCCGCTTCGGAAGAGGCGGCCCCTTTTCTTTTGCACGGCTGCCGGGGCGCGGGCGGGCCCGGTAATTTGAAGGGGAGAGCACAGCAACCGCCGCAGACAGAGGAAACCGCCATGATCGCCCTGCAGGATTTCAGCACCGCCACCCCCGCAACGCAGATGCTTCCGTCCTTTGCTCCGCTGCAGCTGCCGCAGCGATCCGCCGCCGCGGCACGCCCTGAGCCGCAGCGCCAGCCCCGGCTGAGCTGCGTTACGGCGGCTGAACTGAAGCAGCATGTCGCCAGCGAGTTCAGTTCTGCCGGGGACTGGTTCACCCTGTGCCGCGGGCTGCGCCGCAAGGGGCTGTGCCTGCGGATGCGCGGCGAGGATCTGTGGCTGTTCGATGCAACCAGCCTCACCGCGATCTCCTCCTGCGAGGATCTGGGGATCGACCCGGAGGAGCTGGAGCTGCGGTTTGGCCCGTCGCAGCCGCAGCGGCCCTCTGCCCAGGCGGCCTGAGCGTTCTGGCCACGCCGGGGGCGGAAGGGTAGGCTTGGCGTCAGGCGGGCGGGTTTTGCCCGCCCTGTTTTCCTGATTGAGAGATGCCAATGCGATTTTCCTTGATGGTTTTTGCCTTCTCCTGCTGTGCCTTGGCTGCCGCGCCGGCGGCGGCGGACGAAATTCCGGTCAGCAGCCGGGTGTCCCAGGTGACCCTGTACCCGGGGCTGGCCGAAGTGACGCGCAGCGCGGCGCTGACGCTTGCCGAAGGGCGGCACCGGCTGATCCTGCAGAATGTGCCGCACTCTGCGCGGCTGAGCAGCCTGCAAGTGGAGATCGCCGGGGCCCGCCGCCTTGCCACGCAGCTGCGCCAGGATTACGTGCCGCCGCGCGATGCGGATGATCCGCAGATCGACGCCGCCAAGGCGCGTGTCCGCGAGGCGGAGGCCCGCATCGCTGCGGTCCGCGATGAGGCGGAGCGGGCCCGGGCCGGTGTCAGGGCGGCGGAAGCCGCGATCGGCTTCCTGCAGCAGCTGGGCGGCAACGAGGGGCTGGCGCAGGCCGATGCTGCCGCGCTCAGCGCGATTGCCCGGATGATTTCGGAAGAGGCCGCGGATGCCAGCCAGGCGGCAGTGGCCGCCGGGGCTGAGGCGCGGCGGATTGAGCTGCAGCTGGAGAATCTGGAGGAAGACCTGGCAGAGGCCCGCGCGGCGCTGGCGGCGCTCATGCTGGAAGACCGCGACCGGCTGTTCATTGCGGTGGATATCGAGGCTGACCAGGCGGGCGAAGGCGCGGTGACGGTCCGCTATCTCACGCAAGGTGCCGGAAGCATCGGCTGGCAGCCGTCTTATGAAATGCACCTCAGCACCGGGGACGCTGCTGCGGATGCGGCTGAAGTCACCCTGAAGCGGGCGGTGCTGCTGGCTCAGGACACCGGCGAGAACTGGCAGGATGTGGCGCTGACGCTGTCGACGGCAACACCTTCGGGGCAGGGCAGCCCCTCTGCGCTGCATCCCTGGCTGCGCCGGCTTGAGGCGCCGGAGCTGCCGCGGGCGCAAAAGCGGCTGAATTCGTTTGAGTCTGACATGGGATCCCTGGCGGAGCCGGCGGCAGAGGCGGCCGCAGTTGCTGAGGAGGCGCTTGAGTGGAGCGCGGATCGCAGCGGTGCTGCTGTCACCTACCGGTTTGGCGCGCCGGTCACCGTGGCCTCCGGCGCCGATCTGCTGCGTCTGGAGATGGACAGCCTGACTTCGGCTGCCGAGGTGCGGGCGGTGGCGGTGCCGTCGCGGGATGAGACCGCCTATAGGGTGGCAGAATTCACCAACAGCTTTGGCGAGCAGCTGCTGGCCGCGGCTGACGTGCCGCGCTTTGCGGATGGCAAGCTGATTGCGGTTGAGGATTTTGCAGGGCTGGCGCCGGGGGCGGAGATGGAGGCCGGGTTCGGCCCTGTCGAGGGTCTGCGGCTCAGCCGCGATGTGCTGGATCAGAGCGAAGGCGGCCAGGGGCTGATCACGCGCAGCAGCCAGCAGGTGCAGGCGGTGGAGATCGAGGTGGAGAACCTGACCGGGCAGGACTGGCCGGTGCGGGTGCTGGACCGGGTGCCCTATTCGCAGCAGGACGATCTGGAGATCGGCTGGAGCGCCAAACCGCGGCCTGCGGAGACGGATGTGGAGAAGCAGCGCGGCATCCTGGCCTGGGACCTGGAGCTGGCAGCAGGTGAAAGCCGCACCATCCGGCTGGACACCACGCTGAACTGGCCCGAGGGTATGGTGCTGCGCTGAGGCTGGCGTTGCGCATGTCCGCAGCGGGAATGCTCCCGCCCGTCGTCAGGTATTGAAAATCCCTTCCTCCCGTTGGGCGTGGCACCGCGCAGAGCGCGGTGCCACGCCCAAGGCCGCTGCCGCTGCGCTGGCAAAGCCAGGGCTGCGGCCGGGCACGGGAGGGCTTCTTTTTTGCGGCTTGCGCTTGGTGGCTAGACTGCCTTCCACTTGGCAGCGAGATCGCGGGCGTTTCTGGCCAGCACCATCACGTCAATGCCCACCGCCAGGAACTGCGCGCCCATGTCGGCGTAGGCCTGGGTGGCCTCATCGGTGGTGCCGAGTATGCCGGGGGCGGTGCCTGCGGCCTTGATGCGGGTTATGGCATCGGCGATCACCGCACGGACCTCCGGGTGGGCGGAGTTGCCCTGGTGGCCCATGTCGGTGGACAGGTCCGCGGGCCCGATGAAGACGCCGTCGATGCCCTCGACCTGCAGGATCTCGTCCAACGCGGCCATCCCGGCGCGGTTTTCCACCTGCACCAGCAGGCAGACCTCCTGATCGGCGGTCTGGATGTACTCAGAGACCGAGCCGAACATGGTGGCGCGCGCCGCCGTGGCGCCGACCCCGCGCACGCCCTTGGGCGGGTAATGGCAGGCACGGACCAGCTCGCGGGCCTGATCAGCGCTTTCGACAATCGGCACCAGCACTGTCTGCGCGCCCGCATCCAGCACCTGCTTGATCATCCAGGTCTCGCCCACAGGCACCCGCACCACCGGATGGCTGGGAGAGGCCGCCAGCGCCATCAGCTGGTCGCGGATCGAGCGGATGTCGTTGGGCGCATGCTCGCCGTCGATCACCAGCCAGTCAAAGCCGCAGGTGCCCATGATCTCGGCGATCTGGCCTTCGGCAAAGCTCATCCAGCAGCCGATCTGGCGCTCACCCTTGGCAAGGGCCTGCTTGAAAGTGTTCTTGGGCGCGGGCATGGGCGAGGCCTCCTGTCAGGCAAAGTTGATGGATACGGAACCGAAGGGGCCGAAATCAGCGGTGATTTCCGTACCCGGCGGGCATTCTATGGGGCGGATGAAAGAGCCTGACAGCACGATATCCCCGGCCTCGATCTGTTGTCCATATTCCGCCATCCGGCGCGCCAGCCACAGGACCGAGGTGACGGGATCATTCAAGACGCCGGCGCCGAGGCCGGTTTCCTCCACCGTGCCGTTGCGCGCGGCGATGGCACCGGTCCAGCGCAGGTCGTGGGCGTTCGGGGCGTGGCGTTCGGCCCCCAGCACCAGGCCGGCGTTGGCTGCGTTGTCGCTGATGGTGTCGGTGATGATGCGGGGCTGGCCGGTATCCGGGTCAGCACGCAGGATACGGGTGTCGAGGATTTCCAGCGAGGGAGCCACATAGTCTGTTGCGGCCAGAACGTCCGCGCGGGTGCAGTCGGCGCCTGCGAGGGGGGACTTCATGACAAAGGCGATCTCCGCCTCCACCCGCGGCTGGATGAAGCGGCCTGCGGGGACGGTGGCGCCGTTTTCAAATGCCATGTCGTCCAGCAGCACGCCGCTGTCGGGCGTGGTGATGTTCAGCGCTTGCTGCATGGCGCGGCTGGTGAGGCCGATTTTCCAGCCGATTTTCTTGCGGCCGGAGGCCAGTTTTTGCCTGATTAGAGCCTGCTGGACCGCATAGGCATCGTCCAGCGTCATGCCGGGATATGCCAAGGAGAGCAGGCCGCATTGCTGGCCGGTTTGCTCGGCTTTGAACAGCCGGTCAGCGGCGTCTTGATGCTGCTCCGGGGTCATGTCTCATCCTCAACCGTGTTGCGCAGGATGCCGATGCCCTCCACCTCGACCTCGACTACGTCGCCGGGGACCAGGTATTTTGGCGGGTCGAAGCGGGCGCCGGCACCAGTGGGGGTGCCGGTGATGATCACGTCGCCGGGCTGCAGGGTTGTGAAGGTGGAGATATAGGCGATCTCCTCGCGAATCGGGAACATCATCCGGCTGAGGGTGTCATCCTGACGGACCTCTCCGTTCACGCGGGTGAGGATGCGCGCGTCATCCAGCTGGGCAGCATCGGTGAAGGGCACCAGCCAGGGGCCGATAGCGCCGGAGTTGTCCCAGTTCTTGCCTTGCGTGACGTTGAATTTGGCGTGGCGCACCCAGTCGCGGATGGTGCCCTCATTCGCCAGTGTTAGAGCCGCAATATGGTCGTAGGCATCCTCCGGTTTGATCCGGCGCCCAGCTTTGCCGATCACCACCGCAACCTCGCCTTCGTAATCCAGCGTGTGGTTTTCCGGCGGGCGGATCAGCGGGCGCTCTGCCCCGGTGAAGGAGCGCGGGAAGCGGGGGAACAGGGACATGTGCTTGGGCTGGGCGGAGCCATCCTTGTATTCCGCGTTGCGGTCCGGAAAGTTGACGCCGACGCAGATGATCTTTTCCGGGTTGGGGATCGGGATCTCATAGGTGAAATCGGTGTGGGTAACGGGTTTGCCCTCGGCGGCCTCTGCGAGTGCGGGCAGGCCGTCTGCCGCGATCACGTCGCGCAGGGTGGGCCAGTGCGGGAATTGCGGGGAGAGGGCGATCATGCCTGCGTCTGTTACTGCGCCATAGAAAGTCTCGCCGTCGGCAGTGTAGGTGGCAAAGCGCATCAGGTCAGGCTCCTTGCGATTTCGGTGATGACATCGAAGGCCATCATCACGTCGGCTTCGGTGGTCTCGAACTGGCCCGCCTGGAAGCGGATCACCAGCTGACCGTCGAGGCGGGTCTGGGTCAGGTAGATGCGGCCGTCGTCGTTGATGGCATTGACCAGCCGCAGATTCAGATCGTCCAGATCCGCAGCGCCTTCGGGCGCGTATCGGAAGGACCAGAGCGACCACATCGGCGGGGTGGTGATCTGGAAATCAGGCTCTGACTGGAGCTTTTCGTGGAGCTGGGTCGACCAGTTGATGTGGTTGCGCAGGCGCTGGCGCAGGCCCTCCAAACCGTAGGTGCGGATCAGGAACCAGATCTTGAGCGCGCGGAAGCGGCGGCCCAGCGGCACCGACCATTCGGAGTAGTTGATGATGCCGTCATGGCCGTGGGTTTTGAGGTATTCCGGGCTGATGGCGAGTGTCTGGACCAGATCATCCGGGTTCTTCAGGAAATGGGCGGAGCAGTCGAACTGCACGCCAAGCCATTTGTGCGGGTTGAAGACGATGCTGTCGGCGCGCTCCACTCCCGGCCAGTAGTGCCGGTATTCGGGGCAGATCATGGCGGAGCCGGCCCAGGCCGCGTCCACATGGGTATAGAGACCGTATTTTTCGGCCACATCCAGCACCTTGTCGACCGGGTCTGTGGCGCCAACGCCGGTGCCGCCGACGCAGAGAATCACGCCGGCGGGCTGACGGCCAGCGGCGAGGTCGGCCTGAATGGCCGCCTCCAGCGCGTCCGGGTCCATGCCGCGCCAGTCGCCCTTGATGGGGATGCGGATCAGGTTCTGCTGGCCGATGCCTGCAACCCAGATGGCGCGGTCGATGGAGGTGTGGACCTCCGACGAGCAGTAGATGCGGAGCGGCTTTTGGCCGAAAAGCCCCTGTTGGTTGCCCTGCCAATTCAATGCCTTTTCCCGCATTGTCAGGACGGCGGCGAGGGTGGCGGAAGAGGCGGAGTCCTGGATCACGCCCTGGAACTGGTCCGGCAGGTCCAGCGCCTGGCGCAGCCAGTCCATCATCCTGGTTTCCATCTCGGTCGCCGCGGGGGAGGTCTGCCACAACATGCATTGCGGCGCGATGGCGGCGGTCAGGAATTCGGCCAGCACAGAGGGTGCGGCGGCGTTGGAGGTGAAATAGGCAAAGAAGCGCGGGTGCTGCCAATGGGTGATGCCGGGCATCACGATGTCCTCGAAATCGCGGAAGATCGCCTCCATACCCTCGCCGTCCTCGGGCGGGGTCTGGGGCAGGGCATTCAGCACCTCGCCGGGCTCGGTCCTGGCGCGCACCGGGCGGTCGCCGACGGTCAGGTGGTAGTCCTGCGTCCAGTCCGCGACCTTGCGGCCCCATTCGGAGAATTCATCCCAATTCATCTTTTCATACTCTCAATGGACGCGGGGCGGTCCTCAATTTCCATATCTCCTGCCCGGCGGAACCGCCGGGCCGCGCCTGCCTGCCCCCCCGGCAGGCGCGTTCGCGTCCGCCCAAGCAGCCGCGCCTCTCAGCTATGATATTGCGAGGTTCAAGGTGCGATAATCGGCTGGGCGTTCAAAGCGCTGGGTTTCGCAGTGGCGCCTTCAAACACCGAGCCTTCCTCGAACCAGCTGCGCGGCGCCGGGGCGCCCCAGAGGGTCTGGCGCTGCGGGTCGGTGAGTGACCATTTGATCGGTTCCAGGTCCGGATCGACGGTCTGGTAATCGGAGCAATAGATCTCAATCCGGTGGCCATCAGGGTCGCGCACATAAAGGAAGAAGGCGTTGGAGATGCCGTGGCGGCCGGGGCCGCGCTCGATGTTGTCCACGTAGCCGGTGGTCGACATCAGGTCCAGGAGGTCGATGATGTTCAAGGGGTTCGGCACCCAGAAGGCGGTGTGGTGCAGGCGGGGGCCAAGGCCGTTGGTGAAGGCCACGTCATGCACGCCGCCCTTGCGGTGCATCCAGGCGGCCCAGATCTTGCCGCTGTCGTCATCCTCGGTGAACTCAGTCACGCGGAATCCCATCTCGTTGTAGAACGCGACGGAGGCATCCACGTCCGCCGAGAACATGTTGAAATGGTCGATGCGCAGCGGTTTCACCCCGTTGTAGAGCCTGTATTTCTGGTGGATCGGCTCCAGCCGGTCCATTTTCACATAGAACTCCAAGGGGATGCCCCAGGGGTCGCGGGTGCGCAACGTGCGGTCCATGTGGGGGCGGTCGACCCATTCCACCGGCAGGCCCTTGGAGGCGAAGAACTCCGCCGCCTTGTCCAGGTCCGGCTCGTCATAGAGCTTGAAGCCGAGGACACCGACCGAGGCGGTGTCTGCTTTCGCCAGCACGATGCAATGGTGGCCGCGTTCCTCCATCGCGCGCAAGTAGATGCGGCCTTCGTCCTCATGCGTCACTTGCAGGCCGAGGGTGTCCACGTAGAAGGCGCGGGAGGCGGCGAGGTCGGTGACGCGGTATTCCACATGGCTGAGCCGCACGATGTTGAAGGGCGGGTAGAGGTTCGGGGCGGGAACAGGCATGGTTTGAACCTTTCACTTGAGGCCGGGGCGGGAGCGAGGGGCCGGCCCCTCGCGCACCCCGGGATATTTTGAGCCGGATGAAGAGCGGATCAGGCGCCAAGGCGCGGGATTTTGTGGTGGCCCAGGGCAAAGCCGATGTGTTTCTGTTCCATATAGAACTCGAAGCTCCAGTCGCCGCCGTCGCGGCCGATGCCGCTGGACTTGACCCCGCCAAATGGTGTGGGCAGGTGGCGGACGTTTTCCGAATTCACCCAGATCATCCCGGCCTCGAGCGCGTTTGTGAAGCGCAGGGCGCGGGTGAGGTCGTTGGTCCAGACATAGCCGGTGAGGCCGTACTGCGTGCCGTTGGCCAGTGCCAGAGCCTCATCTTCGTCCTTGAAGCGGATGGATGTGAGGACCGGGCCGAAGATTTCCTCCTGCGCGATGGTCATATCGTTGGTGGCATTTGTGAACAGCGTTGGACGGACGAACCAGCCCTTGTCGCCCGCGCGGGTGCCGCCGGCGGCGATGGTGGCGCCATCCTGTTTGGCAGTCTCGAAGTAGGAGGTGACCTTGTCGAAATGCACCTTGTGGATCAGCGGGCCGACCTCGGTGGCCGGATCCAGCGGGTGGCCGACCTTGATGCTGTTGACGCGTTCGATCAGCTTGGCCTCGAATTCGTCAGCGATGCTGTCCTGCACCAGGAGGCGCGAGGAGGAGGTGCAGCGCTCGCCATTGAGCGAGTAGATCATGAAGATCGCCGCATCGAGCGCCCGGTCGAGGTCGGCGTCGTCAAAAACCACCACCGGATTCTTGCCCCCCAGTTCGAAATGCACACGCTTCAGGGTGTCTGCGCCCTGTTTCATGATCATTGAGCCGGTTTTGGACTCGCCGACAAAGGCGATGGCCTTGATGTCCTTGTGTTCGGTGAGAGCCTTGCCCGCGTCCTCGCCAAAGCCGTTGACCAGGTTCCAGACGCCCGGCGGCAGGCCTGCCTCATGGGCGATTTCGGCCAGGATGCGGGCGGTGAGGGGGGAGAATTCGGCAGGTTTGTGGACAACGGTGCAGCCGGCGGCCAGCGCGGGCGCGATCTTCCATGTGGACAGCATGAAGGGCGTGTTCCAGGGGGTGATCACGCCAACCGGGCCGATCGGGACGCGGGTGGTCACGTTCATCAGCGTTGGCGATTGCAGCTGCTGGCCGTCGCGGGCGGAGGCGGCCTTGTCGGCGAAGAAGCGGAAGTTCTCGGCGCCGCGCAGCGCCGCCTTGGACATGAAGCGCAGGGCCTGGCCGGTGTCCCAGCATTCGCAGAGCGCAATCTCTTCGGCGCGTTCGACGATCAGATCGGCAATGCGGTGCAGGACCTTTTTGCGCTCCAGCGCAGGCATGTCGCGCCAGGCGGGGAAGGCCTCCCTGGCGGCCTGGGCGGCAGCGTCGATGTCCTCGGCACTTCCCTTGGCAACCGAGCAGATCACGCTTTCATCCACCGGCGAGGACGTCTCAAACGTGGCGGCGGAGGCGGCGGGGCGGCTTTCGCCGTTGATCAGGTTCAGGATGCCGTCCGTGCGGAAGCGGGCCAAGTGGCGGTTCAGCGTTTCGGTGTTGGTGGCCAGATCGCTCATGACGGGTCCGCCTTTTGCATATGGTCGCGGATGGTGCCGCATTTCGGGGAAAGCTCCGGGTCGATGTCGCGCATCTCCAGCGAGAGCGCGATGGAGTGCTGCTGCAGGGCCGACTCCAGGAACGCCCGGGCCGCGTCGAACACCGCCTGGGCGGCGCGTTTGCGGGTGTCGAGATCGCGGCCGGCCCGCAGCCGCACTGAGATGTCGACATAGCCGTGCCGGTCATCGCCATCGGCAATCGAAACGTGATTGGCCGCAAAGGCCCGCACCCGGATGCCTGCCAGCGGGAACACGCCGGTGGCCGCTGCCGCCTGCCGCAAGTGGCGGCACAGCGCGGCAATATCAGTGCGGTCCTCCATGTTGGGGGAATAGTCCAGCGTGATGTGCGGCATATCCAGCGTCCTCCTGAATTGCTTAACATGTTTAGCAAATGGAAGGTCGCTGGTCAAGCAGAAGAAATTCAAGCAGCAATTGCGTTTAGCCTGAAGCGGGGTGATAATCGCCTATGACCAAGATGATGCCGGCCACCGACCGTTCGCTGCCAATAGCTCTGCTCCGGGCGCGGGAACGTGTGATGGGTCCGATCCGGGCGCTGCTGAGCGGGGCCGGTCTGACCGAGCAGCAGTGGCGGGTGCTGCGGGTGGTGCAGGAGGACGGGCCGATTGACCCGACCCAGATTGCCGACAAGGCCTGCCTGCTGCTGCCAAGCCTGACGCGGATCCTGCAGAAGCTGGAGGAGAAGCAACTGATCAGCCGCGCGCGCGACAAGGAGGACCGCCGCCGCCAGGTGGTGCGCATCGCGCCTGCGGGCGAGAAGGTCATCGCCGACAACATTGAGGCGAGTCTGGAGCTGATGAACCGCACCCGGGCCAAGATGGGAGCAGAGCGCTATGAGGCGCTTTTGGACCTGTTGAATGAACTGGACCAGATCGACCTGTCAGAGTGAGTCGTTTCTGCCGCATTTGGCGCGGATGCCGGATCGGGTGACGCAAACCGCGCGTCATGTGGGGTTTTGGCGGCTTCGCGGGGGAAGTGCGCTTTTTTCTTTTAAATCAGCGAATTGATGGGGTTTGCGCCTGACTGTAGTCCAAAATGGGTTGCCGGATCTGAATGGGCGAACTGACGCTGATGACGCAAATGGCGCGTCCGGTGTCCGAAATCCCCCTGTGAGGTGACGCATTTCTCACTCAATCTGCCGGGGACAGTTGATGAGGACATCATGCGGTACTCCGGCCTGAAAGTGATCAAGGAGGCCCTGACGGGCCACAAGGGATGGCGCCCGACCTGGCGCGATCCGGAACCCAAGAAGAGCTACGATGTGGTGATCATCGGCGGTGGCGGGCATGGGTTGGCGACGGCCTATTACCTGGCCAAGAACCATGGGCTAACCAATGTCGCGGTGATCGAGAAGGGCTGGATCGGCGGCGGCAACGTGGGCCGCAACACCACCATTATCCGCTCCAACTACCTGCTGGACGGCAATGAACCGTTTTATGAGCTGTCGCTGAAACTGTGGGAAGGGCTGGAGCAGGACTTCAACTACAACGCCATGGTCAGCCAGCGCGGCATTCTGAACCTGGTGCATACGGACGCGCAGCGTGATGCGGCGCGGCGGCGGGGCAATGCGATGATCCTGAACGGCTCGGATGCGGAGCTGCTGGACACCGATGGCGTCCGTGAGATGTATCCGTTCCTGAACTTCAACAACGCGCGCTTTCCGATCAAGGGCGGGCTGCTGCACCGCCGCGGCGGCACCGTGCGCCATGATGCGGTGGCCTGGGGCTATGCCCGCGGTGCCGACCTGCGCGGGGTGGACATCATCCAGAACTGCGAAGTCACCGGCTTCAAGATCGAGAACGGCAGATGCCTGGGTGTGGAAACCACCAAGGGCTTTATCGGCGCCAACAAGGTGGCGAGCTGCGTGGCCGGCTCCTCCAGCCGGGTGATGGAGAAGGCTGGGATGCGCCTGCCGATCGAAAGCCATGTGCTGCAGGCCTTTGTGTCCGAGGGGCTGAAGCCGGTGCTGGACGGGGTGATCACCTTTGGTGCGGGCCATTTCTACTGCAGCCAGTCGGACAAGGGCGGTCTGGTCTTTGGCGGCGATCTGGACATGTACAACTCCTATGCGCAGCGCGGCAATTTGCCGGTGGTCGAGGACGTGATGGAAGGCGGCATGGCCCTGATCCCGGCGCTGGGCCGAGTGCGGATGCTGCGCAGCTGGGGCGGCATCATGGACATGTCGATGGACGGTTCCCCCTTCATCGACAAGACCCATATCGACGGCCTCTATTTCAATGGCGGCTGGTGCTACGGCGGGTTCAAGGCGACCCCGGCCTCGGGCTGGTGCTATGCGCATCTGCTGGCGACCGACACGCCGCACAAGGTGGCCACGGCCTACCGGCTCGACCGGTTCCGCCGCGGCTGCATGATTGATGAAAAGGGCCAGGGCGCCCAGCCGAACCTGCACTGAGGAAAGGAGCACACGATGATTATCACCCATCCGATCCTCGGGCCGCGGGATTCACAGGAGTTCACCTATCTGGGCGACGCAAGCCTAATCGACCGGCCGGACTGGCAGGCCGCGGACGCAGCGGATCAGTTTCACGATTACCTGTACCTGCGCGACAACCCGGCGGGCGAGCACCGCGAGCTGTGGTTCCACGAGCAGGGCGACCGGTCCTGGCTGGTGGTGACCCGCAACACCGTGACCCATGAAATCCTGAATGTCGAACTGGCCCGTGATGTGGCCCGGGCAAGGGGGCGCAGCAAATGACTGACGCAGTGATCAATGCCGGTGCCATGGCGTTCCGCGCCGATGGCAGCAATGGCGCCCGAAAGGGTGTTCAAGCGAACCGTCTGGACGGGGGGCTGATCAACGGCGCCAAGAAGCTGGGCTTCACCTTTGATGGCAAGCGCTACCAGGGGTTTGAGGGCGACACGCTGGCCTCAGCGCTGCTGGCCAACGGCGTGCGGCTGATGGGCCGGTCGTTCAAGTACCACCGTCCGCGGGGCGTGCTGACCTCCGGCTCGGAAGAGCCGAACGCGCTGGTTGAGCTGCGCAGCGGCGGGCGGCAGGAGCCGAACACCCGCGCCACCGTGGCGGAGCTGTATGACGGGCTGGAAGCGAACTCGCAAAACCGCTGGCCGTCGCTGAAGCATGACTTCATGGCGATCAATGACCGGTTCTCAAACTTCCTGACCGCGGGATTTTATTACAAGACCTTCATGTGGCCTGCGGCGTTCTGGGAGAAGCTGTACGAGCCGATTATCCGCAAGGCGGCGGGTCTGGGCAGCATCAGTTTCGAGGCCGATCCGGATGCCTATGACAAGGGGTTCCTGCATTGCGACCTGCTGGTGATCGGGTCTGGCCCCACCGGTTTGATGGCGGCGCTGACCGCTGGCCGGGCCGGGGCGCAGGTGATCATTGCCGATGAGGACTTTCTGCTGGGCGGGCGCCTGAATGCCGAGAGTTTTGGTGTCGGGGATCTGACCGGTTCCGCCTGGGTGGCGCAGGTGCAGGCCGAGCTGGCCGCGATGCCGAACGTGCGGGTGATGCCGCGCACCACCATCATCGGCGCCTTTGATCACGGCATCTATGGCGCGGTGGAGCGGGTAGCGGATCACGTGCTGGCACCGGAAGCGGGCAAGCCGCGGCAGATCCTGTGGCGGATCTATTCCAAGCGGGCGATGCTGGCGGCGGGGGCCACCGAGCGTCCGATTGCGTTTGAGAACAACGACCGTCCGGGCGTGATGCTGGCGGGTGCGGTGCGCGCCTATGCCAACCGCTGGGCGGTGACGCCGGACCAGACGGTTGCGGTTTTCACCAACAACGACGACGGCCACCGCACCGCGGCGGACCTGATCGCTAAGGGCGTGAAGGTCACGGCGGTGATAGACACCCGCGCGGATGCGCCTAAGGTCGAAGGCGCGGAGCTGCTTGCCGGTGCCCAGGTGATCGACACCAAAGGCCGGCTGGGTCTGGAATGGGCGCAGGTGCGCCTGGCAAACGGCTCCACCCGCGACGTGCCTTGCGGGGCGCTGGCGGTGTCCGGCGGCTGGAACCCTAATGTGCATCTGACCTGCCACCAGCGCGGCCGCCCGGCCTGGCGCGAGGATATTGCCGCCTTTGTCCCCGCAGGCGAGCTGCCGCAGAATATGTCTGTGGCGGGTGCCGCCAATGGCGATTTCTCCACCGCTGCCGCGCTGCGGGCCGGTGCCGAGGGCGCTGTGGCCGCGCTGTCGGAGCTGGGGATCGAGGCGAAAGCCGCAGATCTGCCCGAGGCCGAGGATGCCCCGGTCAACGTGACACCCTTCTGGTATGTGAAGGAAGGCAAGGGCCGCGCTTGGCTGGATCAGCAGAACGATGTGACCGTCAAAGACGTGAAACTGGCGCATCAGGAGAACTTCCGCTCTGTCGAGCACCTGAAGCGCTACACCACCCTGGGCATGGCGACCGATCAGGGCAAGACCTCCAACATGGGCGGTTTGGCGATCATGGCCGAACTGGCGGGCAAGCAAATCCCCGAGGTCGGCACCACCATGTTCCGCCCGCCTTATACGCCAGTGTCCTTTGGGGTGATGGCAGGCCGGTCTGTGGGTGAGGAATTCCGCCCCACCCGCAAAACCCCGAGCCATAAATGGGCCGAGGAACAGGGCGCGGTGTTTGTCGAGGTGGGCCAGTGGCTGCGCGCGCAGTGGTTCCCCAAGGCGGGCGAAACCCATTGGCGCCAGTCGGTGGACCGCGAGGTGCTGCAGACCCGCAATTCTGTCGGCGTCTGCGACGTGACCACGCTGGGCAAGATCGACGTGCAGGGCAAGGATGCCGCCGCGTTTCTGAACAAGATGTACGCCAACGCCTTTGCCAAGCTGCCGGTGGGCAAGGTCCGCTATGGCCTTATGCTGCGCGAGGACGGCATTGCCTATGACGACGGCACCGCCGCGCGCTTTGCCGAGGATCATTTCGTGGTGACCACCACCACCGCCAACGCAGTTCTGGTCTACCGCAACATGGAATTTGCGCGCCAGTGCCTGTTCCCTGATATGGATGTGCAGCTGATCTCGACCACCGAGGCCTGGGCGCAGTTCGCGGTGGCGGGTCCGAATGCCCGCAAGCTGTTGCAAAAGGTCGTGGACCCTGAGTTCGACATCTCGAACGAGGCGTTCCCCTTCATGGGCTGCGGTGAAATCACTGTGGCGGGCGGCTGCCGGGCGCGGCTGTTCCGGATCTCCTTCTCGGGCGAGCTGGCCTATGAGATCGCGGTTCCGACCCGCTATGGCGATGCGATGATCCGCAAGCTGATGGAGGCGGGCGAGGAGTTCGGCGCGGTTCCCTATGGCACCGAGGCGCTGGGCGTCATGCGGATCGAAAAGGGCCATGCGGCCGGCAATGAGCTGAACGGGACAACTTCGGCGCTGAACCTTGGCATGGGCCGGATGGTCAGCAAGAAGAAGGACTGCATCGGCAACGTGTTGAGTGAGCGCGAAGGGATGAACCAGGAGGATGCACTGAAGCTGGTTGGGTTCAAGCCGGTGGATTCAAATGCCACTGTCTATGCCGGCGCGCATTTGATGAACTCTGATGGCGAGGTCAGTGCGGCCACCGATCAGGGTTATATCACTTCGGCGGCCTATTCGCCGGTGCTGAAATCCTCGATCGGGATCGGCTTCCTGAAGAACGGCGATGCCCGCAAAGGCGAGGTCATCCGTGCGGTCAATCCGCTGGAAGGGCACGAGACCCAGGTCGAAGTCGTCAGCGCGCATTTTGTGGATCCGGAAGGGGAGCGTCTCCGTGGGTAAGTTTGATAATCATGGTCTGAAAGCCATCTCTCCGCTGGGCGGGCATGAACCGCGGGCGGACACTTTCACCGGGCTGCTGATCCGTGAAGTCACCGACCGGGCGCTGGCCTCTTTGGCGATACGCCAGGGGCAGGCGGAAGCGGTGAACGCCGCGGCCGCCTCGTATCTGGGCGGTCCCCTGCCGGAGCCTGCCAGCTGGAGCGCGGCAGGGGAGTTTGCCGCCTGGTGGATGGGCCCGGATCTGTGGATGGTCTCTGCGCCGCATGACAGCCACGAACTGCTGGCGGCTGATCTGAAGCAGGCGGTGGGCGAGGCTGGATCGGTGGTGGAGCAGACCGATGGCTGGTGCTGTTTCGGCTTGGAAGGCGTGCGCTGTTTTGATGTGCTGGAACGGCTGTGCAACGCCAATGTCCGCGCGGGCAAAGCGGGCGATGCGACCCGCACCTCGATGGAGCATCTGGGTGTTTTCCTGCTGTGCCATGAACCGGGCCAGAGATATTCGATCATCGGCCCGCGGTCGTCGGCGGCATCGCTGCATCATGCGCTGGTGGCGGCGGCCAAGTCGGTGATCTGATCGCCGCGAGAAAGACGAAACGCCGCGCATAGTCTGCGCGGCGTTTTTTATCGGCTTGCAGTAAGGCGCCGCATCACCGACAGGTCGCAGGCTGTCGCATGGCCCATTGCGCGCTTGATGCCTGGCAGCATCGCAGCCCCGTTCATGGCAAAAGACAGCTCAATCAGACCGGCATCGCCGTAGGTGCCGGTTACTGCGCTGCGGGCTTCTGGGTCGTCCTCGCGCCGGGCGGTGACCGCGTCGGCCAGCCGGACAACTGGGGCAAGTTCCGGCGGCAGGGTCTGGAAATCTGCCCTGAGGACGTCGTTGATAAGTTCCTCATCCAACCCGCCGGCCCGCGCCAGATTGATCTCGACCTCAACGCAGGTGCCGCAGTCTGCGGCAAGTGCGCCGCGCAGGCGGGCAGCGTGGTAGGCGGCAGCCGGAACGTGGCGGTTGGGATCAAGAAACCCGAAAATCCTGTTGTAACGCGACAGCAGGGAAAAATTCGTCCGCGCGATGTGGCGGACATAATCCAGGCTTGCGCCAATCCGCTTTTCCGCGCGGCGGATAAAAAATGTGGCAACTGCGGTCAGCATCACCGTGTCCTCTCAAAACAGGTTGCACCTATAGGGAGAGTTTAGCGGCTGCCGAGGACCCTGGCCCGGGGAATTGCGCCGCAACTGCCCCGAATGCGTCAGGCAGAGGGGATCGGCCGGTTGTCCTGGACCCGGAACAGGTTCACCTTGCGGCGTTCCTCCTGCGGGGTGACGCCGAAGCTGTCGCGGTAGTGCTGCGACAGGGTGGAGGAGGTGGCGTAGCCAACCGCATTTGCAATCGAAGTGATCGAGTCGCGGGAGTACATCACCAGCTGCCGCGCCGCGTTCATCCGCAGGGTACGGTAATAGATCGCGGGGCTTTGGCCGGTGGCGGCCTTGAAGCTGCGTTCCAGCTGGCGCGGCGAGACGCCGATTTCGCTGGCCGCATCGCGGATCGACACCGGGTGCTCCAGGTTGTCGGCAAACAGTTCAACCGCTTTGGCGACCGGCGGCGGCAGGCTGTCGGCGGTGCTGTCGGTCTTGAAGGCAGGGATCTTCTGGCGCACGCCCTCGGCCCGGACCATCGGGTGCTGGAACCAGCAGGCGACTTCGGTCATCACCGCGTCGCCCAGGGCCTGTTCAATAAGTTTCAGAGACAGGTCGAACATCGCCGCGGCGCCGCTGGCGGTAAAGCGGCGGCGGTCGAGGACAATCACGTCGTCGACGGTGGCCAGCGACGGGAATTCGGCGGAAAACGCGGCCTTGTAGCACCAGTGCACCGAGCAGCTGTGGCCGTCCAGCAGGCCGGAGCGGGCCAGCGGGAACACGCCGCCGGAGACCGCGCCCATTTCGGTGCCATGGCGGGCGAGGTGGCGCAGCTTGCCGTTGGAGCCCTTGGGATCTTCGAATTTGCCTTGCGGGCTGGACAGCAGGAACAGGGTGTCGATGTCCTCAGTCTGGTCCAGGGAGCAGTCGGGCTGGAACGCCACATTGGCGGAGGCGTTCACGCTGGCACCGGTTTCGGAGATCAGCTTCCATCGGAAAGTTTCGGTGCCGGCAATTTCATTTGCCGCGCGCAGGGGTTCGATGGCCGACGTCAGGCAGGCCATTGGAAAGCCGGGAAAAATCAGAAAACCGAGGGTCATGGTGTTGTCGCGCTGCATGGGGTTGATCTTAGCTTGCGAAGAGGGATTCGCACAGCAGCGAAAGGGTGCCCGCACCGTACAGGAAGGGAAACGGCGCGGGCGCATCTGCTTAGTTCTGCAGATATGCTTCCAGCGAGTCGTCCAGGGCGTCCTTCCACGGGGTGTGGTGCACGGGCGCCATGGTGCCGGTGATGACCGATTTGTAGGAGTTATTGCGGAAGGCCATGATGTCCTTGGCCTTGTGGCCCTTCCACTCATAGAAGGCCTGGCAGGCGCCGGCCACGTCGAAGGTCGGGTAGTCGGTCTCCTCAATCAGCTCCAGCACATAGTCGCCCTGGTATTTGATCGCGTATTTGACGTCGTCCGAGGCTTCTTCGCGCTCTTCGCGTTCCTTGACGTCGGCCAGCAGGGTGTCCTTGTCGGCGGGGATTTCGATCTTGCCCATGATCGCGTCGCGGACCCACCAGGCCTGGGCGTCGAACATGTTGAAGGTGAACCACTGATCCTGCATGCCCAGATAGAACATCTTGGGGTTATGCACATAGACCACGCCCTTATACAGGTCGGCGGCGGCCAGGCGGTTGGCGGTCTTCAGGCGCAGATCGTCCGGCAGGAAGTTGAAATAGTGCTTGTAGCCGGTGCAGAGGATGATCGCGTCGACCTGCTTCTGGGTGCCGTCGACGAAGGTGGCGGTGTTGCCGCTGACCGATTCCAGCGCCGGTTTCTCTTCCCAGTTGTCCGGCCATTTGAAGCCCATCGGCGCCGAGCGGTAGGAGGAGGTGATGGACTTGCAGCCGTATTTCCAGCACTGGGAGCCGATGTCTTCGGCGGAGTAGGAGGCGCCGAGGATCAGGATGTCCTTGTCCTTGAACTCGCGTGCGTCGCGGAAGTCGTGGGCGTGCAGCACGCGGCCGTTGAAGGTGTCGAAACCGGGGTAGAACGGCACGTTCGGGGTCGAGAAATGGCCGGAGGCGCAGATCACGTGGTCGAAGTCTTCCTTGTAGGTGCTGTCCTTGGAGTGGTCGTGCACGGTGACGGTGAAGTTGCCCGCGTCCTCGTTGTATTCGACCCAGCGGATGGCGGAGTTGAAGCGGATCCACTTGCGCACGCCGGCCTTCTTCACGCGGCCTTCGATATAGTCGAACAGAACCGCGCGCGGCGGGTAGGAGGCGATCTGCTTGCCGAAATGCTCCTCAAACGAATAGTCGGCAAATTCGAGGCCTTCCTTGGGGCCGTTTGACCACAGGTAGCGGTACATCGAGCAGTGCACCGGCTCGCCGTTTTCATCCAGGCCGGTGCGCCAGGTGTAGTTCCACAGCCCGCCCCAGTCGTCCTGCTTTTCAAAGCAGACGATCTCCGGAATCTCTTCGCCCTTGTTGGCGGCGGATTGGAATGCGCGGAGCTGGGCCAGGCCGGAGGGGCCGGCGCCGATGATGGCGATTCTCTTCTTGGTCATGTGGCTCTCCCATTGGTATAGACCAATATGTCTGTTTGGTTCTTTTGGTCTGATCCAATAAGGTCCAAAATTGCACCGCCGAGTCAACATATTTTCACGGAGGGAATAGTATTTTTCCCGGATTGGACTGGCAGGGCGGAGAATTATCGTTAGGATTCAGAACATGAAGACGACGAGTTTTGCACACCAGCTGGCCGCCCGCGCGGCGCTGCCCCGGCTGTCGGTGGGAATGACAGAATCAGTGAATATCGGTTTTCTGGGACCGCTTTCGGGGCAGGCCGAGAGCTGGGGGCTGCCCGGGCTGAACGGCTGCCGGATCTGGGAGGACGGTCTGAACAAGGCCGGCGGGCTGCTGATCGGCGGCCGCCGCTACCCGATCCGCATCCACTCATATGACTGCGGCCATGACCCCGAACGCTCCCTGGAGGGCGCGGTGGAGCTGGTGCAGAAGCACAACGTCAAACTGATGCTGATGCTGGGCGGGGACACGTTTGCGGCGGTGCGCGACTTTCTGATGCGCAACAAGGTGCTGACATCGACCCTGCTGCCAACCGATCTGTCGCCGGACACGCCTTATCTGATTGCGCCCAGCGAGGCGCATCCGATCCAGAATGTGACGGGGGTGGCCTGGCTGGCGGAAAACCGGCCGGAGCTGAAGACGGTTGCGCTGTGCAGCCAGGCCGATCTGCTGGGGCTGCCTGCGCAGGCAGTCTACCGCGCGGCGTTCAAGGCGGCGGACAAGCAGATCCTGCGGGAAGTGCAGTATGATCCGGAAACCAGCGATCCGGGGCCGGTGGTGGATCCGATGCTGGAGAGCGGCGCCGATATCCTGTGCTGGTGCTCGTCTTATGCGCCGATGGTGCATGCGATGACGGAATATGCCTATGCCAAGGGGTTCACGGGGCAGATCATCAGCTGCACCATGGATGGCTATGACCAGCTGGTGGAGAAGACCTCAGCCGAATTCATGGAAGGGGTGGTGTTCCAGTTCCCGGACTTCGACGATCCGATGCTGCGGGAGAAGGCGTTTTTCTTCAACCGCCCGCATGTGTTTTTTGAGGAGTACAACCGCCGCTTCCCCGGCAGCTGGTCGGCGGTGAGCTGGGAGTATGTGGCGATCCTGGATATCTGGCACAGCGCGGTGGAGAAGGCGGGCTCGGTCGAGCCGCCGTCGGTGCTGGCGGCGATGAAGCAGCTGGGGCATGTCACCCACGCCTTTGGCCATGCGGACTGGTGGGGCGAGGATATTTTCGGCATTTCCAATGCCTTGGTTGGCGATTGGCCGGTGGTCACCATCCAGGACGGCAAGGCGCGGATTGCCGGGTTCAGATCAATCCCGGCCTGGCTGTCGCAGCATTCCAATCTGTTGAAGGCAGAGATGGAGGCGCTGGGGCAGCTATGGCACCAGCGTCTGGAAAGCGGCGCGCCGGGAAGCCGGGTTGGCTCGCGCGCAGTGCAAGGCTGACGGTGCAGGCCTGATAGCGGGGGTCCCGCGGGGCAGGTCCAGCGCGGGATCAGATCTCCTGCAGCAGCAGCTTCTGCTCGTCGATCAGGTGCAGCTTGATGAATTCCACCGCGGATTCCACATCGCGTGAGGCGATGGCGTTGAACAGCGTGTTATAGCGTTTCTGGTAGTCCTGAATCCGCTGCGGCGTCAGGTGGCGGCGGCGCAGGGCGGTGCGGTAGGACAGGCGGCAGGCCTCGATCGTCAGCTCGTAGCAGGAGTGCAGCAGCGGGTTTCCGGTGCCCTCGGCAATCTTGCGGTAGAGGTCTTCCTCCGCCTCGATAAAGTCGCCGGGATCGGTGCGCACGGCCTCAACACGCGACAGGATCTCGTCCAGCTCCTCGATCTGGCGGGGGGTCATATTGATGACAGCCAGGCGGATCAGCTCAGGCTCCAGGATGCCGCGCACCACCAGGTGGTCCAGCGGCGACACTTCCTTGGCCAGCGACGAGTAGGAGGCCTCGGGCTTGGGGTCGGAGCGGTATTTGACAAAGCTGCCGGAGCCGGGGCGGCGGTGGATCACGTTCTGGCCGGCCAGCACATCCAGTGCTTCGCGCACCGTGTTGCGGGCCACCCCCAGTTCCGAGGCCAGCGTCCGTTCGGACGGCAGCCGGGTGTCGACCGGGTAGGTGCCCGCCTTGATGCGGGCAAACAGGGTGTCGATCACCACCTGAACGGTGGCCCCCACGGAATGGGTGGTCAGGATTTGCGAGGTCGTCTCTTCCGCTGAGCTCATATCTGTTTTCCGGGCCGGACGAGCGGGAGAATCCCCTGCTCCTGATCTCTGTGCCAAGGTGCAAATACCGGTTTTGGCGGCCGGTGTGCAACCGTCTGGCACAACTGTAACTGGCACCGAGACTAGCGGCTCCTGCGCCGGACGGCAAGAAATCAGAGAAAATTGGTTCTTAAATTGGTTGTTCGGCGGGATTATTAAGATGAGCTGTAAGGTAATGTTTTGATGCCGTTTTTGACGCTGTATTTGCCGGAAATACATGCCTGTGGTTCTATTTTGGTGCCTTTTGTGCGCCGAAAGTGAAAGAAAATTTCTTGGAGGTGAACCATCTCGCTGCTAGCCTTGGTCCAGGATGGGTCCAATTTCGGGAAACTGGTTCAGTCCCGCCGGACCGGCATCAGGAGCCCCGCAGCGGCCCCATCCCGAAGAACACACCGCCGCAAAAACAGGCGGGTCCAACATGGGAGATGAAAATGATTTCCAAGATCGTGAAATCGGGGCTGACCCGGAGGACGTTCCTCAAGTCGACAGCGGTCACCGCGATGAGCGCCGGGCTGCCGGGCGCATCGCTGGCGGCGGGCAATACCATCAGGATCGGCTTTCTGGCGCCGCTGACCGGCGCGGTTGCGGCCTGGGGCAAGCCGGGGCTGGACGGCTGCCAGATCTGGGCTGAGCGGGTCAACGCCGCGGGCGGTATCAAGCTGAGTGACGGCAGTTACAGTGTCGAGTTCGTCTCCTACGACAATGAATACGACCCGGCCAAGGCGCGCACCGGGGCGACCAAGCTGATCCGCGAGGACGGGGTCAGCTTCATCATGATGCTGGGCGGCGACACCTGGCCCGGCGTGCAGCCGGTGGCGGACAAGACGGGGATGCTGTTTTCGACCCTGCTGCCGTCCGACCTGTCGCCGGACACCAATACGCTGATTGCGCCGGCCGAGGTGCATCCAATCTATAACGTGACCGGGGTCGAGTGGCTGGCAGAGAACAAGCCGGAGCTGAAAACCGCTGTGATGTGCGCCCAGGACGATGCGCTGGGGCTGCCCTCGGTCGCGACCTATCTGGCGGCTTTTGAGGCGGCGGGCATCGAGATGCTGGACGCGCCGCTGCTGTTTGACCCGGCCACCACCGATTTTGCGCCGGTGGTGACCCGGCTGATCAGCAAAGACCCGGATATCGTCTGCCTGGATACCTGCTACAGCGACTATGTGCATCCGATTGCCGAGCAGCTGTTCCAGCAGGGGTTCAAGGGGCAGATCATTTCCTGCACCGCGGATTTCTATGACCAGATGATCGCCAAGACCTCCGAGGAATTCATGGAAGGCTTTGTCTTCCAGTTCCCGGATTTCGACGATCCGGCGCTGAACGGCGACAACATCAACTTCACCGACCCGAACGGATTTTATGCCGAGTTCAACAGGCGGCATCCGGGCCAGTGGGGCGCGGTGAGCTGGGAATATGCCTCGATCATGGATCTGTGGAAGGCGGCCGCCGAGAAGGCCGGTTCGGCCAGTCCGGATGCGGTGGCAGCTGCCATGAAAGAGGGCAAGGGCAAGCATGCCTTTGGCGATGCGGACTGGTGGGGCACTGAGCTGTTTGGCATCGACAACGCGCTGGTGGGCGACTGGCCGGTGGTGGCCATTGAAGGCGGCAAGGCCCGGATCAAGGACTTCCGCTCCATCCCCGACTGGTACGCAAGACACGGCGATCTGCTGGTCAAGCATATGAAGGCCTACGACCAGATGTGGGATCAGCGCAGCTGACCTGCAGGCCAGGCCATCAGGCGGTGCGAGGCCTGTCCCCGCACTGCGAGAGCGACTGAATAAAGAGACAATCCGATGCTGGACCTTTTGGCGCAGACCGGCCTCAACGCCGTGTATGCTGCGAGCTATATTTCCCTTGTTGCTGTGGGGCTTGTGCTGATCTTTGGTGTCATGGGCGTGATCAATTTTGCCCATGGCGAACTGTTCATGGCGGGTGCCTATGCAATTGTGGCGCTCTATGCCGGCCTGAATGTGCCGTTCTTTCTGGCTGTGGCAGCGGGCCTTCTGTTTGTGGGCTGCCTGGGCCTTTTAATGGAAAGGGCCCTGTTCCGGCCCTTGAAAGACAACCCCTTGGGCGGGCTGGTCGCCTCGATCGGGTTTCTGATGATCCTGCAGGCGCTGGCGGTGATGGGGTTCGGCGTGCGGATGGTGCATATCCCGCCGGTCACGCAGGAGGTGATTGCGTTTTCCGACAAGGTGCGGCTGCCGGTGGCACGGCTGTATGTGATCATCGCTGCAATTGTGCTGCTGTCGGCGCTTTGGTACTTTTTGAAGCGGACCAAATTCGGCTGGGCCTTGCGCGCCTCGGCGCAGGATCCTGAGGCGGCGGCGCTGCAGGGGATTTCAATCACCCAGACTGCGCGCATCGCCATGTTCATCGGTGCAGGGCTGGCGGGGATTGCGGGCGCACTGACGGCGCCGCTGGTTTCGGTCAACCCGCATATGGGCCATTCGGTGATCGTCACTGCGTTCATTGTCATCATCGTCGGCGGGGTCGGTTCGCTGGAGGGGGCCATCGTCGCCTCGGTCGCCTATGCGCTGGTGCATACCTTTGTGACCACCTTCTGGGACGGCGTTCTGGCCGACATCGTGGGTCTGTCGCTGATGCTGGTTGTGCTGATCGTCAAGCCGACCGGATTGTTCGGGAGTGCGGACCGTGCCTAAGTTCCTGATCTGGATCGCGGTGCTGGCCGCGCTGGTTGCCCTGCCGCATGGTCTCAGCTTCTCGCAGCAGGAAATCCTGGTGTTCCTGACCATCAATGTGCTGCTGGTGGCCAGCTACCGGCTGCTGACGCTGACCGGTGAATGGTCGCTGGCCCATGTGGTGATCATGGGGGTGGGGGCCTATTCCTCGGCGCTTCTGACCAAGAAGCTGGGCGTGTATGTGCCGGTTTCGATGCTGCTGGGCGGTGTCATTGCGGCGCTGATTGCGGTGCTGCTGTCGTTCCCGCTGTTCCGGATGAAGGGGTTCTATTTCCTGATCGGATCGTTTGCGGCGGGCGAGATTATCCGCCTGCTGTGGAAGCGGTTCCGCGACCCCTTTGGCGGCGCCAAGGGCATCAAGGGGATCGACCCGATGCCGGACTTCTCAATCGGGTTCTATCAGTTCGATTTCTTCGAGCCGACGTCATACTATTATTTCGCCGGTGTCATTGTTGCTTTCTGCCTGTGGGTTCTGTGGCGGATCGAGAAATCGCCCGTCGGCCTCACCTTCCACGCGGTGCATTGGCAGGACAAGCTGGCGCAGGCATCTGGCGTGAACGTGCGGGCCTACCGGACGCTGGCCTTTGCCATTGCGTCGGGCTTTGCCGGCATCTCCGGCGCGCTGCTGGCGCATTATGTGGGCACCATCAATCCCAACGCGTTTGATATCGACCTGATGGTCTTTGTGCTGACCTGGGCGATTGTCGGCGGCACCGCTACTTTTTACGGGCCGATCCTGGGCTGCGTGGTGCTGACCGTGATCAACGAGGTTGTTCTGCGAGAGCTTGGGCTCGAACAGATGCGGCCGCTGATCTATGGCGCCATCATGATCCTGTCGATCCTGTTCCTGCCCAACGGGCTGGAAAGCATCGTGCAGAAATTCACGAAAAGACGCGCCGCTGAAGGCGCGCCGGAACGGAGCCCGGCAGAATGACCGATTTTCTCGAAGTCAAAGACCTGACCATGCGGTTTGGCGGCCTGACGGCGGTGGACGGCCTGTCGTTCAAGGTGGCCCATGGCTCCATCCACGGTCTGATCGGGCCCAACGGGGCTGGGAAGACCACGACGTTCAACATGATCTCGGGCTTCTACAAGCCAAGCGAGGGGCAGGTGCTGCTGCGGGGCGAGGATATCTCCGGACTGCAGATGCATGAGGTGGCCCGGCGCGGGGTGGTGCGGACCTTCCAGCACTCGACCCTGTTTGCGGAGCTGACCGTCCTGGAGAATGCGCTGGTCGGCACCCACATGCCGTTCCGGCCCAATATCTTTGCCGCGATCATCGGCTGGGACCGGGAGGACCGCAGCGGGGCCAAGGCGCGGGCGAAGGAGGCGCTGGAGTTCTTCGGCCTCGATCATGTGATGCAGGAACGGGCCGGCGATCTGAGCCATGGGCATCAGCGGGCGCTGGGGATGGCGGTGGCCTATGCCAGCCATCCGGATGTGATCCTGCTGGACGAGCCCTTTACCGGCATGAACCCGGAAGAGACCCGGCAGATGATGGACCTGATGGAGCGGCTTAAGGCGGACGGCATCACCATCCTGATCGTGGAGCATGACATGCAGGCGATCATGGGGCTGTGCGACACCATCACCTGCATGAGCTTTGGCAAATTCCTGGCCGAGGGCGGACCTCGGGAGATACGCAACCATCCGGCGGTGATCGAGGCCTATCTGGGAGGCGCGCGCCATGTTGCTTGAGATGAAGAACGTCGCCGTCAATTACGGCAAGATCAACGCGATCCGGAACATCTCGGTTGCGGTGCCGGAGGGCAAGATCGTCACCATCATCGGCGGCAACGGCGCGGGCAAGACCACCACGCTGCGGGCAATGTCCGGGATGCTGCCAATCACCGCGGGGGAGATCACGTTCGAAGGCAAGCGGATCGACCATCTGCCTGCGCATAAGGTGGTGGCAAACGGTATCGCCCATGTCCCGGAAGGGCGGCGGATCTTTCCGGATATGACGGTGGAGGAGAACCTGCGCACCGGGGCGTTCCTGCGCAAGGACAGGGAAGCAATTGAGGCGGATCTGGAGGATGTCTTTGAACGCTTCCCGCGCCTGCGAGAGCGGCGCACCCAGATGGCCAAAACCATGTCTGGCGGTGAGCAGCAGATGCTGGCCATAGGCCGCGCGCTGATGTCCAAGCCGCGGCTGCTGCTGATGGATGAGCCCTCGATGGGGCTGGCGCCGGTGATTGTCGAGGAGATCGCCCGGATCGTCGAAGAGATCAACGCCAACGGGCTGTCGGTGGTGCTGGTCGAGCAGAATGCCGAGCTGGCGCTGGAGCTGGCCGATTACGCCTATGTCCTGGAAACCGGAAATGCAGCAATGGAGGGTCCTGCAGATGAGCTTCACGGAAACGAACACGTCCGCGCCGCGTATCTGGGGCTTTAAGCCGGATGCGGAAATGCGGGCGGCGCGCGAGGCGGGCTGGTCGCGGGCCGATCTGGCCTGGGAACGGCTGATGGAGCGGGCGCTGGCAGCAGCCGCGCAGGGGCGTGTCCGTCCGGCGGTGCGCCTGTTCCGGCTGGCGGATCTGCTGGCGCGGATTGCCTTTCCTGCGGCGGATCTGCGCCGGGCCACGGCGCCTGCCAATCTGGCGGCGCTGCAATTCCGGCGCGGTGCGCTGGAGGAGGCAGAAGGGTTGCAGGCCCGCGCCCTGCGGATCTGGGCCGGAGCGGCAGAGCAGGTAGAGGCGATGCAGATCGCGCCGCGCAGCCGGTCGTCGCTGTTTCACCTGCGGATGGAGGCGCTGCACCGCGAGACCTTTCATGCCAATCTGAAAACCCGCGTGGGCCTGATTGCAGGGGAAGCCGGGGAAACGCTGCGCAACCTGACCTCGGGCCGGGCGGCATTGCACCGGCACGCCAGCCGCTGGCGCGGCGAGAAGCCCGCGGTGTTTGACGGCACCCGCAAGGTGCTGGGGGCCTGCCTGCTGCTGCTGGATGCGTGAGCGCAGGCTCAGTGCTGTCAAGGCGGGGGAGAGCCCGGGCTGACTGGCCCGGGTTTTTTGTTTGTCGCCCTGCGGGCCGGTGCTGCGGAGCAACTAGTTTCTTTCCCCAGCCGGTAAGGGGTTGGGAAAAAGTGGTAATGGCAGTAAAATAATTTTCGCGGGATTTCTTGCGCCTGGAAAAGTTTTTGCGTATCGCGCCGCTGCGCGCTTGTCAGAGGCCGTCAATAAGGAAGATAACACAGTGGCTAAACCTAAAGACGATACCGACGCAGTGGCAAATAACCTTTCTCAAGATCCGCATCGTGTCCGCGAGGGCTCGGAAAAAGTCCTGGAGGTGGCGATCGGCCGCGAAGTGCGGTCATTCCGGCGTCAGCAGGGCATCACAGTGGCGGATCTGGCCAATCTGACCGGACTGTCGATTGGCATGCTGTCGAAGATTGAGAACGGCAACACCTCGCCGTCGCTGACCACGCTGCAGCTGCTGGCCAATGCGCTGAGCGTGCCGATCACGTCGTTCTTCCGCCGCTTTGAGGAAACCCGCGAGGCGGTGCATACGAAGGCGGGGGAAGGTGCGGAAATGGAGCGCGCGGGCACCCGGGCCGGGCATCAGTATCAGCTGCTCGGCCACCTCGGCGCCAATGCCTCCGGCGTGATGGTTGAACCCTATATTATCACCCTGACTGAAGAGTCGGATGTCTTCCCGACCTTCCAGCATGACGGTATCGAGATGCTGTATATGCTGGAAGGCGAGGTGGATTACCGGCACGGCGACAAGGTGTTTGCGCTGAAGCCTGGCGATACGCTGTTTTTTGACGCCGACGCGCCGCATGGGCCGGAGGAGCTGGTCAAGCTGCCTGCGCGTTACCTGTCGATCATTTCCTACCCGCAGTCGAGCTGAGGCGCGGCGGGGCGCTCCCGCCTGCTGCGGAGCATCTGACGATGCCCCTGCAAAGTTGGGCCCGGCGCCGCGCGATGCGCGGCGCGGTTGCGTTTTGCGGAAAGCCTTGCGGATGCCGCCCGCAGCGCGCAACGCGCGCTGCCCGGCCCAACGCCGCGCAGGGGGCAGGCGCAGCCTGCCGTCTGAGGCGGGGGCGGGAGGGCTGCGTTCTCCCTCTGCAGAAAAAAGAAACTGCCGGAGCCAGAGGCAGCGGCAGTCAGTGAGGCGGGCCTTAGTGACAGGGGTGGTAGGGACGGCCCGCCAGGGTCCGCTCGGGATCACTCGTCGTCGGGCCAGATACCGTCCGAGGTGGGGCTTCCGTCGTCATACTGCGAGAGCCACTCTACCATCAGCGGGCGGTTGTCGATGAAGCCCTTATAGGTCGCCAGCTCCTCCGGCAGGTCGCGGATCACCCGGTGCAGGCGGCGGCCCCATTTCGGCACCGTCACCAGATCGTTGAAGCTGATCAGGTAGCAGCGGATCGGGAAGGCCAGCGCGTTGGAGCGGGGCAGGCGGAAGAAGGTCTGAAGCTCGACCCGCAGGTGCTGCTTTTCGCCGATGTTGTCCATCGTCAGCCCCTGCTTCATCACGCCCCATTTGTGGTAGTTCTCAGGACTGGTGTCCAACAGCGGGTTGACCGTCATCGTCCAGTTCAGGCGACGGGCCGGCTGGCCCTGCTGGATATTCAGCAGGAATTTCAGCGCTCGCACGAAGATGCCCATCTCATGCGCCTTTGGCACTGGCGCGTGCCATTCAAAGAAGTTCATCCCGATGTCGAAATCCAGCGACCAGTCAGCCTGGGTAGTGACCATGCCGGCATCCATCCACAGGTTGTCGTCGCGCTGGTCCAGCACCGCAAAGTCGCCCTGGGTCTGGCGGGTGATGTATTCCATCGGCCCGTAAGGCAGGGTGCTTTCGTCCAGGAAAGTGAAGGTGTCGTCGATGCCCAGCGGCTTGTTGATCCAGCGCCAGCGGTTGCCGTCCTTGTGCAGTTCGAACAGGTCCGGGTATTCGGACGCCTTGGCCTCCATGATCAGTTCCAGCAGGTCCCAGCCGGCCAGCGTCATGTGCGGCAGCGACTGGCAGCGCAGCGGATCGTTTGCCAGCACGCGGGCACGGTCCTTCATTTCCGAGACGTAATGCTCGTCCACGTCGAAGGTGCGCTCAAACACCGAACCGGGCCGGTAGGACTTATGCGGCTCCATGTTCACCGAGTACATGTAGCTGTCCTCGTGGAACGGGAACGGGAAGCGTTTGACTGCCCAGTCCGAGTTCTTGAAGGTGAAGTCGCCGTAGAAGGTTTCGTCGTTGAATTGGATTGTCATTTTCTTTCCTCAGCGATCCAGGACCAGGGTCTTGCCTTCAAAGCGCGAGACGCAGGGCATGATATGCTTGCCGCTGGCCTTTTGCTCATCGGTCAGCCAGTGATCGTAATGCAGGAACTTGCCGTCGTAGCCGATGACATTGGTCTCGCACTGGCCGCAGGCGCCGCCGCGGCAGAGGTAAGGGGCGTCGATGCCGGCTGCTTCCAGCGCTTCCAGCAGCGATTGATGCTCGCCGACCTGAACCACCTTGTTCGACACAGCGCATTTTACCTCGAACGGCTTGCCGGAAGCGGGGGCCAGGAACTCCTCGGAATGCACGGCTTCGCGCGGCCAGCCCATCTCCCCGGCGGTGGAATGCACCCAGTTGATCATGCCTTTGGGGCCGCAGACATAGACATGGGTGCCCAGCGGCTGGGTGGCGAGCAGAGTCTTGAGGTCGATCGCCTCCCCCTGGTCGTCGTGGTAGATGTGGACCTTGCCGGGGTATTTGGCCTTCAGCTCTTCCGCGTAGGTGCCGAGCGAAGCGGTGCGGACCGCGTAGTGCAGCTCAAAATGGCCGCCCATCATGGTCAGCTGATGCATTTGGGCCATGAACGGCGTGATGCCGATGCCGCCGGCCAGCATCAGATGCTTGCCTGCCCGCAAGTCCAGCGAAAACAGGTTCACCGGGTTGGAGATCACCATCTCCATGCCCTCTTTCACCTGGCTGTGCATGAACTTGGAGCCGCCGCGGCCTTCGTCGTCGCGGCGCACCGAGATCATGTAGGCGCCGCGGTCGGCCGGATCGGACATCAGCGAATAGGCGTTGAGCCTTGTGATATCGCCGTCCTGCATCTCCACCACGGTATGCGCGCCGCCCGAGAAGGTTGGCAGGCCGCCGCCGCCGGTGCGGACAAATTTGAAACGCGTGACCAAATCGTTGATTGGTTTCACCTCGGCCACGGTGACATTCAGTTTTGCGGTGCCAGCACTCATTTGAACAGCTCCACTTTCTCGGGGATGTTGCCCGGATCCTCGGCGTCCACCCGCACGCCCTGGAAGGCGGCGAGGCGGCGCGAGTAGTGATCGCGCACGAACAGGCTGAGGCCGCAGTGGCTGCATTCAAACGGGTCGGTGGTGACGTCCTCAGTGATGCCCTTGCAGTGCACGCATTGCATGCGCCGCGCGGTTGAACCGCGGTGTTCGGTCTGGATCGCGGTGTGCGGGATGCCCGCCGCGGTGGCCTCGGCCATGGCCTGGCCCATCAGGCTTTCGGTGCCGCTCAGATACACCTGCGTGCCCATGTGGCAATCCTGCAGGGCACGGCGGATGCGGCTTTGCGCGGCCTCGTAAGAGGGGCCGGCATAGAACTTGCCGGCGCCCAACTCTTCCAGCTGGCTGCTGTATTTGGTGCCAGTTGCCTTGGGGATGTAGATTATGTGGGACTTGGCCCAGAAATCCTTGGCCCCTGATTTTGCGAGGGATTTGGCCAGATCCAGGATCGCCTCGGCGCCTTCGGCGTCGGCAATCATCAGGTGGCCGCTGCCGGGCCGGGCTTCAAGCTCGCCGTAAACCGGGCGGCTTTTGATCGAAGGTGGGAATTGGGTCTTAGACATGTGGGTCGCTTTTCCTGCAGTCCGGGTGAACGAAAGCGGGCGCCCCCGGGATGGGGGCGCCCGGGATCCGGATCAGCCCTTTGCGGTGCGGATCGATTTGTCCTTGTCGTAGAAGGGCATCTCTGCGGCGGTGGCGGCAATTTCGGTGCCGTCGCCATTGCGGACCGTCAGCTCGGTGCCGGGCTTGGCGCAGTCGACCGGCATCCGCGCGATGCCCACGTTATGATTGTTGATCTCGGAATACATGCCATAGGTGACCACGCCGACCTTCTCGCCGTTCTGCAGGAGGTCCGCGCCTTCATCCGCGGGGATCTTGCCCTCCAGCATGACGCCGTAGATCTTGAACCGCTCCTTGCCTTCGGCGGCATAGTGGTTCTCGGCGCCGATGAAGCCGGTTTTGCCGGGGGAGACGGTGAACTCGAGGCCCAACTCCCACAGCGTGTCGCCGCAGGTCTCGTCGTCGAACGGGTAGGTTTCGGAGTTGTCGCCCGGGTAGAACAGCAGGTAGCTTTCGGTGCGCAGCAGGTCGAGGGTGGAGAACTGGACGGGCACGATGCCCAGACCCGCGCCCTTGTCCAGGATGCTGTCCCAGAGGTGCACCGCGTCCTTGGCCTGGCAAAAAATCTCATAACCGCGCTCGCCGGTGTAGCCGGTGCGCGAGATCATCACCGGGCAGCCGAACAGCTTGGTCTGGATGATGCCGAAGTAGGCCAGATCACGGATGCCGGGCACGTATTCGGCGAGGAAGTCGACTGCGACCGGGCCCTGAAGCGACATGTCGTGCAGGTTGTCGTCGAAGATCACGGAGCAGTTCTTGCCGGCTGCGACCGTGTTCAGCTGCTCCATGCCGGTGCCGGTGCCGTGCACCACCATCCAGCTGTTCACCGACAGGCGGTAGATGATGCAGTCATCCACGAACTTGCCCTGGTCGTTCAGGATCGAGGCATAGGTGGAGCGGCCCGGCATGATCTTTTCGACGTTGCGGGTGGTGACCCGGTCGATGACCTGGGCCGCGTGCTCACCCACTACGTGTACCTTCTTGAGGCCGGATACGTCCATGAGGCCCGCCTTGGTGCGGACCGCCTCGTAATCTGCTTTGGCGCGTTCAGGGGTGTGGTCATAGAACCATGCGGTTCCCATGCCGTTCCAATCTTCCAGCTCGCCGCCGATTTCCTTGTGGCGCTGCGCCAGTGCTGAAGTCCGCCAGATGATGGCCATTTTGCGTTTCTCCCTATTGGTGCGGACCAAAATTGTTGATTTGGTTCCATTGGTCTGGTCCAGTTAGCCAAGAGAGGGGGTGTTGTGTCAATGAATATTCCTATCAGGAAAAAGATTTCGCCTAAAATGCCGATTCCGCATGGCTTTGCGGCATGGATTGGCCTGAAATGGTCTTTTGGGTTGCCGGTTTGAGGTTGCGGATGCTGCCGGATGACCCGCCCAGAGTGAGAATCGGGAGGTTGCAGCGCCGCGGATTCGCGTGATTCCGCCGCAAACGGGCCGGTCCCCAGTGCGATTTGCCCGCGTTTCCCAGGGGCGTCGGAGTGCGGCAGCCAAGCGATGGCGGGGTTCCCTAAGCTGTTGGGGTGCGAGGGCTAACAGGTGCGGTAGGAGAACCAGGAAAGGGTGCCTGGGAGCCAGCAGAATTCCCTGCCAGTGAATAAACTTTCACATGATTATTGACAGATTTGCACACCGAGACCCACAATAAAGGAAAATAATATTCCCAAGAGGCAAAAATGCCCGGGAGAACTGCCAACAGGAGGGCAAAACATTGGATGGAAATCTGAACGCGCTAACAACCGTGTTCACCGAGTTCTATTACTGGGTGACGGTTGTCTTCATGTTCCTCATTCACGTGGGGTTCTGCATGTATGAGGTCGGCGCCAGCCGCCACCGCAACCACATGCACACATTGATGAAGAACATCATGATCATTCCGCTGGTCACGGTGACATTCTTCTTTTTCGGCTGGTGGATCTACTGGGCCTTCCCCAGTTTCCCGTTCTTCGGCGGGCTGAACCATGAAGCGGGCGCGGCAAACCTGCCATGGTCGCAGAACATGGCTGCCAACCTGTCCGACCGGATCACCGGCGTGTTCTGGGCGGCGTTCCTGCTGTTCTCCTGGACCGCAGCCTCGATCGTGTCGGGGGCTGTCATCGAGCGGATCCGCTCCTCCGCCTTGTGGGTGCATGCGGTGATGATCGGTTCGGTGTTCTGGATCATCGACGCCGCCTGGGGCTGGCATGCCGAAGGCTGGATGGTCAAATACCTCGGCTATCATGATGCCTATGCGTCTGGCGTGATCCACGCGATTGCCGGCGGTTACGCGCTGGGTGTGATCATGGTGCTGGGGCCGCGGCTGGGCAAGTTTGCCGCCGATGGCACCCCGCGCGATATCCCGCCGCATAATCCCTGGATGCTGACCATCGGGATCTTCCTGATCTACTCCGGTTTCTGGGGCTTCTATGCCGCCTGCAACATCCCGGTGATCTCGCCCGAAGGTATTGGCGGGCTGCTGACTGGCGACACCTGGACGGCCACCAACATCTATCTGGCGCCGACCTCGCTGTCTGCGATCACCTTCAACTTCCTGATGTCGCTGTCCGGCGGTCTGATGGCGGCCTATGTGGTGTCCAAGGGCGATGCGTTCTGGACCTTCTCCGGCGGTCTGGCTGGCATTATCACCGCTTCCGCGGGCAACGATCTGTATCACCCGATCCAGGCGATGCTGGTCGGTGCGGTTGGTGTCGTGATCGTGTACAAGCTGCACTACTGGGTGGAGCGCACGTTCAAGCTGGATGATGCGGTGGGCGCCGTTGCGGTGCATGGGTATTCCGGCGTTGTCGGCCTGATCATCGCGGGCTTCCTGCTGTGGGGCGCGCCGAGCTCGCCCTATGAAGGCTTCGCCACCGTGAACCCGGTGGGTCAGACCGTTGGCGCCGTGATCATGTTCGGGGTGCTGGGCTGGCTGCCCGGTTACCTGATCGCCAAGATGCAAGCCGCCGCGGGCGTTCTGCGGATCCCGGTAGAGGTCGAGCTGCAGGGTCTCGATTACGCCGAACACCATGCCTACGAAGACGCCAAGGCCGAAATCATTGCCGCCGACAAGGCTGCGCTGAATGGCGGCGGTGTTCCAGCTGAATAAGGAGAATTGAAATGTCTACGATCGGTTACGACAGCTGGGCGGTGGATCTGGCAGAGGTTGGGGCGGTCTATCCGTTCCAGGGGTCAGAGGGGCTGATGGTGGTCCTTGGGGTGGTCTTCTGGATCGCCTGGCACCGGATCCAGTTTGTCCGGGAGGGCGAACATCTGGAGAAGGCCAAGCGGATGGGAGACACGGAGAAAATCCACAATCTGCTTGAGAAGTACTGAGCTTCCCAGATCAGGGGCGCGCCATCTGGCGCGCCTTTTCTTTCCTTCATAGGAAAATAAGTTTCATAAGAGTTGAACGGCAGATCGCAAACTGCTAGCCTTGATTCGAGATGAAAAGCAGGAGGCACACCCATGTGCGGGATTGTCGGTCTTTTTCTGAAAGACAAATCACTTGAGCCGAAACTGGGCGATATGCTCACCGATATGCTCATCACCATGACGGACCGCGGTCCGGACAGCGCGGGCATTGCGATCTATGGCGCGGATGCGGATGGCCGGGCCAAGCTCACCGTTCAGTCCGACACGCCGGAGGAGGCCTTTGACGGCCTGGATGGCGCGCTGGCCGAAGCGCTGAGCGCCGATGTGTCGATCCGTGTGATCGACACTCATGCGGTTCTCGAATTGCCCGCGGGCAAGGAAGAGGAGGCCCGCAGCGCGCTGGCCGAGCTGCGCCCCGGCATGCGTGTCATGAGCGCAGGCGACACCATCGAGATCTACAAGGAGGTGGGTCTGCCTGAGAAGGTTGCCGAGCGTTTCGACGTGCGCGGCATGAGCGGCAGCCACGGCATCGGCCACACCCGCATGGCCACTGAATCCGCCGTGACGACTGAGGGTGCGCACCCGTTCTCCACTGGCTCCGACCAGTGCCTGGTGCACAACGGCTCGCTGTCCAACCACAACGCGCTGCGCCGTAAGTTGCGCCGCGAAGGCGTGCGGATCGAAAGCCAGAACGATACCGAAGTGGGCGCGGCCTATCTGACCTGGAAGATGCAGAACGGCGCATCCCTGGGCGAGGCGCTGGAAGGCAGCCTGGAGGATCTGGACGGTTTCTTCACCTTTGTGGTCGGCACCAAGGACGGCTTTGGCGTGGTCCGCGACCCGATCGCCTGCAAGCCGGCCGTGATGGCGGAGACCGACCAGTATGTGGCGTTCGGGTCCGAATACCGCGCGCTGGTGAACCTGCCGGGCATCGAAGACGCCCGCGTTTGGGAGCCCGAACCCGCAACCGTTTACTTCTGGAACCACTAAGATGCAGACATATGATCTTGAAGCAAATGGCCTGCGCGGTCTGAATTCGGCCCTGCAGGAACTCAATGGCAGCTCCAACAAGACTGCTTGGGAAATCGTTAACCCCAAGGGCAGCCATGCGATTGCCGTGGGCCTGAACTCGCCCATTGAAGTCACCGTCAAGGGCTCCACCGGGTACTATTGCGCCGGCATGAACCAGCAGGCGACCGTCAAGGTGGAGGGCTCTGTAGGCCCCGGTGTGGCGGAAAACATGATGTCCGGCACCGTGATCGTCGAAGGCGACGCCAGCCAGTATGCCGGCGCCACCGGTCATGGCGGCCTCTTGGTGATCAAGGGCAATGCGTCGTCGCGCTGCGGCATCTCGATGAAGGGCATCGACATCGTCGTGCACGGCAACATCGGCCACATGTGCGCCTTTATGGCGCAGGCGGGCAACCTGGTGGTGCTGGGCGACGCCGGCGATGCGCTGGGCGACAGCTGCTATGAGGCGCGGTTCTTTGTGCGCGGCAAAGTCAAGAGCCTTGGCGCCGACTGTGTCGAGAAGGAAATGCGCCCGGAACATATTGAGATCCTCAAGGATCTGCTGGCCCGCGCCGGTGCGGATGCCAAGCCGGAGGAGTTCAAGCGCTACGGCTCCGCCCGGCAGCTCTACAACTTCGACGTCGACAACGCGCAAGCGTACTAAGGACAGGGATCAAAAAACATGGATAGCAATAACATCCCCCGTACGGTCCCGATCCAGTCGGCGACTTTCTCCAACCCGATCAACGCGGAGATCCGCCGCGCGGCGGCCACCGGGATCTATGACATCCGCGGCGGCGGCGCCAAGCGCAAGGTGCCGCATTTCGATGACCTGCTGTTCCTTGGCGCTTCGATCTCGCGCTATCCGCTGGAGGGCTACCGGGAGAAATGCGAAACAAAGGTGACGCTGGGCACCCGCTTTGCCAAGAAGCCGATTGAGCTGGATATCCCGATCACCATCGCCGGCATGAGCTTTGGCGCGCTGTCCGGGCCCGCCAAGGAGGCCCTGGGCCGCGGCGCATCCGCTGCGGGCACGTCGACAACCACCGGCGACGGCGGCATGACCCCTGAGGAGCGCGGTCATTCCTCCAAGCTGGTCTATCAGTATCTGCCGTCCCGTTACGGCATGAACCCGGACGATCTGCGCAAGGCGGACGCGATTGAGGTCGTGGTCGGCCAGGGCGCCAAGCCCGGCGGCGGCGGCATGCTGCTGGGGCAGAAGATCTCCGACCGGGTTGCGGAAATGCGCACCCTTCCCAAGGGCATCGACCAGCGTTCCGCCTGCCGCCACCCGGACTGGACCGGCCCGGATGATTTGGAAATCAAGATCCTGGAGCTGCGCGAAATCACTGATTGGCAGGTGCCGATCTACATCAAGGTCGGCGGCACACGCCCCTATTATGACACCGCGCTGGCGGTGAAGGCGGGCGCTGACGTTGTGGTGCTGGACGGCATGCAGGGCGGCACAGCCGCCACCCAGGACGTGTTCATCGAACACGTCGGCCTGCCGACGCTGGCCTGCATCCGCCCTGCCGTGCAGGCGCTGCAGGATCTGGGCGTGCACCGCGAGGTGCAGCTGGTGGTTTCCGGCGGCATTCGCACCGGCGCGGACGTGGCCAAGGCGATGGCTCTGGGCGCGGACGCGGTGGCCATCGGCACCGCGGCGCTGGTCGCGCTGGGCGACAACGACCCGAAGTGGGAGAATGAGTACCAGAAGCTGGGCACCACCACCGGCGCCTATGACGACTGGCACGAGGGCCGCGACCCGGCCGGCATAACCACCCAGGACCCGGAGCTGATGAAACGCCTGGATCCGGTCGATGCGGGCCGCCGCCTGCGCAACTACCTCAAGGTGATGACGCTGGAAGCCCAGACCATCGCCCGCGCCTGCGGCCACAACCATCTGCACAACCTCGAGCCCGAGGATCTGTGCGCCCTGACCATGGAGGCGGCCGCGATGGCGCGGGTGCCGCTGGCGGGCACCGACTGGTACCCGGGCAAAGCAGGGTTCTGATGATTGGCGGGGCGCGGCTGGCAATAGTCCGCGCCCCATTTCTGAAATACGTTCAACAGGGAAAGGAAGTAGGACCATGACGACAGATCTGGCTGCTTTCGCACAAGAAAAAGGCGTCAAATACTTCATGATCTCCTTCACCGACTTGTTCGGTGGCCAGCGCGCCAAACTGGTGCCGGCGCAGGCGATCGCGGACATGCAGGAAGACGGGGCCGGCTTTGCCGGTTTTGCCACCTGGCTTGACCTGACGCCCGCACATCCGGACATGCTGGCGGTGCCGGATCCGTCCTCGGTAATCCAGCTGCCGTGGAAGCCGGAGGTCGCCTGGGTGGCGGCGGACTGCGTGATGGAAGGCGAAGACGTGGCCCAGGCGCCGCGCAACGTGCTGCGCCGCCTGATCAAAGAGGCCGCGGACGAGGGTCTGCACGTGAAGACCGGCATCGAGGCCGAATTCTTTCTGCTGACGCCGGACGGGGAGGAGATCTCCGACCCCTTCGATACAGCTGAAAAACCCTGCTACGACCAGCAGGCGGTGATGCGCCGCTATGACGTGGTGCGCGAGATTTGCGACTACATGCTGGAATTGGGCTGGGGCCCCTACCAGAACGACCATGAGGACGCCAACGGACAGTTCGAGATGAACTGGGAGTTCGACGACGCACTGTCGACCGCCGACAAGCACAGCTTTTTCAAGTTCATGACTAAGTCGGTGGCAGAGAGGCACGGCTACCGCGCGACCTTCATGCCGAAACCGGTCGAGGGTCTTACCGGCAACGGCTGCCATGCCCATATCTCGGTCTGGGATGCGCCGGGCAAGGATGCCCGCACCAATGTCTTTGCCGCCGAAAAGGGAGAGGGCCAGATTGCCGAACTGGGCCTGTCGGAACAGGGCGGCTGGTTCCTGGGCGGCATCATGAAACACGCCTCGGCGCTGGCGGCGATCACCAACCCGACGGTGAATTCCTACAAGCGGATCAACGCGCCGCGCACCATGTCCGGGGCCACCTGGGCGCCGAACACGGTCACCTGGACCGGCAACAATCGCACCCACATGGTGCGCGTGCCCGGCCCCGGCCGGTTCGAGCTGCGTCTGCCGGACGGGGCCGTGAACCCCTACCTGCTGCAGGCGGTGATTATCGCCGCCGGGCTTTCCGGCATCCGCTCCAAGGCCGACCCCGGCCCGCGCCACGACATCGACATGTACGCCGAAGGCCACACCATCACCGACGCGCCGAAGCTGCCGCTCAACATGCTGGATGCGCTGCGCTTCTACGACAAGGACGACGGCCTGAAGGCGATGATGGGCGAGGAGTTCTCAGCCGCTTACCTGAAGATGAAAGAGCAGGAGTGGAACTCCTTCGTCAATCACTTCTCCCGCTGGGAGAAAGACAACACGCTCGACATCTGATTCCCCGGTCCGGCCTTCGGGCCGGACCTCTGCGGCCCGGGCATTGCCCGGGCCCTTTTTATTTGCGGCAGCGCCTGCCGCATATGCGCCGCCTTCACCCTGGGTGAAATTCCGCCTGTTTCCGATGGGCGGCAGATCCGCCGGAAACCTCCTGTTTTTCAGGGGAAACGGTTCAGGAAGGTGTTGACGCCCAGGAAAATAAATTGAGTAATAGGAATATATCTTGCCTCGCAATCAACTTCTGCCGCGGGGCGTGAACCGGAACGGATGGCAGCAGGGAGATGGCCATGAGCTACAAGAGTGACATTGAGATCGCGCGGGAAGCGCAGAAGAAGCCGATCCAGGAGATTGGTGCGAAGATCGGGATTTCCAATGACGATCTTCTGCCCTACGGCCACGACAAGGCGAAAGTGTCGCAGTCCTTCATCAACTCGGTGCAGGACAAGGAAGACGGCAAGCTGATCCTGGTGACCGCGATCAACCCGACACCGGCGGGCGAAGGCAAGACCACCACCACCGTGGGCCTGGGCGACGGGCTGAACCGGATCGGCAAGAACGCGATGATCTGCATCCGCGAAGCCTCGCTCGGCCCGAACTTCGGCATGAAGGGCGGCGCTGCAGGCGGCGGTTACGCGCAAGTGGTGCCGATGGAGGAGATGAACCTCCACTTCACCGGCGACTTCCACGCCATCACCTCGGCGCATTCGCTGCTCAGCGCGATGATCGACAACCACATCTACTGGGGCAACGAGTGCGAGATCGACGTGCGCCGCGTCGCATGGCGCCGGGTGGTCGACATGAACGACCGCGCCCTGCGCCAGATCACCGCCTCCCTCGGCGGCGTCTCCAACGGCTTCCCGCGCGAAGCGGGCTTTGACATCACCGTGGCGTCGGAAGTGATGGCGATCCTGTGCCTGGCCAACGATCTGAAGGACCTGGAGAAGCGCCTGGGCGACATCATCGTGGCCTACCGCCGCGACAAGACCCCGGTCTACTGCCGCGACATCAAGGCCGAAGGCGCGATGACCGTGCTGCTGAAAGACGCGATGCAGCCGAACCTGGTGCAGACCCTGGAAAACAACCCGGCGTTTGTGCACGGCGGCCCGTTTGCCAACATCGCGCACGGCTGCAACTCGGTCATTGCCACCAAGACCGCGCTGAAAGTGGCTGACTATGTGGTGACCGAGGCGGGCTTCGGCGCGGACCTGGGCGCCGAGAAGTTCATGAACATCAAGTGCCGCAAGGCAGGCATCGCGCCGTCGGCGGTGGTGCTGGTGGCCACCGTGCGCGCGATGAAGATGAACGGCGGCGTTGCCAAGGCGGATCTGGGCGCCGAGAACGTCGATGCGGTCAACAAGGGCTGCGCCAACCTCGGCCGCCACATCGAGAACGTCAAATCCTTCGGCGTGCCGGTGGTGGTTGCGATCAACCACTTCGTGACCGACACCGATGCCGAAGTTGACGCCGTCAAAGCCTACTGCGCCACCCACGGCGTCGAGGCGGTGCTGTCGCGCCACTGGGAGCTGGGCTCCGAGGGCTCTGCGCCGCTGGCGGAGAAAGTGGTTGAGATCGTCGATGCAGGCTCTGCCAACTTCTCGCCGATCTACCCCGACGAGATGCCGCTGTTCGAGAAGATCGAGACCATCGCCAAGCGCATCTACCGCGCCGACGAGGTGCTGGCGGACAACAAGATCCGCAACCAGCTGAAGGAATGGGAAGAAGCGGGCTACGGCAACCTGCCGGTCTGCATGGCCAAGACCCAGTACTCCTTCTCGACCGACCCGAGCTTGCGCGGGGCGCCGGTGGGCCACTCGGTGCCGGTGCGCGAAGTGCGCCTGTCGGCCGGTGCCGGCTTCATCGTTGCGGTCTGCGGCGAGATCATGACAATGCCGGGGCTGCCGCGCAAACCGGCGGCGGAAACCATCTGCCTGAACGATGACGGCCAGATCGAAGGCCTGTTCTAAGGCACCGCAAACGGAATGCAGCGGCCCGGGGACACCCGGGCCGCTGAAGCTTTGAGATGACGGGACCGGATCCGGGGCGGCGCCCCCGGCGGAAAGGAAGAGAGCAATGGCAGCAACAGTGATTGACGGCAAGGCCTTTGCGGCCAAGGTGCGCGGCCAGGTGGCGGAGCATGTGGCGCGGCTGAAAGAGGAGCATGGCATCACCCCCGGGCTGGCGGTGGTGCTGGTGGGCGAGGACCCGGCCTCTCAGGTCTATGTCCGCTCCAAGGGCAAGAGCACCGTTGAGGTGGGCATGAACTCGTTCGAGCACAAGCTGGACGCGGGCACCTCCGAGGCCGATCTGCTGGCGCTGATCGATCAGCTGAACAGCGACCCGAAGGTGCATGGCATCCTGGTGCAGCTGCCGCTGCCGGGGCATCTGGACGAGGATCTGGTGATCAACTCGATCGCGCCGGAGAAGGATGTGGACGGCTTCCACATCTCCAACGTCGGCCTGCTGGGCACCGGCCAGAAGTCGATGGTGCCCTGCACGCCCTTGGGCTGCCTGATGATGCTGCGCGAGCACCACGGCTCGCTGTCGGGCCTGGACGCGGTGGTGATCGGCCGCTCCAACATTGTCGGCAAGCCGATGGCGCAATTGCTGCTGGGCGACAGCTGCACCGTGACGATTGCGCACAGCCGCACCAAGGATCTGCCGGATGTGGTGCGCCGCGCCGACATCGTGGTGGCGGCCGTGGGCCGTCCGGAGATGGTGCCGGGCGACTGGATCAAGGAAGGCGCCACCGTGATCGACGTTGGCATCAACCGCATTGACGCGCCGGAGAAGGGCGAGGGTAAGACCCGCCTGGTGGGCGATGTGGACTATGCCTCTGCGGCTGAGCGCGCGGGCGCCATCACCCCGGTGCCGGGCGGTGTCGGCCCGATGACCATCGCCTGCCTGCTGGCCAACACGGTGACCGCCGCCTGCCGCGCCAACAACCTGGCCGAGCCGGAAGGCCTGACCGCGTAAGCGCAGAACGCTGAGGTTCAAGCAAATACTCCCGCCGGACGCCTCCGGCGGGAGTATTTGTTTGGAAAGATGAAAAGTCGGGGGTTAGAAGCCCAGGTAAGCAATGCCGCCAAAAGTGACGGCAACGCTGATCCACTGTGCGCGGTTCATACTTTCGCGCAGCACAAGCCAGGCCAGAACCACGGTAACCAGGCCGAACAGAGACGCGCTGATCGAGGCGAACTCCGGGCGGGGCAGGGTGCCGGAGTAGATCACCAAGCCAAGGGCAACAGCATCCAGCGCGCCCATCAGGCACAAAAGCGGCAGAACCTGGCGGCCTGGCAGCTGGACCACCCGCGCCAGAAGCGCGAGGCCGAGCAGGATCAGGATCGCCGCCAGGCGGGTGACGATCAGCACTGGCAGCTCGGCCCCGGCTTGGGTCGCGGCCTGGCCCGCTGCAAATGTCAGGGCAAAGCCGATGGCCCCTGCCAGCCCCCAGGCCGCCGCCTGCAGGGTCGCCGGGCTGCCGTCCTCCTGGGTGGAGAAGACCGCGATGCACCCGATGCCGCCAGCCACCACGGCCACCGCCAGCCAGTGGCCAGGCCCAACCGGCTGTCCTTGCAGCATCGCCATGCCCAGCGACAGCACCGGGTAGGCGCCAATCAGCGGCGCCACCAGCTTGACCGGTCCCAGCGCAAAGGCCCGGTAAAGCGCGTAGGAGGCCAGGGCAAAGATCGCTCCCGACAGCCCTGCCAGCCGGGCCGCCGGCAAGCTCATCGCTTGCCAGTCGCCAAAGGCAAACGCGGCGGCGGCCACCAGAATCGCCCCGCTGGCAAAGACCGTCAGCATGGCCGGAAGAATGCCGGTCCGCTGCGACACAAACCGCACGCAAAGGTCGTGGATCCCCCAGGCAAGGGCCGCCGCGAGGCCAAGGAGCAGCGAGTGCATGGCGGTTATCCTTTCGTTTGCGGCATTCACCCCCAGGAAAATGCCGCATCCCGGGCATTTGCCGTTTTTCCGCAGAAAATCAACATGTTTGTTGATTAGAGTGGCGGAAGGCAATATTCTTTTCAATAAATAAATATTCCGGAAGTGCAATTTTTGGCCGGAGTTCGACAGGAGATGCGCGATGAATGACATGAGCTTCCCTGAGGTTGTCAAAGGGCCGCCGAAGCCCTCTGGACTGTACCAGCCGTCGGTGTTTACGCTGCCGAAAGGAGTGGAGCGATACGTGGTCGAGGGCTGCGGTGCGATCCTGATCCGCCTGGAAACAGGCGACCGGGTGACTGTGACCAATGATGAGGGCGGGCAGCCTTGCGAGGTTGTTGCGGCGGAGGACAATGGCCGCATTGACGCCGGGATTATTGGTGCGGCGCCCAATAGCGATGCCAGCGGGCTGAAGGCACTGCTCACCTCCTCCGATCAGTCCTTGCGCGGTTTGCGCATGGGGATGGAGGCGCGCGGCATCGACCTGGCACAGGGCGGCGCGCTCAGGTTCTTTGACAGCACAACGCCAGCCAAGACGGAAGATAGCTTTACCGCGCAGCGTGACGGGGTGGTGATCATCGCGGCCCCTGGCGGGATCATGGATTTTGAGCGCCAGGACACGGCGACGCCGCTGACCGTCATGGTCAAGCGCGCGGTGATCAAGCAGGTGGCGCGGTTTGAATTGCCCGACCCGCTGGCGGAGCCGGTGAATGAGGTGCGGGTGCACAGCGCCACCGCGGAGAGCTATTTCGTGAAAGCCGGCGACTATATCCAGATCATCGACGTGGACGGCCGTCAGTGCACCGACTTTCAGTGTTTTGCCGCCCGCAAGCTGGACAAGGGGATTGAACACGCGCTGGACGTGACCACGACCCGGACGCTGATGGGCCATGCCTATCCGATGCCGGGGCTGCATGCGAAATACTATGATCAGGATATGCTGCCGCTGGTCGAGGTGGTGCAGGACACCGTCGGGCGGCATGACGCCTTTGCCCTGGCCTGCGCGGCGAAGTACTACGACGATATCGGCTATCCCGGCCATGTGAATTGCTCGGATAACTTCAACGCGACGCTGGCCCAGCACGGTGTGACGCCACGCGCTGGCTGGATGGCGATCAACTTCTTCTTCAACACCGGGCTGGACGAGCATGGCGTGATGTATGCCGATGAGCCCTGGACGCGGCCCGGCGACTATGTGCTGCTGCGGGCGCTGACCGATCTGGTCTGTGTCAGCTCTGCCTGCCCGGATGACACCAGCGCTGCCAACGGCTGGAACCCCACCGACATTCACGTCCGCACCTACAGCGGCCAAGAGAGTTTCAAGCGGGCGATTGCGTTCCGCGCGACCCCTGAATCGGAGCCCAAGATGACCAAGGAAACCGGTTTTCACGACCGCCTCAGCAAGATGACCCGCAATTTCGTGGAGTACAACGGCTACTGGCTGGCCAACTGCTATGCCGAATCCGGGCCGCTGGAGGAATATTGGGCCTGCCGCGAGAAATGCGTGCTGCTGGACCTGACGCCCCTGCGCAAGTTCGAGATCACCGGACCTGACGCCGAGGCGCTGTGCCAGTATATCTTTACCCGCAACATCAAGAAGCTGGCGGTTGGGCAGGTGGTCTATACCGCAATGTGCTATCCGCATGGCGGCATGATCGACGACGGCACCGTGTTCCGCTTGGGCAAGGACAACTTCCGCTGGATCGGCGGCTCGGACTACGGCGGGGAATGGATCCGCGAGCAGGCGGAAAAGCTGGGGCTGAACGTGCTGATCCGGTCCTCGACCGACATGCAGCACAATATCGCGGTGCAGGGGCCGGAGAGCCGGGATCTGCTGAAGAAGATCATCTGGACCATGCCGCATAATCCCGAACTGGAGGAGCTGGGCTGGTTCCGCTTTACGCCTGCGCGGATCGGCGGTGAGCATGGTGTGCCGGTGGTTGTGTCCCGGACCGGTTATACCGGCGAACTGGGGTATGAGATCTTCTGCCATCCGAAACATGCCAGCGAGGTTTTCGACGCAGTCTGGGAGGCCGGGCAGGACCATGGCATCCGTCCGATGGGGCTGGAGGCGCTGGATATGGTGCGGATCGAGGCCGGGCTGATCTTTGCGGGCTATGATTTCAGCGATCAGACCGACCCGTTTGAGGCGGGCATCGGCTTCACCGTTCCGCTGAAGTCGAAGGAAGATGATTTCATCGGCCGCGACGCGCTGATCCGGCGCAAGACGACGCCAGCGCGCAAGCTGGTGGGACTGGATATCGACTCGGCAATTGATGTTGGCCATGGCGACTGCGTCCACATCGGCCGGGCGCAGATCGGCGAGGTAACGTCTTCGATGCGCTCGCCGCTCTTGGGCAAGAACATCGCCCTGGCGCGGGTGGATGTGTCCTGTTCCGAGGTCGGGACCGAAGTCGAAATCGGAAAGCTTGACGGGCATCAAAAACGCCTGCCTGCCAAGATCGTACCCTTTGCGCATTACGACCCCAAAAAGACCCGGCCTCAATCCTGAGGCCGGCCGCTCTGGGGCTGGGAGGTTCAATGGTTCAAAAGCTGATAGAGCAGATCGGCGGCGAAGACGTGCTGCGCGCACTGGTTGAACGGTTCTACGACATCGTCGAGGAATCCGAGGCTGGCGCGCAGATCGTCAAGCTGCACAAGCGGGGGCATGGCATGGATCATGCCCGGATTGAGCAGTTCAACTTCCTGTCCGGTTTCATGGGCGGGCGGCGTTACTACGAAGAAAAGCACGGGCATATGGACGTGAAGCTGATGCACGCCCATGTTCCGATCACCGCGGAAGACGCCGAGAACTGGCTGAAATGCATGGATCAGGCGCTGGCGGAGCTGAAGCTGGAAGGGCCGCATGTGGAGCGGCTGCGCCAGGTGTTCCGGCGGGTGGCGTTGATGCTGGTGAACGATCTGGCCGAGTGGGGCGAGAAGCGCGCTTCAGCTTAACCGCTGCGCCTGACGCAGCGGCGGGAGCCTCCGGCGGGAGTATTTGGTGGAAGATGAAAAGCGGGAGGAGGCCGGGCTCAGCCGGGCCTTCTGAGGAAGACCTGCACATCTGCCACGTTGGTGCCGGTGCCGCCGGTCATCAGAAGCGCATCTGCGGATTTCAGGGCGGCGTAGCTGTCATTGTTGGCGAGTAATGCGTCCGGGTCCTGGCCGGAAGCCTTGATGGCCTCCCAGGTGGCAGGGGTGGCAATGCCGCCTGCTGCATCCGTGGGGCCATCGCGCCCGTCTGTGCCGCCGGAGAGGAACAGCCAGTCGCCGCTGAGGCGCCCGGCCCCCAGTTTGGCGACACGCAGGGCCAATTCCTGATTGCGGCCGCCAAGGCCGGTGCCAGTAAGCTGGACCGTGGTCTCGCCGCCGAAGATCAGCGCAACGGGTTTGTCCTTGGGAGCGGTTTCCGCAGCGGCCACAATGGTTTCCGCGGCCTCGGCCACTTTGCCGACCAGGCGGTGTGAGACCAGCTTGCAGGTCCAGTCCTCTGCCGCTGCGGCCATCATCGCCTTGAGGCTGTGGCGGTTGGAGCCGATCAGGGTGTTGGTCGCTGAGGGCGGAGTGTCCTGAGGTTCTTCAGCGGCGCTGAGATGGGATTTGACGGCCTCAGGCATGCTGCCCCAAATGCCCGCGCGCTGCAGGATTTCCCGCGCCTGAGCACGGGTGCCGATGGGCGCCACAGTCGGGCCGGAGGCAATGGCGCGCAGGTCGTCGCCGATCACGTCCGACAGGATGAAGGCCTGCACCCGGGCCGGGGCGGCATGGCGCAGCAATCCGCCGCCTTTGATGTCCGACAGCTGCTGGCGGATCAGGTTCATCTCGTTGATTTCGAGGCCCGAGGCGAGCAGCAGCTTGTTCACCGAAGACTTGTCCGCCAGGGTCAGGCCGGAGGCGGGGGCCACCATCAGGGCGGAGCCGCCGCCTGAAATCAGGGCTATCAGCCGGTCATTGGGACCGAGAGAGACCGCCAGTTCAATGGCCGCCCGGCCGGCGGCGGCGCTGGTCTCATCCGGTACCGGATGGGCGCCGCAGAGCACCGTGGCGCCGGGAATCTCCGAATAGTTTTCAGAGTTTGTGATGACCAGCGCCTGGGAAGCGTCCGGGATCAGCGTTAGCGCCTCGCGCATCATCGGGATGGCTGCTTTGCCGACGGCCAGCAGCACATTCCTGCCGCCTTCGGGCAGGGGGGAGAGCGGCGAGAACGCCAACTGGGTGCGCAGGGCTTTGGCCGGGTCTGCCCGGTCGACAGCGGCCTGAAACAGGGCCTTGGCGGTGGTCAGCAATCCGGTCATACGCATCTCCCTGGCATAGCGGCGCTTAGCCGCCCCGGCCGAAGCCGGGACGGCGTAAGGTGTTGAAACCGAACGGCGGCTTAGTTGCCGGCGATCTGCTTGGCCTTTTCCACCAGCACTTCTGCCTGGCGGATCGAGGCATAGTCAATCAGGCGGCCATCCAGCGATACCGCGCCTTTGCCGGCGGCTTCAGCTTCGGCCATGGCTTCCAGGATGCGGTGCGCCTTGGTGATTTCGGCGTCCGACGGTGACATCACTTCGTTGGCCAGTTCGATCTGGCTGGGGTGGATCGCCCATTTGCCTTCGCAGCCCAGAACCGCGGCACGTTTGGCGGCGGCCTTGTAGCCTTCCTTGTCCTGGAAATCACCGAACGGGCCGTCAATCGGGCGCAGGCCGTTGGCGCGCGCGGCCACCACCATGCGGGCCAGTGCATAGTGCCACATGTCGCCCCAGTGCACATCGCGCGAGCCGTCTCCGGCCGGGTCGGTCAGCACCGAGTAATCGGGGTTCACGCCGCCGATGATGGTGGTGCGGGCGCGGGTCGATGCGGCATAGTCGGCAACCCCGAAATGCAGCGATTCATTGCGCTTGGAGGCTGCGGCAATTTCACTCACATTCTGCATGCCAAGCGCGGTCTCGATGATGTGCTCAAAGCCGATCCGCTTCTTCAGGCCCTTGGCGTCTTCGATCTGGGTGACCAGCATGTCGACGGCGTAAACATCGGCCGCGGTGCCCACCTTGGGGACCATGATCAGGTCGAGCCGTTCGCCTGCCTGTTCAACCACATCGACCACGTCGCGGTACATGTAGTGGGTGTCGAGCCCGTTGATTCGCACAGACATGGATTTGTTGCCCCAGTCGATGTCGTTCAGGGCTTCGATGATATTCTTGCGGGCCTGGTCCTTCTCGTCCGGCGCAACCGCGTCTTCGAGATCCAGGAAGATCACGTCGACATCTGATTTTGCTGCTTTTTCAAACATTTGCGGCTGCGAGCCAGGGATTGCCAGCTCGCTGCGGTTCAGGCGGCCAGGGGCCTGTTCGATGGTATGAAACGACATGGGTGCGCTCCTCATTCGCAATGGGGTTTCGTCCTCTCCACTCTAGGCATTCCCCATGAGAAGGTTTCCTGTCAAGAAAAAAGTTTTCATTTAAATACATTCGCGCGGATGCGCGCCCGCGCGTCGCGCCCCCGCGGGCGCACGCGTATGCGCACACGCGTGCGAGGCGCGAAGCGGCAGGGCGGGGTTATTCCTCCAGGCTGAAATCGCCCTTGGCAGCGCGGTTGGCGTAGTAGAACGCAATCGCCTGGGCGCGGTTCTTGACCGAGAGTTTTTCGTAGAGGTTCGACAGGTGGAACTTCACCGTGTTGGTCGAAATCTCCAGCTCCTTGCTGAGCTCTTTGTTGGTGAGCCCCTTGGACAGCGCCTCAAGCATCGTGCGCTCGCGGCGCGACAACTGCTCAATCGGATCGGTCTGCAGGCCGCGGACGTCGAGGAAGGGGAAAACCATCTTGCCCGAAGCCACGGCCAGGCAGGTGTCCAGAAGCCCGTCGACAGCGCTGGAACGCGGCGCAAAGCCAGCCGCGCCGGCGCTCATCGCCTTGCGCGGCACGTCGCCGCTGTCGTCGGCATAGACCACCAGCCGCGGCGCATTGGTCTGGTCGCGCAGCACCTCGATCAGCTTGGCGCCGCCGAGCGCGGGCAGGTTCCAGTCGATAATCCCGACCTGAACCGGCACCCGCATCACAGTTCCGAGGAAGCCTTCGGCGGTGGCGGAGGTGGCGACCAGCGAGAATCGCGGGTCCTTATCGAAGATCTCGGACATCGCCGACAGCACCAGCGGATTTGCGTCAGCAAGCATGACCGATATCGGGGAAACTTTGTCGCTTATAGGTGCCATTTGGTGCCCTTTTGTGAAAAACTACCCGGATGGGTAGGGAGATTTTCGGTATGCAACGGTATTTTTACCGCTTTGGGTAGGATTTTCCCCATCCATTTAGATACCCAAAAGCAGGATATAGGAATGTTGCGGGTTTTGTCGACCTAGGGTTTCCTAGCGTTAACAGATGTTGACCGTCAGGAAACAAACCTTCCCAAAGTGAAGAAGGCCCGTGACCTCCGGCGCATCGGCAACGGACACCAAAGAGGTTTGACCCGATGACAGAACCCACGATCTTCCCCAGCCTGGAAATCCCGGAAACTCTGGCCGCAGGCCCTGGCCCGGGCAATACCGATCCCCGCGTGCTGCAGGCGTTTGCCAACACCGGCCTGGCCGACCACATGCAGGCGGACGTGCTGCGCGGCATGATCGAGTGCAAGCAGATGCTGCGTGACCTGTGGGGCACTGCCAACACCTACACCTACGGCGTCGGCGGCACCGGCTTCTCGGGGCTGGATTGCATGCTGAACGCAATTCTGCCGGGCGACACCGTGGTTGCGTTCCAGAACGGCACCTTCTCCGGCATCGACGCAATGACCATCCGGATGAAGGCCGCCACCCGCGAGGAACTGGCCGCCGATGCGATGAACCCGCAGCCTGCCTCCGTCACCGTGATTGACGTGCCGCACGGCGAGTCGGTCTCCGGCAAACTGGTGGAGCAGGTGCTGGCTGAGAAGAAACCCAAGTGGGCCTTCATGGCGCATTGGGAAACCGGCTCGGGCCGCATCAACGACCTCAAGAGCTTCTCGGACGCTTGTGTGAAGCATGGCGTGATGGGCCTCATTGACGCGGTATCCTCGCTGGGCATCGAAGACTTTTCGATCGACGATTACCCGGGCGTTGCCGGCTGGGCCTCCTGCCCGCAGAAAGGCGTGCTGTGCCTGCCGCTGACCTATGCGCCGGTGTCCTTCACCGACAAGTATATTCAGACCGTGCGTGAGAACGGCTGCCATTCCTATGTCCACAACCCGATCCTGGAAGCCCGCCACTGGGGCATCGTGGACGGTCAGGACGTTGCCGCCGGCACCTACCACCGCACTCATTCCGGCTATGCGGTTGCCGCCTTCCACGAGGCGCTGCGCATCACCCTGCAGCACGGCCGTGCCCAGAAGGCCCGCGACTATGCCTTCCACGAGAAAGCGCTGCGCGATGCCGTGACCGCGATGGGCTGCGACGTGACCAGCAACATGACCAGCCTGGTGGTTCTGAACCTGCCCGGCGATCTGGCCGGGCGCGAAAAAGAACTGGTTGGCAACTGCCGCGCCGTCGGTTTCGGCATCTGGCCGACCCTGTCGGAGCCGGTCCAGGTCCGCATCGGCATCCTGAACCAGATCACCCCTGCCGCCATCACCGACATCGTCAACCGCTTCGGCAAGGCGATGAATGATATGGGCGCAAACGTCGACATGGACGCGATCAACGCCCTGCTCGACCGGCACTACTCCGCAGCCCTCGAGGCCGCTGAGTAACTTATTCCGACATCCATGAGGAGGAGAGGACCATGGATATCCACGAGTATCAGGCCAAGGAAGTTCTGAGCAACTTCGGCGTGACCGTTCCGCCGGGCGCGCTGGCCTACAGCCCCGAGCAGGCGGCCTACCGCGCACGGGAACTGGGCGGCGACAAATGGATCGTCAAGGCCCAGGTCCATGCCGGCGGCCGCGGCAAGGCGGGCGGCGTCAAGCTGTGCAACTCCGAAGCTGAGATCTATGAGGCGACCGAAAACCTGTTCGGCAAAAAGCTGGTGACCCACCAGACCGGCCCCGAAGGCAAAGGCATCTACCGTGTCTATGTCGAAGGTGCGGTACCGATCGCCCGCGAGATCTATCTGGGCTTTGTGCTGGACCGGTCCAGCCAGCGGGTGATGATCGTTGCCTCGTCCGAAGGCGGTATGGAGATTGAGGAGATCTCTGCCGAGCGGCCCGAGTCCATCGTGCGCTCGACCGTTGAACCGGCAGTCGGCCTGCAGGATTTCCAGGCGCGCGAGATTGCTTTTGCCCTGGGCATCGAGCCGGCGATGACGCAGCAGATGGTGCGCACGCTCAAAGGCTGCTATCAGGCGTTTTCGGAACTGGATGCCACCATGGTTGAGATCAACCCGCTGGTGGTCACCTCGGACAACCGGGTCATCGCGCTGGATGCCAAGATGACCTTTGACGACAACGCCCTTTTCCGCCACCCGCAGATCGCTGAGCTGCGCGACAAGAGCCAGGAAGACCCGCGCGAAAGCCGCGCCGCCGACCGCGGCCTGTCTTATGTCGGCCTGGAAGGCAACATCGGCTGCATCGTGAACGGCGCAGGCCTGGCGATGGCAACTATGGACACCATCAAGCTGGCCGGCGGTGAGCCTGCCAACTTCCTGGACATCGGCGGCGGTGCCACGCCCGAGCGGGTCGCCAAGGCGTTCCGCCTGGTGATGTCCGACAGCAACGTGCAGGCGGTTCTGGTCAATATCTTCGCCGGTATCAACCGCTGCGACTGGGTGGCGGAGGGCGTCGTGCAGGCGCTGCGCGAAGTGCAGGTCGACGTGCCCGTGGTGGTCCGCCTTGCCGGCACAAACGTGGAGGAAGGCCAGAAGATCCTGGCCCAGTCCGGCCTGCCGCTGATCCGCGCAACCTCGCTGATGGAAGCCGCTGAGCGGGCCGTTGGTGCGTGGAAAAACGACCTCGACCAGAACACTCGTGTGAGGGCAGTTAAATGAGCATCCTTCTTGATCGCGAAAGCAAAGTCATCGTTCAGGGCATCACCGGCAAGATTGCCCGGTTCCACACCAAGGATATGATCGAATACGGAACCAACGTCGTAGGCGGCGTTGTACCGGGCAAGGGCGGCGAGACCGTCGAGGGCGTGCCTGTCTTCAACACCGTGAAGGAAGCGGTGGAGGCCACCGGCGCCAATGCCTCCTTGGTGTTCGTGCCGCCGCCGTTTGCAGCCGACTCCATCATGGAAGCGGCGGATGCGGGCATCAACTATTGCGTCTGCATCACCGACGGCATCCCGGCGCAGGACATGATCCGGGTGAAACGCTACATGTACCGCTATCCGAAGGATAAGCGGATGATCCTGACCGGACCGAACTGCGCGGGCACCATCTCGCCGGGCAAGGCGCTGCTGGGCATCATGCCGGGCCACATCTACCTGCCGGGCACCGTGGGCATCATCGGCCGGTCCGGCACCCTGGGGTATGAAGCCGCGGCGCAGTTGAAAGAGCTGGGCCTGGGGGTTTCCACCTCCGTCGGCATCGGTGGCGATCCGATCAACGGCTCCTCCTTCAAGGATATCCTGGAATGGTTCGAGAAGGATCCGGAAACCGAGGTCATCGCGATGATCGGTGAAATCGGCGGCCCGCAAGAAGCAGAAGCGGCGGATTACATCAAGAACCACGTGACCAAGCCGGTTGTGGCCTATGTCGCGGGTCTGACCGCACCCAAGGGCCGCACCATGGGCCACGCGGGCGCGATCATCTCGGCCTTCGGCGAGAGCGCCTCCGAGAAGGTGGAGATCCTGTCGGCGGCCGGCGTGACCGTTGCCGAAAACCCCGCAGTGATCGGCGAAACCATCGCAAGCGTGATGAAAAAGAACGCCGCCTGATCCGGCTTTGGGTCAGGCGCGACGCTCCACCCCTGGCCTGGGGCAATGGCGGGGGTGGAGCGCATTAATAAAGCATAAGCACGACAGGGAGATGACATCATGGCAAAGCCCAAGGTTCTTGTGACCCGCCGCTGGCCCGCCGCAGTCGAGGCGCAGCTTTCTGAAGCCTTTGATGCTGTGCTGAATACCGGTGACACGCCGCTGAGCGAAGGCGAGCTGCGCGATGCGATGAGATCCTATGACGCGGTGCTGCCGACCGTGACCGACAGGATTTCCGCCAAGGCGTTCGACATCGCCAAGCCGCAAGCCCGGATCATTGCCAACTACGGTGTTGGCTACTCTCACATTGATATGCACGGCGCAGCAGGTCACAGCATGACGGTGACCAACACGCCGGATGTGCTCAGCGAATGCACTGCTGATATCGCCATGACGCTGCTTTTGATGGTGGCCCGTCGCGCGAGCGAGGGCGAGCGCGAGCTGCGCGCCGGTCAGTGGACCGGCTGGCGCCCGACACATCTGGTCGGCACCAAGGTCTCCGGCAAGACGCTGGGCATCGTCGGTTTCGGCCGCATCGGCCAGGAAATGGCCCGGCGTGCCCACCACGGGTTCGGCATGAAGATCGTGGTGCAGAACCGCTCCCGCGTGTCACCTGATGTGCTGGCCCGCTACAACGCGACCCAGACAGACAGCCTGGAAGAGCTGATGCCGCAGTGCGACTTTGTCTCGCTGCACTGCCCCGGCGGGGCTGCAAACCGGCATCTGATCAACACCCGGATGCTGAACCTGATGAAGCCGGACGCCTTCCTTATTAATACGGCCCGCGGCGAAGTGATCGACGAACTGGCCCTGTCCCGCGCCCTGTGGTTCGAAACCATCGGCGGCGCCGGGCTGGATGTGTTCGACGGCGAGCCGTGCATCAACCCGGACCTGATGGATTGCGACAACCTGGTGATGCTGCCGCACCTGGGCAGTGCCACCCGGGAGGCGCGCGAGGCGATGGGCTTTCGCGTGATTGATAACCTGACCGATTTCTTTGCAGGGCGCGAGCCGCGCGACCGGGTGATGTGATGGGAGATCCTGCCGAAACAACTCATGCCGGGGTCGAAGACACCGGCTATGCTGCCGGGCTTCGCAATGAACTCCACGGCTTGTGGCTGGATGTTCTGCGCCAGCGCGCGCCCGAAGTGGCCCAGAAGGCCATTGGCGAGTCCGCCTGGGACCTGTCCGGCGATCAGCCGGCGACCCCTTATCTGCAGGCCTTCAACATCTGGTTCCAGCTGCTGAAGATCGTCGAGGAGAACGCCGCCATGCGCGACCGCCGCATGGCCGAGACCCAGGATGGCCCGGAAGTGGTCGAAGGCAGCTTTGCCCGCGCCCTCGACCTGGCCGGGGAGCTGGCCACGCCGGAACGGCTCCAGGAGGTGGCAAGCCAATTCTCCATCGGCCCGACCCTGACCGCGCACCCGACCGAGGCCAAGCGCGTCACCATCCTGGAAATCCACCGCCGTATCTACCGCGGGCTGGTGTCGCTGGAGGCCAAGCGCTGGACCCCGCGCGAGCGGGTTGAGCTGCTGGAGGACCTGCGCTCCGAGATCGACCTCTTGTGGATGACGGGCGAGCTGCGCCGCGACCGCCCCAGCCTGCAGGACGAAATCCAATGGGGCCTGCAGTTCTTCCGCGACAGCCTGTACGAGGCGGTGCCGCAACTGTTTGATCGCTACATTGCCGCTGCCGAGCCGCGCCTGGGCGCCACCGCCGATGCGCCCTGCCTCAAGTTCCACTCCTGGATCGGCGGCGACCGCGACGGCAACCCGAATGTTACGGTGGAGGCGACCGCGGCAGCGCTGACAGCGAACCGGGCAGCGATCCTGAAACGCTACCAGAAAGCGCTGACCACCGCAGCCGAGCGGATTTCCATCTCCGCGGCTGTGTTTGCTTTGCCTGGCAGTGCCACCGCACGGCTGGCAAAGATCATCGAAGCTGCACCAGGTGCTGCCGGTTTCGAAGCCCGCAATCCCGGGGAAGTCTTCCGTCAGGCTTTGACAGCAATCCTGGCCCGCATCCGGGCAACCGCAGCCGAAGAACCCGGCGCCTACGCCCACCTTGGCGACTTCATCAGCGACCTCACCCAAGTCGAGGAAGCGCTGGAAGAAATCGGTGCACACCGGCTGGCGGCCCGCTATGTCCGCCCGATCCGTTGGCAGGCCGATGTCTTTGGCTTCCGCACGGTGACGCTGGACGTCCGCCAGAACTCCACCGTGACCACCAAAACGCTGACCGAAATCTGGGCGCGCTCTGGTGATGTGCCCGAATTCGGCAGCCCCGGGTGGTCCGAACGGCTGCGCCGCGAACTGGGCAGCGCCTCGCTGCCTTACATGATGCCGGATGAGCTCAGCCCGCAAAGCGGCGAGCTGCTGAAGCTGCTGCGGCTGATGCGCGATGCCGGGGCTGGCGAAGATCCCCAGGCAATGGGTCCTTTCATCCTGTCGATGACCCGCTCTACCGACGATCTGCTGGGGGTCTACCTGCTGGCGCGCTACGCCGGGTTCGGAGCCGAAAAGGCAGCGCTGAAAGTTGTGCCGCTGTTTGAAACCATCGGCGACCTTCGGGCGGCCCCTGGCATTCTCAGCGGCCTCTTGGACGTCCCCTTCGCCCGCCGTTCGCTGAAATCCGGCGACAACCGGATCGAGGTGATGCTGGGCTATTCCGACAGCAACAAGGACGGCGGCTTCCTATGTTCCACTTGGGAGCTTGAAAAAGCGCAGCGCCTGATCACCCGCACCCTGGCGGCGCACCGGATGCAGCCGGTCTTCTTCCATGGCCGCGGCGGCTCGGTCTCGCGCGGGGGCGCCCCGGCTGAGCGCGCCATTGCCGCCCAGCCCGCGGGCACCATTGCAGGCCGGATGCGGATCACTGAGCAGGGCGAGGTGGTCAGCTCCAAATACGCCAACCGCGGCACCGCGCTGCACCAGCTGGAGCTTATGGCCTCTTCCGTGCTGCGCCATTCGCTGCAGGAAGGCACACCGCCGGTGAACCCGGAGCACGATGATGCGTTCGAGGCGCTGGCGGGCATGTCCCAGGCGGCGTATTCCAACCTGCTGAACGGGCCTGGTTTCCTGGACTATTTCCAGCAGGCCAGCCCTGTGGAAGAACTGGCGATGCTCAAGATCGGCTCGCGCCCCGCCCGCCGCTTCGGGGCCGGGTCGCTGGAGGATTTGCGGGCGATCCCCTGGGTCTTTGCCTGGTCGCAGAACCGCCACATGATCACCGGCTGGTATGGCTTCGGCTCTGCAGTTGCCAGTTTCCGCAAGTTCCGCAGCGCGCGCGGCGAGGCGGTGCTGCAGGACATGTTCAGCAATTCGCCGCTGTTCCGGCTGGTTGTGGATGAGGTCGAAAAGACCCTGCTGCAAAGCGACATGGACATCGCCGCCGATTACGCGAGCTTGGTGCAGGACGCGGAAATCCGTGAGCGGACCTTTGGCTCTATCCGCAAGGAGTATCAGCTGGCCCGCGAAGCCATCCTGTTCCTGACCGGAGACTGCAGCCTGGCCGCCCGTTTCCCGCGCCTGCGCGCCCGCTTCGGCCGGGTCGAGACCATGCTGCGCGAAATCCATAAAACCCAGGTGCGCCTCCTGCGGGAAGAACGCGCCCGGAAATCTTCTACAGTGCCGGTCCCGCTGATGCAGTCGATGAACTGTGTGGCCGCGGGCCTTGGCTGGACTGGATAGACAGGAGCCCCGAATGTCCAAAGACCTCTTTTTCACCCAATCCCTCGCCGAGCGCGATCCTGAGCTTTATGCCTCGATCACCGCGGAACTGGGCCGCCAGCGCGACGAGATCGAGCTGATTGCCTCCGAGAACATCGTCTCCGCCGCGGTGATGGAAGCGCAGGGCTCTGTGCTGACCAACAAATACGCCGAAGGCTACCCGGGGCGCCGCTACTACGGCGGCTGCCAGTATGTCGATGTCGCCGAAAACCTGGCGATCGACCGCGCCAAGCAGCTCTTTGGCTGCGAATTCGCCAACGTGCAGCCGAACTCCGGCTCCCAGGCGAACCAGGGCGTGTTCCAGGCGCTGATCCAGCCCGGCGACACCATCCTCGGCATGGATCTGGCCTCCGGCGGCCACCTGACCCACGGCGCGGCGCCGAACCAGTCGGGCAAGTGGTTCAACGCGGTGCACTACGGCGTGCGCAAAAGCGACAACCTGATCGACTACGACCAGATCCAGGCACTGGCCACCGAGCACCAGCCCAAGCTGATCATCGCCGGCGGCTCCGCCATCCCGCGCCAGATCGACTTTGCCAAGTTCCGTGAAATCGCGGACAGCGTCGGCGCCTACTTCATGGTCGACATGGCCCATATCGCGGGCCTGATCGCCGCCGGTGAGCACCCCTCGCCGTTCCCGCATGCGCATGTCGCCACCACAACCACCCACAAGACCCTGCGCGGCCCCCGCGGCGGCATGATCGTGACCAACGACGAGGCGATCGCCAAGAAAGTGAACTCGGCGATCTTCCCTGGCATCCAGGGCGGCCCGCTGATGCATGTGATCGCAGGCAAGGCGGCGGCCTTCGGCGAGGCGCTGAAGCCGGAGTTCAAGGAATATCAGAAGCAGGTGCGGGCAAACGCGGCGGCGCTGGCGGACCAGCTGATCCAGGGCGGCCTGGACATCGTGACCGGCGGCACCGACACCCATGTGATGCTGGTCGACCTGCGGCCCAAGGGCGTGACCGGCAACATCGCCGACAAGGCGCTGGGCCGCGCCCACATCACCACCAACAAGAACGGCATCCCGTTCGACCCGGAAAAGCCGACCGTGACCTCCGGCTTGCGCCTGGGCACGCCTGCCGGCACCACCCGCGGCTTCGGCGAGGCCGAGTTCCGCCAGATCGCCGACCTGATCATCGAGGTGATCGACGGGCTGGCGGCCAACGGTGAGGACGGCAACGCGGATGTGGAAGCCTCGGTGCGCGCCAAGGTCGCGGACCTCTGCGCCAAATTCCCGCTGTACCCGAACCTGTAAGCCCTTTCGCAGGTCTAAAGAAATTGAACCGCCGCGGCCCGTCAGCCGCGGCGGTTTTGCTTTGCCGCACAGGCAGCCCTCCCGCGCCCCGCCCAACGCCTTTGGGGCGGCCGCAGGCGGGCCTGAAAGGGGCGGGAGCGTTTGGCGGCGGGACGGGAGGGCAGGGATGTTTTGCAAGGGGATTCCGCAAATCTGCCGGGAAAGTCCAAAAATTTGTGGGAAACTGTGGGGTGTTGCTGTAATACGGCGGCAAGCGATGCCTAATCGCATGAAGTCTGCAGTTGCTTACAGGTTGCCTCTTGCCGGAGTCTCTTTCCCTTTCCCACCGCGAAATGGAGCTTGTTGACGCCTTGCGCCGTCTGGGCGGTTCGGCCCGCAGTGCGGAGCTTGCCAGGATGCTTGATGTCTCCGAGGAAACGGTGCGCCGCACCATCAAGGCCCTGGACAAGGCGGGTGCTGTGCAGCGCGTGCACGGCGGTGCCTTTCTGGCCGGGCCGCAAAGTGCCACCAGCTTTGCCCGGCGCATATCCGAGAACCAGAAGGAGAAGGCGCAGATTGCCGCCCGGGTTGCCGCGCATGTCCGCGATGGCATGGCGCTGTTTCTGGATGTGGGCTCCACCACCGCGTTTGCCGCCGAGGAGCTGCGGCAGAAATCCGGCCTGGTCGTGGTGACCAACTCCATAGGCGCCGCACAGACGCTGGCAAACCATAACGGCAACCGGGTGCATTTCCTGGGCGGCGAATTGCAAAGCAATGAGCGCGGCACATTCGGCTTTGTCACCGAACAGCAGGTGCGCCGCTTTGCGCTGGACCTGGCCATCCTGTCGGCGGACGGGTTTTCCGCCAAGCAGGGGATCCTGTACCACAGCGCAGCTGAGGCGCAGCTCGCGCGCGTTGTTGCGGAGTGCACCGACCAGCTTGCTGTCGCAATCGCCCATCCCAAGTTTGACGAAACCGCACCGCATTGCGGCCCGTCACCGCGCAGAATCGATCTTTTGTTCACGGATCAGGCTCCTGGCAAAAAACTGGCTGCTGCGCTGGATGGCTGGGGCGTAAGGACAGACATCGCGCCTGGAAAACAAGGGTGAGTAAACTGGCTGCAATTCAGGCCGCGGCTCAAGGCTGGAATGCCGGGGCTTTGCGCTTGCACCCGTTGCACCTGTGCCCTGGCTGCGCTGGTACGGCTATCATCCTCCTTGGGACAGATGTTTCCTTGCCGGGAGAGGCGACTGGAACCTGATATGGCGATACTGACATTTCTGATCAGCCTCGCGGGCGCGACGATGCTGCTGCTGTATGCGGTGCGGATGGTGCGCACCGGTATCGAGCGCAGCTATGGCGCCTCGTTCCAGCGGCTGCTGACCGGGCGGCAGAGCCATCTGCAGGCGGGCCTGATGGGGCTGATCCTCGCCATCGTGCTGCAAAGCTCGGCCGCGGTGGCGCTGCTCACATCCGGCTTCGCCGCCAGCGGCTATCTCGCCTTTCCAACCGGGCTGGCGATCGTGCTGGGCGGCGATCTCGGCTCGGCGCTGATCATCCAGATCCTGTCGTTCAAGCTCGACTGGCTGGTGCCGGTGCTGCTGGCGGCGGGCGGCTACCTGTTTGTGAAGACCGAGGCCAAAAAGGCGCGGCAGCTGGGGCGGATCCTGATGGGAGTCGCCTTCATATTGATATCGCTCAGGTTTCTGCGCGAGGCGATGGATCCGATCCGCGGCAGCGCCTTCCTGCCCGCCATCGCGGGCTACCTCGCGCGCGACTATGTCACCGCCTTTCTGGCGGGCGGCGCGCTGGCCTTTGTGATGCATTCCTCCGTCGCGGCGATCCTGATGTGCGTCACCCTGGTGCAGATCGGCGCCCTTCCCTTTGCCGCCGGGCTGTCGCTGGTTCTGGGGGCGAATTTCGGCTCCGCCTTCATTCCGGTCTGGCTCAGCCGCGGCATGGACCTGCGGGCGCGGCGCATTCCCTATGCCAACCTGGCCCTGCGCGGCACCTGGGCGGTGCTGTGCCTGTTCGGCGCCAATCTGGCGCTGCGGGTGGGCTGGCTCGGCGATCCGCAGGGCGGCCAGATGCTGGTCAGCGCGCATCTCGCCTTCAACGCCGCGCTTTTGCTGCTGGCGCTGCCGCTCTGCACCCCGCTTGGCGGTGTCTTCGCGCGGCTGTTCCCGGACCCGGCGGCGCCCAGGGCGCAGCCGCCGGGGCGGCCGGTCAGCGCGCTGGAGCAGGGCAGCTACGGCTCGCCCGCGCAGGCCGTGGCCAACCTCAAGCGCGAGCTGCTGCGGATGGCCGACCAGGTGGGCGCCATGTTCCGCCCGGTGCTGGAGCTGTACGAGGGCGGCAGCAAGGAGCAGATCCGTGCTGTGCAGCAGATGGACGAAGAGGTCAACGCCTGCCTGTCGGGCATCCGCCAGTATGTGGCGGCGGTTCCGGAGGAGGCGTTCAGCGAGGAGCAGCTGAAGACCGCCCGCAGCCTGATGGAATACGCCATCCGGCTGGAGACCGCGGGCGATGTGGTGGCCCGCCGCCTGACGGTGCTGGCCGGCGAGATGCGCAAGAAGGAGCTGCGGTTTTCCCGCGACGGCTGGCTGGAGATCACCCGCATGCATGAGGCGATCCTGGCCAATATGCAGCTGGCCTCCAACGTGCTGATTTCCGATGACCTGGAGAGCGCGCGGCTGTTGAGCCTGGAGAAGACCGAGCTGAAGCGGATGGAGCGCGACAGCCGCAAGCGCCACCTGCGGCGGCTGCAGCACGGCGCCCGCGACAGTTTCGACACCTCGGACATCCACCTCGAGACGCTGCGCGCCTTGCGCGAATTCAACAGCCACATCGCCGCGGTGGCCTATCCGGTGCTCTACCGCAACGGCCAGCTGCTGGAGACCCGCCTGATCGAGGAGATGCGGCCGGAAGGAACCGATTAATGCACGTCCCGGCCTTCTATTAAAAGATTTATCACCATCATGACCCCCTTTATCATTGCCATCATTCTGTCAGCGGCGCTGTTGCATGCGGTGTGGAACGCCATTGTCAAAACTGCGGCCGACCGCACCACCACACTGGGGCTGGTTGCCTTTGGCCACGTCATCCCTGCTTCCGTGATGATCGCGGTGCTGCCGCTGCCTTCGGCGGAGAGCTTTGTCTACATCCTGCTCTCCACGGCCGTGCACTTTGGCTATTTTTACATGCTGGGGCGCGCCTATCAGCATGGCGACCTGAGCGTCGTCTATCCGATTGCCCGGGGCATCGTGCCGGCGCTGGTGGGCATCTGGGCGATGATCTTCGCCGGGGAGGTGCTGCCGCTGCAGGCCTGGATCGGGATTGGGGTGATCGCGCTCGGCATCCAGCTTAGCAGCTGGAAAGCGCTGCGCTCCGGCGTGGGGCATGCAGCGCTGGGTTTTGCCGCCGGGACGGGTTTTTGCATTTCTGTTTATTCGCTGGTCGACGGCATGGGGGTGCGCCTGTCCGGCAACACGCTGAGCTATTGGGCCTGGGGGGCGTTCCTGCACATCTTCATCGCGGGCTTCATTGCCGTGCGCAAGCGCAAGACCCTGGCGGGGCTGCCAAAAAGCACCTGGGCTTTGGGCATCGCCGGCGGGCTGGTGTCGATGACAGCCTACGGTCTGGTGCTGTACGCGAAAAACTTTGCCCCGCTGGGGGCGGTGTCTGCGCTGCGGGAAACTTCGGTGATATTTGCGGCGCTGATCGGTTTTGTCGTTCTGAGGGAAGGCTACTGGATGCGGCGCCTGGGGGCGGCGGTGCTGATGGCTGCCGGCGTGTCGCTGATCGGGATGGCGGTCTAGCGCCGGCGCCCGCTTGGCCGTTCATTGCCTGACAGGGCCGCACACTGCGCCGTCACGCACTGGCACGGGGCCGCTGCTGGGCCTCTGCCGCTTCAGCCAGAACTGCGGCAAGAGTGTGCAGCAGCACAGCCTTTTTCACTGGTTTGGCCAGAAAGTGGTCCATGCCGGCGTCCAAACAAGCCTGCCGGTCGCTGGAGAAGGCATTGGCCGTCAAGGCCACGATCACCGGCTGGGGAATCGGCAGGCTGCGGATTTCCCGGGTGGCGCCAATGCCATCAAGTTCCGGCATGGACATGTCCATCAGGATGATGTCCGGCTGCAGCTCCTTGCACATCTCCACAGCCGCGCGGCCGTTCCCGGCCTCTTCCAGATCAACCGGCTGGCCGCGCAGGAATTTACGGATCAGCAGCCTGTTGGTCTGATTGTCTTCGGCCAGCAGAACCCGGCAGGGCCCAAGCTGCGGCGGTGCATCCGCAAGCGCCGGTGCCACTTTGCTCATCGCCTCGCCGGCCGGCGCCATCTGCAGTTCCAGCCGGAAACAGGAGCCTTGGCCCTGCTGCGATTGCACCGAAATACCGCCCCCCATCCGCTTGGCCAGCATGCTGGAAATCGTCAGCCCCAGCCCGGTGCCGCCGAAGGCCTTGGTGGTTGCGGCGTCGGCCTGGGTGAAGCGGTCGAAGATGTGGCTGGCCTGGGCTTCGGAAATACCGATGCCGCTGTCCTGAACCTCGACCACGAGGCGGCAGGAATCCGCGCCGACCTGCGAGACCCGCACTGCAATTTTGCCTTCGGGCGTGAATTTCACCGCATTGCCGATCAGGTTGACCAGGATCTGACGCAGCCGCCCGTCATCACCGTGCAGCCGTACGGGCAGGCCGGCTGCATAGCTGACCTGCATTGACAGGCCCTTTTCCAGAGCCTTCGGGCGGAACAGATCGGCGGCGCTGTCGATGCAGTCCCGAAGGTTGAAATCCTCCCGGGTGATGGCGAATTTGCCCGCCTCCAGCCGCGACAGGTCGAGGATGTCATTGATGATTTTCAGCAGCGCCTGCGCCGAGCTGCGGATCGTCTCCACATTCTGCTGGTCGTCGGCAGTCAGGTCTGCCTCCGCCAGCAGATCGGCCATGCCGATGATACCGTTCATCGGAGTGCGGATTTCGTGGCTCATGTTGGCCAGGAATTCCGATTTGGCACGGTCTGCGTGTTCGGCTGCCAGCTTGGCCTCGGCCAGTTCACGCTCGCGCTGCTTGCTGCGGGTGATGTCGCGCTCGATGCCGATGATCAGGTCGACCTCGCCGTCGGCACCAGTCACCGGCACGATGTTGGTGTCAAACCAGACCTCTTCTCCCGACTTGGTGTAGTTGAGCACCTCGTTGTGGTAACGGACCCCGCGTTCCTTGTGGCGGTTCATTTCCCGGATGACACTGAGGTCGGTGTCGGGCCCGTCCAGAAGGTCCGAGGGGGTGCTGCCGATTGCTTCTTCAGCGGAGTAGCCGGTGGCCCGCGTAAAGGCGTCGTTGACCCAAAGGATATTGCGCCTGGCATCCGTCAGGATGATGCTGTCGGAGGCATGTTTGGCCACCAGTGACAGGCGGTACAATTCCGCCTGCTGTTTCTGGAGCTCCGCATGGGCTTCCTCCAGTGCCCGCTTCCCCTCTTTCAGCTCGGTATTCCGTTCCGACAAGGCCTGGTTGGCGTGGATCAGCTCCTCGCGCAGGCGGACGTCTTCGGACACATTCCAGTTGACGCCGATCATCCAGTCGCGGCCCTGCGCGTCGGTAAACGGGCTGGCCAGGGCCCGGATATGCTTGATCGTGCCATCATCCAGCACGATCCGGAACTCAGAGGCAAAATTCGTCTTGGCACGTTCTGCCGCGTCCAGGGATTCGGCAACCCGGTCCCGGTCCTGCGGGTGCAGCCTGGCGTTCCAGGCGGTGCCCGACAGCGGGCCCTCTTCCCGGGGCACGCCGTACAGCTCATGCATCCGGCTGTCCCAAGTGACGCGCCTGTTTTCCGCATCGCATTCCCAGATGCCGACTCTGGAGGTCTTGACCGCAATCTCCAGCCGCCGCGAAACAGCTTCCAGTTCCGCTTCCCGGCGCCGCAGCTGGCCGATCACGGTCTGCCGTGCGGCAGACAGCCTGCCGGCCAGGAAAGTCGGAAAAACAATCAGGGTGCCGGCCGCCAGCAGCACCAGACGCAACTGCCACAGATTGCCCGGACGGCTTTGCCAGCCGCCGGCAGGCCGGGCCGCCAGCTGCCAGGATCCAACCGGCAGGTTAATTTCCATCAGCACCGGGTCGCCGGCGGGAATATCCGCTGACCCAAGAAACTGCTGGCCGGCCGCACCGGTGCCGTCCTTGCCAGTGAGGGCAATTTCCAGCCCGCTATCTGCGCCGGCCACGCCGGTTTCTGCATAAAGTGTTCCGGTTTCGACAACGGCGGACAGAATGCCCCAGAACTTTCGCTCCTCTTCCGGCCCGGTGAAGATCGGCAGCCGGTAGATGAAGCCGGTGCCGCCCTGCACCAGGTTCACTGGTCCGGCCAGCACCATTTCACCGCTGTCGCGCACCCTGTGCGCCGCCGCCCGCTGGGCAGCATTCCTGGTGTAATCCAGCCCGAGCGCCGGTTCGTTGCCTTTCATCGGGTAAATCAAAGAGACGACCAGTTGCGGGGCAGCAGCAATATGCCGGATCGCGGTCTGCCCTTTCAAAACCTGTTCCGCAATCTGGCTGAACCGGGATTGCGGCATGTCCGGTTCTGTGGCCAGCATCGCAGCAAGCCCGCGCAGCCTCTGGTAATCGCCGTTCAGCTGGCCTTCCAGCCGGGACTTGATCAGCCCGGCCTGCTGCTGGATCCGGGCGCGTTCGGATTGGTGGTGGATGGTGTCGTTCTGCCTTTCGGCATAATACCCGGCGGCGCAGACAACTGCCAAAGCAAGCAAAGCGGGCAGGTAGGTCCGGTTGCTGAGCCTGCGCAGCCAGCCTGCGGAAGTCTTATTCAGGGCCATCTAGCCACCTTTTGAATTTACGCCAAACTCCTCTGACAGCCGCCGGGCTTTGCGGGTCAGGAGTCCGGTTCTGCTCCAAGATCTCCTTAAAGTCTGAAAAACTGGTTTTCACAACACCACCTCTTTCAGCGGCGGGCAGGTCATGCCGCGAGGCTGCCGCCGGCCAGGCCGCCGAAACCTGGCACCGCGTCCGGACCCGAGCCGGTACAGGTGTCTTGGCGCGAAATCAGAAATCCTGCCATTTCGCCAGAGCCGCGGAGCCATGCGCGGCCGGGGCTGCCGCCGGGGCCTCCGGCAGATCACTCCAGCCCGTGCCATGAGCCGATGGCAGTTCCGGTTCGGAAGGCTGGCGCGGCGGCGGCATCTCCAGCCCGACATTGAACCGCGCCACCAGCCCGGCCAGCTTGGACGCGTCGCCGTTGAGCAGCTGGCCGGCCGCGGTCATCTGCTCGACCATGGCCGCATTCTGCTGGGTCACCTGATCCAGCTGCATCACGCCGGTGTTGATCTCGCCAATGCCTGTCGACTGCTCAGCAGCACCTTCGGCAATGCCCGACACCAGCCCCGAAATGTGGGTGACCTGCGAGACGATGCTGTTCAGTGCCTCGCCGGCCTTGCCGACCAGGTCCACGCCCTTGGCCACCTGTTCACCGGAGTTGGAAATCAGCGCCTTGATCTCCATCGCCGCATCCGAGGACCGTTGCGCCAGCGCCCGCACTTCGGAGGCAACAACCGCGAAGCCGCGTCCGGCGTCACCGGCACGCGCGGCCTCGACCCCGGCATTCAGCGCCAGCAGGTTGGTCTGGAAGGCGATATCGTCGATCACAGTGATAATCTGCGAGATGTGGGCCGAGGATTGCTCAATCTCGGTCATTGCAGAGACCGCGTTCTGAACCACCTGGCCGCTGGATTCGGCCTCATCCCGGGCTTCGTTCATCGAGGTTTCCACCCGGCGCGCACCATCGGCGGCCGCTTTGACGCTGGCGGTCATCTGGTCCAGCGCCGCCGCGGTCTGTTCAAGTGTGGCTGCCTGGCTTTCGGTGCGCTGCGACAGGTCGTCTGATGCCTGGCTGATCTCCGAGGTGCCGTTGCGGATGCTGGTGGTGGCTTCGACAACTTCGCGCACCGTAGCGTTCAGCGTGTTGACCGTCTGATTGAAGTCGAGGCGCAGGCTTTTGTAGGCCTCGGGGAAAGGCTCATCAATCGTGCTGGAGAAGTCCCCGCTTGCCAGATGCTTCAGACCGTTGCGCAGCTCGCTGACGACATGGTCCTGCTGGCGCTGCAGCTCGGACCGTTCCTCTTCGGCGATCTGGGCATTCTGAAGATCGGTTTTGAACCCTTCTAATATCCCGGCGATATTGCCGAATTCGTCCCCGTTGCCCTTGCCCGCGACCGGATGCTCGTAATCCTTGGCCGCGATATGTTCGACGCTCTCGGACAGGGCGGAAACCTTGAGGGCGATGCCGCGGGCCGCCACCCAGGACAGCAGCGCCACCGCAAGCGCAACGCCAACGGCCTGCAGCATGGCGGCATTGACCAGGCTTTTCTGTGCGGCCAGGGCCTCGGCGCTGTCGACCTCCAGCACAATTCCCCAGGTCCGGTCGTCCAGGCCGACACGTCCGGCCATCGCCTCAACCGGCTGGCCGGACAGGCCCGGCGTGCCGGAGAACGTGCTTTCCTCGCCATCGATTGCAGCATTGATCTGCTGCAGCTGGGGCAGCTGCGACAGGATCTGGTGGCCGCCCGCGCGGCTGGAAGCGGTCAGGGCAACGCCATCGCCGCGCACCAGATAAGCCTGGCCGGTCTCCCCCAGCAGCTCGGAATGTGACAGAATCCCGGCGATTTCGCCTACGGGCACGCGCAGGACCAGGGCCCCCATAATCGCGCCCCTTTTGAAGACCGGCGAGGAAATGAACATGGCCGAGGCGCCGCCGCCCGGCTCATAAGCGGCCATCTTCGAAAGGAACACATCGCCCTGTTCCAGCTCCAGCGCAGTCCGGAAGGCCTGGCCCAGCCCGCTGTCCTTGTACGCGCCGTCTAAGTAATTCAGCGCGAAATCGGCGTTTTTATGGACTGAATAGACCATGTTTCCCTGCACATCCAAAAGGTAGGCGTCAAGGAAACCCTGCTCCTCCAGAAAGGTGACAAAGCCGGTGTGGTTCATCTTGTGGCGGATAGACCAGGCGGATTTGTCCTTGGCGTCCAGCAGTTTGTAACGTTCGCCAGCGGGGTTGGGGTTGCCGTCGGCGTAGGTGGCGCGCAGGTATCCGCCGGGATCCTCGCCCAGCGAATAGAAGCCGTTGGAAAAGTCGCGCAGCGCTGTTTCGACGGCTTTGCTGGCGACCAGCGTCCGGGTCTGGGAGCGCAGATCTGCCACCCAGGATTCGAGTGCTTCCTTCCGTTCCTCCAGCAGCGTTGCATACGCGGCTTCACGGTTGGCTTTCAGCGCTTGCCCGGCTTCCCAGGCAAAGAAAAAGCCCGAGGCAAGGGTCAGCAGGATTGTCGGCGCGGCGATGGACAGCGGCAGCTTGCGGCCCAGCCGCATATTGCCCCAGAATTTGGACAGTCGGGTCATTAGAGAGCAGTTCCCATCAACATTTCGGTCTGCCCGGCAGCCTGAGTGGGGCGGCGGGCGGTGCCAGCTGGGTGGCGCTTGATAGAGAAACACTCAGAGGGATTCGTTTCCGCTGCGTTAATTTCAGCGGCGGAGCCCCCGATTTGCGGCACCCCGCAGGGGGCCGGGGCGCAAAATAGCCGTTTCAATTCTGTTTGCGGCCTTCGCAAATGCGGCGAATCGCTGAGGCTCGGCCAAATCCCGCCGTCAGGCGTTCCGGCCGCTGCGAATCTGCGGTGCCGGTTGCGGCGGCGGCGCTGCCAGGCCGGTCACGGCTGGAAACCGCCCGGAAGGCAGCCGGTGCCGCAAGAAGCGCATAAACCCCCGACTTTCAGGATGCCAAGACTGCCCGCAGCGGCGTGTCATCCCAGAAGTTGCCGCAACGTCGCGAACTGGGGCGGTAAGCTTGTGAAAGTATTGATGTTTTGGAAGATGGTGCTGCTGGAGAGAATTGAACTCTCGACCTCTCCCTTACCAAGGGAGTGCTCTACCTCTGAGCTACAGCAGCGCCGGTGAGGGGGCTTTTAGGCATAAACGCGGAGGGGTGCAAGAGCATTCTGGACGGTTTTTTCGCACTAAGTTACAGAAGTTCTATGGCAGAGAAGAAAACACCGAAAAACGACGGATCTGCGGCCTCTCGCGAAGACCGGCTGAAGGCCGCGCTCAAGGCCAACATGGCCCGGCGCAAGGCGCAGGCCAAGGCGCGGGCTGAAAAGCAGGACCAGGATACAGGTAAGAGCGGAGAGTAAGAGCGGATGGATTCGATTTTGGTAACGGGCAATGGCCCGCTGAACGGGCAGATCCCGATCGCCGGCGCCAAGAACGCCTGCTTAACCCTCATGCCGGCGACCCTGCTCAGCGAAGAGCCGCTGACGCTGACCAATGCGCCCCGGCTCAGCGACATCAAGACGATGACGCTGCTGCTGCAATCTTTGGGCGCCGAGGTGTCCAGCCTGCAGGACGGACAGGTGCTGGCAATGTCGAGCCACGATCTGACAAGCCATGTCGCCGATTATGAGATCGTGCGGAAAATGCGCGCTTCCAACCTGGTGCTGGGCCCGATGCTGGCCCGGCTGGGCCAGGCGGTGGTGTCGCTGCCGGGCGGCTGCGCCATCGGCGCGCGGCCGATGGATCTGCACATCCACGGGTTGGAGGCTCTGGGCGCCGAGATTGAGCTGAAAGACGGCTACTTGCACGCCAAGGCGCCGGGCGGCCTCAAGGGCGCGGTGGTAGAGCTGAGCTTTGCCTCCGTTGGCGCTACCGAAAACATCATGATGGCCGCAACCCTTGCCAAGGGCACCACAGTCATCAAGAACGCTGCGCGCGAGCCGGAAATCACCGACCTGGCGGACTGCCTGCGGAAAATGGGCGCGCAGATCGAGGGCGACGGCTCCCCCGACATCACCATCCAGGGGGTCGACCGGCTGCACGGCGCGACTCACCAGGTGGTCACCGACCGGATTGAGCTTGGCACCTATATGCTGGCCCCGGCGATCTGCGGCGGCGAGGTGGAGCTTCTGGGCGGCCGTATCTCTCTGCTCGGGGCGTTCTGCGAAAAACTGGATGCTGCGGGTATTCAAGTGACGGAGACGGAAAAGGGCCTTAAGGTCAGCCGCAAGAACGGCCGGGTAAAGGCGGTTGACGTTGTGACCGAACCCTTCCCCGGCTTCCCGACCGACCTGCAGGCGCAGATGATGGCGTTGATGTGCACCGCCGAAGGCACATCGGTGCTGGAAGAGAAGATTTTTGAGAACCGCTTTATGCATGCGCCGGAACTGGTGCGCATGGGCGCGCAGATCGAGGTGCATGGCGGCCATGCCACGGTGACCGGCGTCGAAAAGCTGAAAGGTGCGCCCGTCATGGCCACCGACCTGCGCGCTTCGGTCTCGCTGATTCTTGCTGGTCTGGCGGCAGAAGGTGAAACCAGGGTGAGCCGTGTCTACCACCTGGACCGCGGCTATGAGCATGTGGTGCGCAAGCTGTCCGGTGTCGGTGCCAAAATCGAGCGGATCAAGGAGCAGTGATGGCGGATGCAAGTTTCGAGGACGGCCGCGAAGTCCCGCTGAATCTGGGCGCATTGGAGGAGGAGGATCTCAAAGTCATCTCCTCGCTGGTTCAGGATGCTGTTTTCCCGGCGACCGAAATGAGCTGGCGCGCATCAGAGCGCCGCTTTGCCCTGCTGCTGAACCGCTTCCGCTGGGAGGACCGGGATGCCGCCGAACGCCGCGGCCGCGCCTATGAGCGGGTGCAGTCGCTGCTGGTGGTGGACAATGTTCTGCGGGTCGCCTCTCAAGGAGTGGACCGCAAGGACAAGGACTTGGTGCTGTCCCTGCTTGCCGTCAGTTTTGAGCCCGGTGAAGACGGCACCGGCCACGTGCTGCTCACCCTGGCGGGCGACGGGGCCATCCGCCTGTCGGTCGAAGCGCTGGAGGTGTCCTTGCGCGATGTGACCCGGCCTTACCGGGCGCCGTCGGGGAAGGCGCCGGACCACAAAGCCTGACCTATGCAGAACAAACGCGGCATCTCTCAGGCGTTCGCCCGCCCGCTGAGCGGCCTGGAGATCCGTCCCGCGTCTGTTTTCGACGTCTTCGCCATGAGTCAGGTCCTTACCGCTTCGGTCCGAGGTTTGTGCCAGGCCGGCCATGGCTGCGATCCGCAGCGGATTGACGCGTGGACCGCCGCCGTGGCCCCCGGGCAAATCCGCGCCTGGTTAGGCGGGGCCGGGCGGTGCTGGCTGGCCGAACGCAACGGCCAAGCCGCGGCAGTGGGTGGGCTGGATCCGGATGGCACGGTGACATTGCTCTATGTTGCCCCCAGCGCCGCAAGGCAGGGCACAGGCTCGGCACTGCTGGCGCATCTTGAGGCGGAGCTGCACAGCGCTGGCCATAGCGAAGGGCGTTTGAGCGCAACCCGTGCCGCGCTGGGCTTTTGCCGGAAGCATGGCTGGCGGCAGGCAGAGGCTCCTGCTGCTTCCTGCTGCTTGCCTTGCATTCCGATGCGCAAGCCGCTGGGCTGATGCAGGCGGCTCTGACTGGTTAAAGCAAACGCCGGGGCAATTGGAAACCGGCCCAAGCGCAGCATGCCCGCTGTTGCGTCCAATTGCTCCGCCTGCTGCCATACATCTTGAGACTGCCCGGGCATGCAGCTATGCGAAGGCCAAAGGAGATCCCGATGCCGCAGTTTCTGAACACCCGTGACACCGATTTCGAAGAATCCTTCACGGCGCTGCTGGGCGCCAAGCGCGAGGACAGCCCGGATGTGGATTCCATCGTTGCCGGGATCATCGCGGACGTGCGCGGCCGCGGCGATGCCGCGCTGGTGGAGCTGACGGCGAAATTCGACCGGCTGGAGCTGGCGCCCGCGCAGCTGCGCATTACCGATGCAGAGGCGGATGCGGCGATTGCGGATGTGCCTGCAGAAGAACGCGCTGCACTGGAACTGGCAGCAGAACGGATCCGCGCCTATCATGCCCGCCAGATGCCGGAGGATGCGCAGTGGACGGACGAGACCGGCGCAACGCTGGGCTGGCGCTGGTCGGCGGTGTCGGCTGCGGGGCTTTATGTGCCGGGCGGGCTGGCGTCCTATCCGTCATCCGTGCTTATGAATGCCATTCCGGCCAAGGTCGCAGGGGTGGAGCGGCTGGCGGTCACCGTGCCCACGCCGGACGGCCAGATCAACCCGCTTGTGCTGCTGGCGGCCCGGATTGCCGGGGTGGATGAAATCTACCGGGTCGGCGGCGCGCAGGCCGTGGCGGCGCTGGCTTATGGCACTGAGACCATTGCGCCGGTGGACAAGATCACCGGCCCCGGCAATGCCTTTGTCGCGGCGGCCAAGCGGCGGGTGTTCGGCAAGGTCGGCATCGACATGATCGCCGGCCCGTCTGAAATCCTGGTGATTGCCGACAAGGACAACAATCCGGACTGGATTGCGCTGGACCTGATGAGCCAGGCCGAGCACGACGAAAGCGCCCAGTCGATCCTGATCACCGATGACGAGGGCTTTGGCCGCGCGGCGGCCGCGGCGGTGGATAAACGGCTGGAAACGCTGGAACGCCGTTCGATTGCCGGTGTCTCCTGGCGCGATTTCGGCGCGGTGATCACCGTGCAGGATCTGGACGAGGCCGCGGCGCTGTCGAACCGCATCGCGCCGGAGCACCTGGAACTTTGCGTCGCTGACCCTGCGGCGCTAAGCGAGAAGACAGTGCATGCGGGTGCAATTTTTCTGGGCCAGTACACGCCCGAAGCCATTGGCGACTATGTTGGCGGCCCGAACCACGTGCTGCCGACCGCGCGCTCGGCGCGGTTCTCTTCCGGCCTTTCGGTGATGGATTTCCTCAAGCGCACAACTTTCAGCCAGATGACCCCGGACTCGCTGCGCGCCATCGGCCCGGCGGCAGAGGTGCTGGCGAAAAGCGAAAGCCTGGAGGCGCACGGGCTGTCCGTCACTGCACGGCTGGATGCGCTGAACGAGTAAGCGGCGCAGGGGCTCTGCCCCTCTGCGCGTGCCGCGCATGCACCCCGGGATGTTTTCAGCCAGATGAAAAGGGATCCGCGCCCCGGAGCCCGCCGGGGCGCTTCACCTGGCGCGGTCATCGGCGTCCCCGCCTGTACCGCAGGATCAGGGTTGCGGAACCGGGTTAACGATCCGTAACTTCATCTGGCCAGAAATATCCCCGCCGGAGGCCTCAAGTCATTTTTCCCGGAAAAATGACGCAGACCTCAGTAATGCGTGGTATAGCCGCCGTCCACCGCCAGCACCTGGCCGGTTATGTAGGACGCGGCTGGGGAGGCGAGAAAGAGGACGGCCGGTGCAAGCTCCTCAGGCTCCCCCCAGCGGCCGAGGGAGGTGGCGGCCTTGAGCTTTTCCGCAATTGCCGGATCCGCTGCTGCGGCCATGTTGGGGGCGGTCTTGAAAAACCCCGGGGCAATTGCGTTCACGGTGATGCCTTTGGGGCCAAGCTCTGCCGCCAGCGCCTTGGTCATGCCGTTGATGCCGGCCTTGGCAGTGGTATAGGCGGCGTCGCCCGCCTGCGCGATAAGGCCCGCAATCGAGGAGATATTGATGATGCGGCCATAGCCCTTGGCGGCCATTTGCACCGCCGCCAGCTGGCTCAGGCGGAAGGGGGAGACCAGGTCGACCTCCCACAGCGCCAGCAGATCAGCGCGGGAGAATTCCGGCAGGCTGCGGCGGTCGCGCTGGCCGACGTTGTTGACCAGGATGTCCAGACCGCCTGCTGCCGCGATTTCCTCCATTGCCGCAACGCAAGCGTCTTCGTCTGCCACATCCAGAACCAGGGGGCGGGCGGTTCCGGGCATCCGGGCCACGGCCGCTGCCACCCGGGCCTGGCTGCGCCCGTTGATCCAAACCTCGGCCCCGGACTCAGCCAGCAGCCGGGCGGCGGCCAAGCCCAGCCCGCCGGTGGATCCGGTCACCAGCGCGCGCTGGCCTGTGAGGGAAAACTGTTCGAGCGCTGTCATCATCCTGTCTCCTGCCCGGGACAGGCTGGGCAGGCGGGCTCTGCCTGTCAAGCGCTGCCGCATACCGGCCGTGGGGTGACGCCTGCTGCTGCATTGCCCCAGGCGCGCCGGTGCGATACTCATGGCCGGACGCCTCAGCGCATTTAGAGACAAAGACCCATGAGCCGCATCAGCCACATTGAACTGGACGACCGCAACCTGCCGCCTCCGACCCCTGAGATCGAGCAGGAGCGCAAGGTGGCGATCTATGACCTGATCGAACAGAACAGCTTTACCCTGCCGTCCCGCGAGGACCGCGGGCTGCCCGACGGTCCCTACCACCTGGGCCTGGCGATCCGCGACAAGCGGCTGGTCTTTGATATCAACACCGAATCCGGTGAGAAGGCCGCGGAATTCCACCTGTCGCTGTCTCCGTTCCGGCAGGTGGTGAAGGACTATTACCAGATCTGCGAAAGCTACTTCACCGCGGTAAAGACAATGCCGCCGAGCCAGATCGAGACCATCGACATGGCCCGGCGCGGCATCCACAACGAGGGCAGCCGGGTGCTGCAGGAGCGGCTGGAAGGCAAGGCGGAGGTCGACACCGATACCGCCCGCCGCCTGTTTACCCTGATCTGTGTCCTGCATTTCGGAGGCTGACGGGTGGAGGAGCTGCCGCAGTCCGTTCTGTTCTGTTGCGACCACAATTCGGTCCGCTCTCCGATGGCGGAGGGCATCATGAAAAAATTCTATGGCACCGGCACCTATGTGCAATCCGCCGGCGTCAAGAACGATATGGAAATCGACGGTTTCTCCATCGCCGTCTGCCAGGAAATCGACGTCGAGCTGTCCCGCCACCGCTCGCGCTCCTTCGACGAGATGGAACGCTGGGGCGACGACCTGTCGTCCTTCGACCTGGTGGTGGCGCTGTCGCCCGCCAGCCAGCGCCGGGCGCTCGAGCTCACCCGGTTTTTCCACCTCGATGTCGAATATTGGCCGATTATGGACCCTACCGGGCTCGGCGAGACGCGCGAAGCCAAGCTAGACGTCTACCGGCAAACACGGGACCAAATCATCCAGCACCTGAAAAACCGCTGGGGCGAACCGACGGAGAGAACATGACCGACACCATTGCGCGCTATTTTGCAGCCTTCAATGCAGGCGACACTGATGCCATGCTGGACTGCCTGGACGAGCAGATTGCTCATCACGTGAATGAAGGGCAGATCCGCGTGGGCAAGGAGAAATTCGCAGAATTTTGCGCCCATATGAGCCACTGCTACAAGGAAGAGCTGACCGATTTGGTGATCTTCGCCAGCGAGGACGTGACCCGTGCGGCGGCGGAGTTCATTGTCAACGGCACCTACCTGGCAACCGACGAGGGCCTGCCGGAAGCCAAGGGCCAGACCTACCGCCTGCCGGGCGGATCGTTCTTTGAGCTGAAGGACGGCAAGATTTCCCGCGTCACCACCTATTACAACCTGGCGGACTGGATCGCCCAGGTGTCTGCCGGATGACGATCCGGGTCGAAGCGATGACCGGTGCGGCGCTGGAGGCCGCGCTGGACGATGTGGCCCGCCTCCGGATCAAAGTGTTCCGCGCCTGGCCATATCTGTACGACGGTGACCTGGCCTATGAGCGCGAGTACCTGCAAAGCTACCGCGACAGTGAACACGCCGTGGTGGTCGGGGCCTTTGACGGCGAGACCCTGGTCGGTGCCTCGACCGGCGCGCCGCTGGCAGATCATGCAGATGATTTCGCGGCGGCCTTTGCGGGCACCGGCATTGATCTGAATGACGTCTTCTATTGCGCCGAATCGGTGCTGCTGCCGGAATACCGCGGCCATGGCGTTGGCCACGGGTTCTTTGACGCGCGCGAGGCGCACGCCCGCAAATACGGTTTCAGCAAATGCGCTTTTTGCGGCGTGCAGCGTCCGGCGGACCATCCGCTGCGGCCTGCGGATTACGCGCCGCTCGATCCGTTCTGGCGTAAGCGCGGCTACCAGCCGCTGGCGGGCGCCATCGCGCATTTCTCCTGGAAGGATGTGGATCAGGCGGAAGAAACCAAGAAGCCGCTGCAGTTCTGGATCCGGGATTTGTAGCCCTGCCGGAGCGGCTCGGCCAAAGAGCGTTTTGCCAGGCCGCCGCAGAAGGGGTGTACAGAGGGTGCACAGGGGGTGTACGGAAGTCACCCCCTCTTCCGGAGGCCGCCAAAAGATAACCGGAATACCTAGGGTCTGCATTTGCACAAGGGGAAGACAGGATGAAAATCGCCACTGCCGCTTATCCGCTCGACTGGCTCGATAGCTGGGCGCAGTACGAAGACAAGCTCGCTGCCTGGGTCGCGGAGGCTGCCGGCAACGGGGCAGAGCTGCTGGTGTTCCCGGAATACGGTGCGATGGAGCTGTCCACCCTGGACGGGGCGGCGGTGGCCGGCGATCTGGCGCAGTCGATTCACTCGGTTTCGGAAAAGATGGAGGATGCGGCGGCGCTGCACCTGAGGCTGGCCGCCGAACATGGCGTTCACATCCTCGGGGCCTCCGCCCCGGTGCACAGCGGGCTGGACCAGCCGGTGAACCGGGCAGAATTCTATACGCCCGGCGGCAGCCGCGATCATCAGGACAAGCAGATCATGACCCGGTTCGAGCGCGCGCCCTGGGGCATCGCCGGGGGCGGGCCGCTCAAGATTTTCGAGACCAGCTTAGGCAGAATCGGTGTGCTGATCTGCTATGACAGCGAATTCCCGCTGCTGGGCCGTGCCCTGGCGGAGGCGGATGTGATTCTCGTCCCCTCCTGCACCGAGGCGCTGGCCGGATACTGGCGGGTGCGCATTGGCGCCATGTCGCGGGCACTGGAGAACCAGTGCGTGACCGCCATGGCCTCGATCGTCGGCGCAAACGCATGGTCCGAAGCGGTGGACACGAACACCGGCATGGGCGGCATTTTCGGCCCGCCGGACAAGGGCTTCCCCGCAACCGGAGTGCTGGCTGAAGGGGTGCTGAACCAGCCGGGCTGGACCTATGCCGAAGCCGATCTGGAGGCCATCGCACATGTCCGGGCTGATGGCGGGGTGCTGAACCGGCTGCATTGGGAAGAGCAAACACCGCGGGTAAATTTGGTCACAAAGGCCGCACTTTGCTGATTGAGCCCTTGAAATATTGGGAAAATGACCCCATTTAAGCGCACGTCCCGCAGTTTGCGGGTTAACCCAATGATGGAGACAACATGGCCAAGGAAGATACGCTCGAATTTCCCGGTGTCGTGAAGGAACTCCTGCCTAATGCGACGTTTCGGGTCGAGCTGGAAAACGGCCATGAAATCATCGCACATACGGCAGGCAAGATGCGCAAGAACCGCATCCGTGTTCTGGCTGGCGACCGGGTCCAGGTGGAAATGACACCTTATGACCTGACGAAGGGCCGGATCAACTACCGCTTTAAGTAAGCCGTTGATCTGCCAAGACAAACAAAGCCCGGCACCGCGCCGGGCTTTTGTTTTTTGACGCGGTCTGAAGGCCGTTGCCTCCCTTCCCGGCGGCGAAGCTGATTGCCAGGCGGCGGGACGGGGGTATTTCCGGCAGGATGATAGGGCGGCCCGCTCTTTAACGCTGCCGGTATTCACCGTATGACAGGCGTAAACCGGTAAGAGGGGCCAGGCATGGCATTTATTCTGGGATCTGGCAGCCCGCGGCGGCTGCAGCTGCTGGCGCAGCTTGGGGTGCATCCGGATACGGTGCGCCCGCCGGAAATCGACGAAACGCCGTTCAAGGGCGAGCTGCCGCGGGCTTACTGCGCGCGGGTGACGCGGGAAAAAACGCAGGCTGTTCCCGCGGGGGCAGACGATATCGTTCTTTGCGCCGACACCACCGTCGCACTGGGCCGCCGGATCCTCGGCAAGCCGCGGGACGCAGGCGAGGCAGCAGAGTTCCTGCTGGCCCTGTCCGGGCGCCGCCACCGTGTGATTACCGCGGTTGCCGTGCGCCGCGGCGACCGCATCTGGGAAAAGGACGTGGTGAGCCAGGTGAAAATGAAAAACCTGTCGGACGAGGAGCTGAATGCCTACCTCGCCACAGGCGATTGGGAAGGCAAGGCCGGCGCCTATGCCATCCAAGGGCCCGCCGGGGCTTTCATTCCATGGATCAGCGGCTCCTTTACCGGCATTGTCGGGCTGCCGCTGTCCGAAACTGCCAATCTTCTGCGCGCCGCCGGGCTGCCGCTGTATCAGGAGGCCGCCGCATGAAGGGCCGTACGATTATTCTCGACCACATCCAGGACCGTGAAGCCGCTGCGCTGATGGTGGATGGCAAGCTGGAAGACTTCCTGATCGAAAGCGATGCGCCCGCGCCCGGCACGATCTACCGCGCCCGCGCCGACCGGCCGGTGAAAGGGCAGGGCGGCATGTTCCTGACCACGCCTGACGGACCGGCCTTCCTGCGCCAGGTCAAAGGATTGGCGCCGGGGCAAATGATCCTGGTGCAGGTCTCCGG